>JAQXVL010000025.1 GCA_029224905.1 Bacteroidales bacterium
TTCATTTTTTATCAACGCGCGTTGTTGCTCGGCAAATATCGCCGTCGAACCGCTCTAATCGGGTAAATGCACATAAACCGAAAACTACTGACCGATAACGATTTGCACATTTGCCAAATTTGCACCCACTCACGCGTATCGATTTTTCTTCCTGAAATCTTTTGGGAAATTATGATGTTTGAGAAATTATTATTATCATTGTAGTGAATAATATTTTATTTGTTTATGACTAAAATCCGCTTGAAAGAATAATATGTTAGCAATTAATATATCGACACCGAGAGACGTGGCAAAGCAAATAGCGGCGAGGGTTAAGTTGAGAAGATTGGAGTTGAACTTAACCCAAGAAGGTTTTGCTGCCAGAGCCGGAATAAAGTTTGCCACCTACCGCCGATTCGAGCAGACCGGCGAAATCTCTCTTAAAGGATTGCTCCAAGTCGGTTTTGCTTTGAATGCACTTCAAGATTTTGACCATCTCTTTACGCAAAAGCAGTATCAGAGTCTTGATGAAGTGTTGAACGAACAAAAAGTAACACGAAAAAGAGGCAGGAAGAATGAATAGCGTAAAGCATCGTTAACCGACGAGGTTGTTCCTTATTACGGATTGCCCTGAGGGTGGCGGAATATCCTGTAGACGTTTTGTATACGCGTACGTTTTACCGACAATTTTGGCTTTTTTATGTAAAAACTGATTCTTTTCTTCTCGAACGGTCTTTCCTCCTTTTTATATTTGAACAGTTAATAATAAAAGATGAAATTATGACAGTATTTGATTTAACAACAAAATCCGGAAAAACAGATGCTATTTCTTCAATGGGACTTTTTCCATCACTCTTTCTTACATCTTCACCAATATGGTTGTTGAAAATTGCTTTAGATAAATTGTCATCATCTAAAGACCAGGGTGAAATCGCCGCTGAACTTATCCGTAAAGGAAAGGAGAATAACGTAAAAGAAATGGAGATTATAGTTGACAACAAGAAAGGGCTTAACTTTCGTGCTCCTATAGAAGGTGTCGATGTAAAAGTCATGGTGGGTAGTGATGAAAAGACTCATGTGAAAGTTTCTTACAAATGATTTCTTAGCCCATCTTTTACCCTGAAATCGGGGTTCGTGATAAGACGTCAACTGCTCTATTCGATGCGGTTGACTCTTTCTATTTTGTATTTCTGCAGGTCTTTTTTGGTGGTGCCGATGTAGAGCATTAGTTCGTCGAATACCAGATATGTCTTGCCGTTCATCAGCATGGTGCCGATGTTGTCGCCAATCTGAATGCGGTCAAATCCTTCATAGGCGTCTTTCGGTACCTTATAGAACTCTCCTTCATTTTCAGAAGGGATGTAAAGATGCGACCGCGTAACGGCATATAGATTCGGGAGGAAGATATACTCGAAATGTTCGAATTGCTTGACTAACTCACATTTATTTAGCCAATGCTCGTACTGCGATACGACATTCTCCTCGGTGCACCGCGTCAGGTGTATGTCTTGTTGCCATTTCGTGGAATAGATAGCACGATGCAAGGGTAATTCGTTTGGCTTTGCATCAAGCCTGGCTGTTATGTACCACGCCTGGTCGGAATCCTTATAAGGGCATCCCTTCATTCTGCGTTTGATTGCCTCCGGATGTAGTATGTAATGGGTAAGTTTGCCGTCTGCTCTTTCCGTTATAAATAAGGTGTAACGAATTCCGGTCAAGCGATTGTCGGCATCTTTATGCCATCGGGTAATGAAATACGAACCGTAGTCGATTGTGTTTTCGATTTGCCAGAAGTCGGTATTGTTTAGTTTCCCGCCACACTCGTTCCAATAGCCTTTAATATCAAGGTTGACATAGCTTGCCTTTATGTCGCCGGCTATATCATAGATGTTGTTTCCATTTGCGAAAGAATCGTACGTGTTAAGAATATCTGAAACATGAAAAAGAAGCATCAGTCTCGACTTGTTCTTTTCTTCTCTTGCTCGAGTGATAGTAGGAAGCATGCTGAAGCCCGGATTGTTGTCGGTGAAATCCTGTAGCAATGCCGTTACTCGTTCAAACTGCATGGTCATATCGTTGGCATCGCCGTCTTTTGAACCGTATCCCGGGATTGCTTTCATTAGCATTAGCAACAGCAGCGGAACGTTGATGTTCTGCTCGACGACTTGTTGATATATTGATGAGCGCCTGCTGCCGATGTCTTTGCGAACGTATTGTGGATAGCAGAACGATAGAAGTTCTATGGCAACCTGCTCGGGTTTGGTTCTTCGGTAGAGGTTGTCATGAAAGAAGTCCCATGCTTTTCGGTATTGCAAAATCAAACGGTCAAGATTGATGGTCCCATCAGTCATAAGTTCCACCTCTACTTTCAGGTCCCTGTATGCCGACCGCATCTTTTGCAGAGTGGTGAAACAACGCTTGATGCCGTTATTGTGAATGGAATAGTTGTCGAGCATCTTTTCCAACTCTTCCATTGTGTTGTAGATAAGGCGTGTGTTGGCAATTACTGTCAAGTACTCTTCGTACTTTGCCGTTTCTTCTTTCATAGTTATGAAATTTCGTTTATTTGCAAAAATACCTCTTTGTAATTATATAACGCAAACAGCCGAAGATTGTTGTTTGCTACATGATAATAATTGCTTGTGATTTGTACTCTGATACGGAATGCGAACACTATCGCGGCGAATCGAAAAATAGTTGTTGCTATTTTGCGATTGAAAAGAGGAGGGTTTTTATCTTTGAATAACATTTGTTGAAAAATAGATAAGGTATGAAAAAGAAGGAAAAATACTACGAGTTTCTTCTGCTTAGGTAGAATAACTGGAAAAATGTCTGGAAGGATACTTAGATTAAGGATGGTTGAAGTGTAAATTTTTAGGTAAATAGAGTAGAATGTGTCAAAATTTGCTGTATTTCTTTTCACTTTTGCTTTTTGCGTGAAAATTTGCAATAATTTTTGTCGAAAAGATTTGGTTGTTTAAAAATTTAAGGTTAATTTTGCACTCGCAAACGCACGGTGACATGGATGAGTGGTTTAGTCAACGGTCTGCAAAACCGTCTACAGCGGTTCGAATCCGCTTGTCACCTCTAACGGAAGAATGCGAAAGTGTTCTTCCGTTTTTGTTTTTTAGGGATTCGACTTGCAATAAAAAATTGTAACTCTCGTTTTTACTGTGTATTGTTTAAAATCAAAAATATAAAACCAACTGCAGCTATGAAATTAGATTTGGAATCTTTATGTTTAAACATCGTTGATGTGGCGCGACGCAATGCTATCGAATTAGCGGAGTGCCTGTGGTTTTTCCTGGTCTACGAAAAAATGGACGGGGTAGATGCCGAAGAAAAAATGGCGGCATTTCCGATTATATTCTTCCTGACACTCTTTGCGCGACGACTGTCCGAGCGGTTCAATCGACGATGGATATACTACCTTACGCCGATTCTTACGGTCGTAGCGATGCTTGTCGATATGTCCGACTGGATAGGCTCGGGCAGCTATTTTGTAAGTTTGGCAGTTTCGGTGTTGTTGCTGCTGATTGTCAACGGTGGAAAGAGTAACGAATCGAGTGGTCGTGCGCTGGTGTCGACGCTTGTCGATGCTGTTCAAGCGGGTGCGATTGCCTTTGTGGCGATGTTGGCGTTGTGCGCCATCTCGGCGACTGTGGCGTATGTTTTCAACGTGTGGGAGCATTGGGACCGTCACGTGCCGCTGATTGTATTTCTTATTATCATGCCAATGGCATTTTGTGGTATGGGCGCCGGAGAAAGTCGCGAAGATAATGTGGCTACTATTGTAGAACGCGCAATGCGTTGGATAGTGTGTCCGGCAACGATAATTTATACAACGATTCTATATCTCTATTTGGTGAAAATTGTTGTAACGTGGACACTTCCGGAAGGCGGTTTGGCGGCTATGCTGTCGGCATTCTATGCTGTGGCTTTGGCATGTAAGATGATATTAAGCGTATCGTCGGTGCGTTTGTACGATTGGTTTTTCGACCGATTTCATATCATTTCGTTGCCGCTATTAGCTTTGTTTTGGACCGGATTGGCTTACCGAATAGGGGAGTTTTCGCTGACCGAATCGCGTTGCTATCTCGTTGTGGCAGGACTGCTGATGACTGCCTTTTCGCTGATGATGTTTTGGCGTCGCACCAATAATTGGCGCGCAATGCAGGTGATTGTTGTGGTGGCTTTGATGTTTGCCGCCTATACGCCCGGCGTGAATGCCTATCAACTTTCGTTGCGTGCGCAAACGCAGCGCGTAATCGGCTTGGCTCGCCAAATCGGTGCGTGCGATTCAGAAGGACATATTTTGGTGACGGCTTGGGAATCGTCGACCGACTTGTATACACGTAATGAGATTAAAAAAACGTTGAATTATATTCGTCAAACAGCCGACACTGCTTACGTTGTCGAGCGTTTCGGCATAGCGTCGATCGACGACGAAATCCGGGAAATGCCATATCGATACATGAGCCGCCGAGGGACGACAATCGATTGTAGCAATGCTGATGCAATATTGCTCGGCGCGAAGACGTCGCTATGCACAAATGGAAAGGTGACGGTGACTCGCGACAGCGTATTCTTGTTGAACAAACGGCTCGACGTCAACGCACTTCGCAAGGCATACCTGGACGGAGATGAAAAGGTAGCCGACGAACTCTTGCATGTCGAAAACGATTCAATTTCGGTGCACTTTGAAGCACTGCAATTCAACGGCGAAGAGTTTATCATAAACAGCTTACGAGGATGTGTCGTAATGCATAAGGGTAAATAACAAAAGTTCACTATTCGGTTGCGCTTCCGATAGTGAACTATACGCATTTATGATTAACAAATTGAAAGCCGAAGTGCACAATAGCAAAAAATTGGTATTTTCCTCTGTCGGAGAATACCAATTTTGTTGTATATCGTTGGCTGTTAGCCGCTACGGCTATTCTGAAACTGCTTTGTCTCGCTTGGGTAAGAGGATGTTAAGCAGCAAATAGCCCAAGACGGCAGAAAGGAGCGAGCCGACCAGGATGCCGAGTTTCGATGCGTTGAGCATTTCCAGATGTCCGGCATCGGGAAACGACAGATTGGCAATGAATAGCGACACCGTGAAGCCGATACCGCCGAGCACGCTGACGGCGCCAATCATTTTCCACGTAGCGCGATAGGGCATAGGTGCAAGTCGAAGGCGTACCGATAGCCAAGTGAAAGAGAAAATTCCCAAAAACTTGCCCAGCACCAAGCCGCAGACCACAGCCGCACCGACTCCCGACGTAATGTCGCTCATCTGCATGCCGTCGATAGAAATTCCGGCATTGGCAAACGCAAAAAGCGGGATTATGATAAAGTTGACCAACGGATGCAGCGTGTCTTCCAAGTCTTGCAGCGGCGAAATCACTTTGTCGGAAGCTGACTCGATTTGCTTGAGCCAGTCCATTTGTGTGCGCGTGAGGATGTGGTTCGACGAGTCAAGTTGTGCATCCGATTCGGTGGGGAAGTGCGAAATGCTGCGACGTATCATTTGGATGTATTTCTTCGGGTTGAAAACCGGTACGGCGGGGATACAGAACGCTACGATAACGCCGGCGATTGTCGGATGTATGCCGGAATTGAGGAAGCAGTACCACACCATCAAGCCGAACAGAATGTAGTACATCTTGGTTTGGATTTTCCAAATGTTGCCCAAGATGAGGAAGGCGATAGCCACTCCGGCGTAAAGTAAGTAGTTGAAATGTATTTCGCTTGTATAACAAGTGGCGATGACCAAAATACCGCCGATATCGTCGACCACGGCAAGCGTTGTCAGAAATATCTTTAACGAGATTGGCACACGGCTGCCGAGCATTGCCAGTACGCCGAGCGAAAAGGCGATATCGGTTGCCATCGGTATGGCTGCTCCGCGCGAATACTCTTCGCCGACGCTGAGAAAGTGGAAGATTACAATCGGCACAACCATACCGCCGATTGCGGCAATGATGGGTAGCAGGGCTTTTCGCAGCGACGACAATTCGCCGACGAGCACCTCGCGCTTTATCTCCAGACCAATGGTAAAGAAGAAAATAGCCATCAGGGCGTCGTTGATAAACGTCATCAGGTTCATCGTGCTGTCGCCGTGTCCGAACAAGTTGAAGTCGCCTATCTTCAGGCTGATTTCTTCATTCCAGAAGCTGAAGTAGTAGTTGCTGACTACAGGAAGATTGGCGGCAACGAGTGCTATTATCGTTGCCACGATTAGGGGATTGCCGGCTTTGACGTAAGCCATTATGGTCTTACGCGCCGCAAATAAAGTTTTTTCCATATGTCAAACGGAAATTAATCTAACTTAAGTACTGCCAAAAATGCTTTCTGCGGGACTTCTACCGAGCCGATTTGTTTCATGCGCTTTTTGCCTTTTTTCTGCTTTTCGAGGAGTTTGCGCTTGCGGCTGATGTCGCCACCGTAGCATTTAGCCGTCACGTCTTTGCGCACGGCTTTGATGGTCTCGCGAGCAATAATTTTCGCACCGATAGCGGCTTGAATGGCTATGTCGAACTGCTGGCGCGGGATGAGTTCTTTCAACTTTTCGCACATACGACGTCCGAACGACACTGAATTGTCGAAGTGGGTCAGCGTGCTCAGAGCATCGACCGACTCGCCGTTGAGCAGAATGTCGAGTTTGACGAGTTTCGACTCGCGGAAGTCGTGCAGATGGTAGTCGAACGATGCGTAGCCTTTCGAGATGCTTTTGAGTTTGTCGTAGAAGTCGATGACGATTTCGCCCAACGGCATATCGAAGATGAGTTCGACGCGATTGCCCGAGATAAATTCTTGCTTGACGAGTTCGCCGCGCTTGCCCAAGCAGAGCGTCATAATCGGTCCGATGAAGTCGGCTGTGGTAATAATCGACGAACGGATGTAAGGCTCTTCGATGTGGTCGATGAGCGTCAAGTCAGGAAGTCCCGACGGGTTGTGCACCTCGATGACGTTGCCCTTCTTGTCGTACACCTTGTAGGACACGTTGGGCACTGTCGTAATGACGTCCATATCGAATTCTCGACCCAATCGTTCTTGTACGATTTCCATGTGAAGAAGTCCCAAGAATCCGCATCGGAAGCCAAAACCGAGAGCTGCCGACGATTCAGGTTGGAATGTCAGCGAGGCATCGTTCAGTTGCAACTTTTCGAGCGACGTGCGAAGATTTTCGAAATCTTCGGTTTCAATAGGGTATACGCCGGCAAACACCATCGGCTTAACCTCTTGAAAACCTTCGATAGCGGCATCGCACGGGCGGTTGACGTGGGTGATTGTGTCGCCGACGCGTACTTCGCTCGACGTCTTGATGCCCGAAATGATGTAGCCTACGTTGCCTGCCGACAACGATTCTTGCGGCTTCATCTCGAGTTTGAGCACACCGATTTCGTCGGCATTATATTGCTTGCCGGTGTTGACAAATTTTACGAAATCGCCTTTCTTCAGCGAGCCGTTTACTATCTTGAAGTAGGCGATAATGCCCCGGAACGGATTGAATACGGAGTCGAAAATTAGCGCTTGTAGCGGTCCTTCGGGGTCGCCTTGTGGCGCGGGAACGCGCTCAACGATGGCTTCGAGAATTTCGGGTATACCAATGCCCGTGCGGCCGCTGGCACGGATTATCTCTTCGCGTCGGCAGCCGAGTAGGTCGATGATTTCGTCTTCAACTTCGTCGGGATTCGCGCTGTCGAGGTCTACTTTGTTGACTACCGGAATGATTTCCAAATCGTTGTCGATAGCCATGTATAGGTTCGAAATGGTTTGAGCCTGAACGCCTTGCGAAGCATCGACGATGAGCAGCGCGCCTTCGCAAGCGGCTATCGAGCGCGACACCTCGTACGAGAAGTCGACGTGTCCCGGAGTGTCGATGAGGTTGAGCGTAAAGGTCTCTCCGTTGTGCTCATACTGCATCTGTATGGCATGGCTTTTGATTGTAATTCCGCGTTCGCGTTCCAAGTCCATATCGTCGAGCACTTGGTCTTGCAAGTCCTTGCCCGAGACCGTATTAGTGTATTCCAAGAGTCGGTCGGCAAGCGTACTCTTGCCGTGGTCGATATGTGCTATGATGCAAAAATTTCGTATATGATTCATTCTTTTTTCCTTTTTCGTAGGTGCAAATTTATCGAAAAGTTTTGATTTTCACAAATCAACTCTCTACGGCGTTGTCAGTCAGGCACTTCGATTGTCATCCCGTCGTAAGCCAATCGGACGTTCGGCGGCAATGTCTTGTCGACAATTTTGTGTAGTCCCATGTCGTGGCTGATGTGGGTGAGATATGCTACGCGCGGGCTAATTCGGCGGACGGCTTCGAGACTCTCTTCAAGACTGAAATGCGATAGATGGGGTTTGATACGAAGTGCGTTAATCACGAGCGTGTCGACGCCTTTGAGTCGCTCATAGGTCTCGTCGGGGATGTTGTTGCTATCCGTTATGTATGCAAAATTTCCGATTCTGAATCCGAAAACGAGCAGTCGATAGTGCCACACGGGTAGCGGCAACACGTCGATGCCTTCAACCGTAAACGGTCGGTCGTCGACGGCTTGAAGTGCCAGTTTTGGGATGCCCGGATAGTCGAGATGAGCAAAGCAATAGGGTAGACGTGTGTGGAGTCCGTCGGTCACTTCTTTCTGTGCGTAGATTCCGATGGGCTTATCCAAGCAGTATGGACGCAGGTCTTCGATGCCTCCGATGTGGTCGTAGTGGATGTGCGTAATCAAGAGTGCGTCTATGCTCCAATTGCTCGCTCTAAGGATTTGCTCACGGAAGTCGGGGCCGCAATCGATGAGAATCGACTTGCCTCGGGTACGCAAAATCGCCGAAGCGCGCAAGCGTCGGTCGTGAGGGTCGGTCGACGTGCAGACGTCGCATCGGCATCCAATCTGTGGCACTCCGGTTGACGTGCCTGTTCCTAAAAATTCAAGTTCCACGGATGACTATCTCCTATATTTTTGTAAAATGCCGTTTTCAAAAATCAAGTAAGCGCCGTTGGAATAACTCCAGCGCTCGTAAAGTCCGGCATGGTTGGTTGCGCGGTCGATTTGTTCGGGAGAGCCCATCGACAGCGAGCATTCTTCTTTGGTCATCCCGAGGCTTACGCTTCCGCAGGTTATGTGCTCCCACACGTCATCGGTGATATTCTTGTAGCGACGGCGTATGTCGGTCGGCGAAAACAATCGGCTGAACGTGGCGCTTGCCACTGCCGATTCCTTCCACGACATCCGAACGCCATAGCTCTTGCCTTCGTAGTCGAATATTACAAACATAGGATAGACGTCGTCGCCGGGCTTGACGCTGAGGATGTTGACAGCCACAAATTTCAGCCCGCCAATCGGCTTGCGGTCGGTGCTTAGCCAGTTGCGTGTGCGAATGTAGTAGGTCTTGTTGCGTAGCGCAGAATCGACAGCGGCGATGCGGTCCATGTCGATGACGTATGGCAATAATCTTTCGGTGGGGAGCGATTTCAGCGCTTCAAGTTCTTTCCCGGTGTCGTAACGATAGATGGCGGAATCGAGCATGAATTCCAACACTATCGATTCTTGGTTGTCGATGTGGCGCGCATATCTGTATCCCTTGTACGTAAGCATTTTGCCGCCTAAATGCTGAGTTGCGCTGTCGGTGGTGGCATCCAGCACCACACTGAATCGGTCGTCGGTTACCAAAAACCGCTTCCCGGGGCGCCAACGTTCAATGCTTTCGGCTTCGGCAATTTCTACAATCTCATTGTCGGCAGAAGAAGGCTTTTCGCCGTAACGTGCCACGTCGCGTTCGGTGATGCGCCCGATGCTTTCAACGCCCGTCGAGCAGCAAACCGCCATCACTGCCATTAGTGCCGCTATTAGTGTCTTATATATGTTCATCGTGTTGTCGCACTCTAATTTGTTTTTACGCTGCGAAGTTAATCACATTCCGCCAAAATTGCAAATAGGCTTTTGCAATGTTGCTATAATACAAAAAAGGGACTGCCGATTGTAGCAGTCCCTGAGTGTGAGAGCAGTGGTGTTAGTACACTGCGAGTTTTTTAACCCGGTTGCCAACTTTTACAATATAGAAGCCGGGCGATACGGCGATTGTAGCGCTTGATGCTTCTAACGATGCTACGAGTTGACCTGATGTAGAGTAAACTGTGATTCCGGCTTTTGCTTCGCTCGTCACATTGATGTTGCCATTTGCAGCAAATATGCGTGCATTGCCGGCATTTACATCCTTAACGCCTGCGGGTATGTCTTCGACTTCCAATGCTGTAAATTTCAAACCATCGCCGTCTTTCGACACGATTCCCGTGAAAGCATACCATCCATCAACTCCCAATGTGATTGAAGCAGCGTTGTAATATACTTTCATAGCGAGCGGCTCGATTACAGTTTCGTCTTCTAAGGTTGTTGCGTCCTTAGCCGACTGTAATACAAGATAGCCTTCGTCGGTGTTGATTTTCGCTGCATCCATATAGCCTGCCACGGTGCAATATTCTGCGGGTTGCGGAGCCACGAGCCAAATGTTGCTTACAACTGCACTTTCGGCGTTGATATTGAAGTTTTGCACGCGGTAAGTGTTGAAGTTTATGTCGCTGCTAATGTTGCCGGTGACGCTTTCCGGGAATGTGATGACAGGATATGCGTCGTTGGAAATGACATTTGCCATATTGCCGCTTTCGATTTCTTGTCCTACATAGTCGGCTGTCAAACCGGAGATAGCCACCCAGTCTTCCTGGATAAATTCGCTTTCGATGTCGCTACCTGCTTCTGATTTCTTGTCTTCGTTGACTGTGTTCTTCGACGAGCCGCTGTTGCCGATAGTCGAGGCATAGAGGTATGTGCCGTCGAAATAATGTCCATACAGATTAGTATTAATTTGATACCAATCGTCTGCATTTGCGGCGAGCACCTTGTCGAGACCGTTCTCTGTGCCTATGATGACATAGGTGCATTCAAAAGAGCCCGATTCGCTGCAGTTTGTGCCATCGGTGACATAAGCCACAACTTTGCAAGTTGAGTTGATGTTGATTGGGGCAGAGTAGGGTAAAACGGTGTGAACATCATTCTTATTTTCGCTTTCGGAAACAATGTAATAATAAATAGTGCCGACATTATTCGGGGTGGTGAGTGTCAACTCAAAAGGCTTGTTAAACTCGCCCGACTTGAGAGAGAACTGTGGAGTGGATAAAGTGCGCTCGCCGAATCCTTGCTTGATTCTATTGTCGAAATTTTTCCACGGCGAAAATGCGCTATATGCGTCGAGACTTCCAAACGGTACATAGAGATTGCTATTTGAATAAGTTTCAGAGCCGAAGATTGATTCAGGACAAACGCCGCCGGATAGAGGCATGGCGGCTTTGTTGATTACTGTTCCGATATTAGTGCAGCCCGCAAACGCATTGCTGCCAATGGAGGTTAATCCTTCGGGAAGAGTAACGCCGGTGATACCTGTAACTCCTTGAAATGCGCTTTCTGCGATAGCTACAACATCGGCAGATTCGTGTTGCCCGGGAATTTCAAGCATACCTGTGAAATCCTCTTCGAGAGCGTATTGCGATTTGCTGACAGAGTAGCCGCCGGGCACTGCAGTGTAGGCAAACAAAGACGGGTGTTGGAGTTGGAGGAACTTGCTCCAAAAAGCGTCGGCGGCAAATTCGCTATATTTCGGGTCGGGTACTTTTATAGCAGTGTTGGCATAATGCCATTCATCGAAAGCATTCTCGTTCGCCACTGTCGGTAGGTTGTCCGACAAAGTGTTGAAATTGATTGACGCCAATGCGCCGCATCCGGTGAATGCCTTAATGCCGATAGTGGTGACATTAGCCAAGTCGAGACTCTGCAAGGCAGCGCAACCTCTGAAAGCGGTCTCGCTAACTACAAAAGCCTTTTCCTTCGGGAGTGTCACTGTTTTTAGGCTCTCGCAACCGTCAAAGCATGAGTAGCCGATTTTTCTCAACTCAGGTTCGCAAGTGGAAGTAACCTTTTCGAGACTTTTACAACCTGTGAAGACACTGTCCATCTCGTTGTCCAGACCCGTGCCCTTGAGGCGATAAAACTCGACAGATTTCAAGTTGTCGCAATATTTAAAAATATCAGGGCTCATTTCTGTATAGTCGTCGCCGGAGCCGGTAAAAGTAGCGGTTTCGAGAGCTTTGCAGTCTTGGAATATATAAAGGCCGTCGAAACGCAATTTGCCATTGGCTTTTATGGTCTTTAGATTCTCGCAGGCAGCAAATGTGTAGTACCCTTGCAAAAAGTGTTCACCTTCTATTGTGGTAAGGTCAAGACTTTCGAGGCCGGAACGATAGAATGCCATTTGTTCGATTCTGCGAGTGTTTTCAGGGAACTCAATCGACTTGAGCTTTCCGCAATAGCCGAATGTACCCATAGGGATAATAAAGCGACCGGGAGTGCCTTTTGGCAGTTTCACCGAGCTGAGGTTTGCGCAACCCCAGAAAACATGATTGTAAAAGCAGTAACTACCATTAGTAGTATAGAAATCCACTCCGTCCTCAAATACAACCGATTCGAGACCACCACCGATAAAGTTACCCCAATTATCGAAATTGGCACAATTTCTGAATGCATATTCATAAATTACTTTCAAACTTTTTGGCAATGTAATTGACTTGAGGCTTTTACATAATTCAAAGGCGGAACGTCCAATACTTTTAAGGTTGCTGCTCAAGTTAACACTCCGGAGTCCAGTACAGCCATAGAAAGCATAATGTCCGATGGTTTCAACTGTTTCGGGAAGGTTGAGTACTTCCGGTGTTCCAAGCATTTGACAATATTCGAAGCAATTATCGCAGATGTATTTCACATGGCATTTCTCAGGGAAAAATATCCCGTCAAGATTCTTGAGTGAGCCAAATCCGGACAAGCCTACAACAGGCTTGCCATCCTGTAGGCGTATTGACGGCACGAAAAGATGGAACTCCATATTCCAATCATAGCCGCTATACTTGTTCGGACTTACTATGTACCCGTTTAGGTCATTGCTGTATTCGAATTTGAACATCCCCTCCTGCATTTCCGGGTCATCATAAAACTCATCATAAAATTCACTCTGGGCACGGGCGGGCAGAGCAGAGGTTATAATCAACAAGGCTAGTAGCCATGCCGATTGTTTGACGGAAAATGAAAATTTTGATAACATAATTGTATAAATTGTTGTCTATTAGCGTTTAATGATAATTTTTGCAAAGATAATGCAAATCAGTAGCAAAAACAACAAGTCTACAGTCGAAAATTGTCGTTGAGGAAAAGATAGTCTTCGTCGATTTCGTCGTCGATGTTCTCGGGACTGTATTTTATCGGCTTAGTGTAGTTGTATTCGGAACTTTGAACAGGTGTCCGGGGATACAAAGTATTATAGCTACTGCACTGTAACAAGTGTTGGGCATAAGCTTCTTCCGACTTTTTATAGTACTCTTCAACCGTCATTCCTTTAGGAATTTTAACCTTGCCACGGCGATAGTCGCGTTCGAAGCACTTAGCAAAACGCTCCATCGTTTTATTATACCGCTTGATGAATTTGCGCTCTTGGCGACGCTTATACCAATCGGTAGTGGTGATATAAAAATGGAGATAGATGATACCATAAACAATTGCGACTCCTACAATTACAAAAAATATCAAGAAAACAAACGATTTATCCATATTCCCAATAGTTTAGCTACAAAAGTAACCGATAATTTGCTAAAAAGCAAATGTTCGGGGATTGTAGCAGGTAAAATTTTCGTTTTAACGATGGCGCTGATAAAAAAAATACTGAAACTGTTAAAAAATCACAAAAATTAATTTCTTGATAAGGAACGTACGCCGTCTATGTGTCTTGCATTCAGCCGGTTGCATGTAACTTGTGAAATTTATACCATAATTTTATACTAAATTTCTTTGTGAAATCGTCTAATAATTATACCTTTGCTAACAATTATTAAATCTCTTTTAAAGAGATACGGTAAAATTTTGGATTTTGTCGGTATCGGTAGCTTATGCGAACCTTGAATAGATGTGTATATGTTACACTTAATTGAATAGATTAGATTAGTAAATGCAGGTTCGTCAAACAGATATAGACGGTTACATTTTTTTATACCGATAATCGACACATAGAGAAATCCGCGACGTGTTGTCGCGGATTTCTTTGCCTTGAATGAATAATGCAGGCTCAAAGAATCATAAGCAAGGCATAGTTTGCAATGAAAGATAAAAAAATGGTAAAAATTTTTCTTGTTTTAAACTTTCGTTATATCTTTGTGAAAAATCTATCTTAAAATTTTTATTATGAGCAAACCTTATGTTGTTGGTATAGATATCGGCGGTACAAATACCGTCTTTGGTATCGTAGACGCTCGCGGCACAGTATTGGCGAGCAGTTCAATCAAAACCCGTAAACATGCTGACATCAACGATTATATTAGCGAGTTGCATGTTGAGCTTACAAAACTAATTGACGCAAACGAGGCGGATGGGAAAATCGCCGGTATCGGTATCGGTGCGCCTAATGCGAACTATTTCACAGGTATGATTAGCGACGGCGTCAATTTGCCGTGGCCGACTCCAATACCTTTGGCTGACCTTGTGTCTGAAAAATTCGGTTTGCCGGTAGCAATCACCAACGATGCAAACGCTGCAGCCATTGGCGAAATGACCTACGGCGCTGCTCGCGGTATGAAAGACTTCATCATGATTACGCTCGGAACCGGCGTTGGTAGCGGTATCGTCGTTAATGGTCAGATGGTATATGGCCACGACGGTTTCGCCGGCGAACTCGGTCACGTGATTATGAAACGTCACAACGGTCGTCTTTGCGGTTGCGGTCGCACAGGTTGCTTGGAGGCTTATGCTTCGGCTACCGGCGTGGCTCGTACTGCTCGCGAATTCCTCGACGCTCGTACCGGCGAACAATCGTTGCTCCGCAACATCGACATCGACTCGATTACCTCCAAAGACGTGTTCGACGCTGCAGTGGCAGGTGATAAATTGGCTAAAGACGTATTCGAATTTACAGGCGAAATCCTCGGCGAAGCGTTGGCTGACTTTATCTCGTTCTCAAGCCCGGAAGCTATTATCCTCTTCGGCGGTTTGACCAAGTCGGGCGACTTGCTCATGAAGCCCGTTAAGGAAGCTATGGACAAAAACACTATGGCTGTGTTCCGTGGCAAAGTTAAGTTGCTTATCTCCGAACTTAAAGAAAGCGACGCCGCAGTTCTTGGTGCCAGCGCTCTTGGCTGGGAAGCAAAAACTGCTGCCGACATTCAGAGAAATAAATAAAGAATTTTATTCACACGAAGCGGACACAATGACTGTGTCCGCTTTTTGTGGTTTTAATCATCGCAGTTAGAAAAGTTCGTTTTTCTGTCCTTTAGATACAGATTTTTTTACAAGTTTGCATTTTCGCTTTCAACTTGAACAAATTTTTGCTAACTTTGCCTTGTTTTTTAATGAATTACTAAATAATACATTAACAATATGAGTCTTAACATTATTGTCCTGGCAAAACAAGTGCCTGACACTCGTAATGTAGGAAAAGATGCAATGAAAGAAGACGGCACCATCAATCGTGCCGCTCTTCCCGCTATCTTCAACCCTGAAGATTTGAACGCATTGGAACAAGCCCTACAAATCAAAGAAACCCATCCGGACACAACAATCACAATCCTTACCATGGGTCCTCCCCGTGCAGCCGAAATCATCCGTGAAGCTGTCTACCGTGGTGCTGATACCGGTATCGTATTGACCGACAGAGCATTCGCCGGCGCCGACACATTGGCTACCTCTTACGCTCTTTCGGCTGCTATTCGCAAAATCGGCAACTACGACTTGATTATTGCCGGTCGTCAAGCCATCGACGGCGACACCGCTCAAGTGGCTCCCCAAGTGGCTGAAAAGCTCAACCTTCCGCAAATCACTTACGCCGAGAAAATCGAAAAGGTCGAAAACGGCAAAGCTACCGTTACGCGTCGCCTCGAATCGGGTGTTGAAACTCTCGAATGTCCGCTGCCGTTGGTAATCACCGTCAACGGCTCCGCTGCCGATTGCCGTCCTCGCAATGCTCGTAGAATCCAAAAATACAAATATGCCGTAACGCCCAGCGAACAAGCTCAACTCTCTCCCGAAATGGCTGCCCTCGTCGAGGCGCGCCCGTATCTCCAACTCAAAGAGTGGAGCGCAGAGTTTGTCGATGCCGACCCCGAACAAATCGGTCTCAAAGGCTCGCCCACGAAGGTGAAAGGTATTGTAAATGTGGTTTTCCAAGCCAAAGAAAGCAAGCGTCTTGAAGGCAACGACCAAGCCGCTCTCGAAGACCTCATCAAAGAATTAATCGAAAACCACACAATTGGTTAGTATCTTTAAAAATCGAAAATTATGGCAGATAATAATAATCTCATAGTATATTGCGAGTTCGACGAAGGCAACATCGCCGATGTCAGCCTCGAACTCCTTACCAAAGGTCGCCAATTGGCTACTCAACTCGGCGTGCGCCTCGAAGCGCTCGTTGTCGGCGATAAACTCGACGGCATCGAAAGCCAAATCTTCCCTTACGGCGTCGACGTTGTCTATAAGATGCAAGACGCGCGTCTTTATCCTTACACTTCGCTTCCTCATGCTTCGGCTTTGATTAACCTCTTCAAGGAAATCAAACCGCAAATTTGCCTTATGGGCGCCACTTGCATCGGTCGCGACCTCGGTCCTCGCGTTTCTTCGTGCCTCCACAGCGGTTTGACTGCCGACTGTACATCGCTCGAAATCGGCGACCACACCGACCCCAAAACCAAGATTGACTACAAAAACCTGTTGTATCAGATACGCCCTGCATTCGGCGGCAACATCGTTGCAACAATCGTCAATCCGGAGTGTCGTCCGCAGATGGCTACCGTGCGCGAAGGCGTGATGAAGAAAGAAGTGTTCGACGCTAACTACAAAGGCGAAGTGGTCGACCTCGACGCTAAGAAATACATCCCCGAAAGCGATTACGTGGTAACAATTATCGACCGCCACATCGCAAAGTCGAAAATCAACATCAAAAACGCTCCTATCATCGTTGCCGGCGGTTACGGCGTAGGTAGCAAGGAGAACTTCGATTTGCTCTATCAATTGGCAGACGTTCTCGGCGCTGAAGTAGGTGCTTCGCGTGCCGCTGTCGATGCCGGATTTACTGAACACGAACGTCAAATCGGTCAAACCGGTGTGACCGTTCACCCCAAACTCTACATCGCTTGCGGTATCTCCGGTCAAATCCAGCACATCGCCGGTATGCAAGACAGTGCTATTATCATTTCTATCAACAACGACCCGGATGCACCAATCAATGCAATTGCCGATTACGTTATTACCGGAAATCTTGAAGAGGTGATTCCTGCGCTTATCAAGTATTATAAAAAGAACTCTAAGTAAATCGAACAACAATGGCTAATTTTTATAACGATAACCCCGATTTGAGACATCATCTTACCCATCCGTTGATGCGTAAGATTGTAGAACTCAAAGAAAGAAACTATACCGACGCTGAAAAGTACGACTATGCACCGCTCAACTTCGAGGATGCTATGGACTCGTACGAAAAGGTGCTCGAAATTGCAGGCGAAATCTCCGGCGAAATTGTAGCGCCCAATGCTGAAAGCGTCGACCACGAAGGTCCGCACGTAGTCGACGGTCACGTCGTTTACGCTCAAGGCACGCAAGTCAACCTCGACGCTTTGGTTAAAGCAGGTTTGATGGGTATCTCTCTTCCGCGCCGCTACAACGGTTTGAACTTCTCGTCGGTTCCCTACATTATGGCTGCCGACATGGTAAGCCGTGCCGATGCCGGTTTCGTAAACATTTGGGGCTTGCAAGACTGCGCCGAAACAATCTACGAATTCGCCGACGAAGACCAAAAGCAACGCTATCTGCCGCGCGTTTGTGCCGGCGAAACTATGGCAATGGACCTTACCGAGCCCGATGCCGGTAGCGACCTCCAAGCTGTTATGCTCAAGGCTACCTACAACGAAGCCGACGGCACTTGGCGTCTCAACGGCGTTAAGCGCTTCATCACCAACGGCGACGGCCACATCGCTCTCGTCCTCGCTCGTTCTGAAGAAGGTACGCACGACGGCCGCGGTCTTTCGATGTTTATCTACGACCGCAACGACGGTGGCGTAACTGTTCGCCGCATCGAAAACAAGATGGGTATCAAAGGCTCGCCGACTTGCGAACTCGTGTTCAAAAACGCTAAAGCCGAACTCTGCGGCTCGCGCAAGATGGGTCTTATTAAATATGTGATGGCGCTTATGAACGGCGCTCGTCTGGGCATCGCCGCTCAGTCGGTCGGCGTCAGCGAAGCTGCCTACCGTGAAGCGCTTGCCTATGCAAACGACCGCAAACAGTTTGGCAAGGCTATTATCGAATTCCCCGCTGTGGCTGAGATGATTGCTATTATGAAGGCCAAACTCGATGCTTCGCGTAGCATCCTCTACGAAACAACTCGTTTCGTCGACATGTATAAGACTTACGAAGACATCGCAAAAGAACGCAGCCTCACTCCCGAAGAACGCGCCGAAATGAAGAAATACAAAGGCTATGCCGATGCGTTCACTCCGGTGGCTAAGGGTATGGGCAGCGAATTCTGCAACCAAAATGCTTACGACTGCGTACAAGTTCACGGCGGTTCGGGCTTCATGAAAGATTATGCTTGCGAACGCATCTATCGCGACGCTCGTATCACTTCTATCTACGAGGGTACTACTCAACTTCAAGTTGTGGCTGCTATCAACCACGTTGTTAAGGGTACTTATCTCGCTAAGATTGAAGAATATGCTGCCGAAACATATGCCGAAGGTCTTTCCGAACTCAAAGACAAACTCGCTGCAATGACCGAACTCTACAAGCAAGCAATTGCACTCGTTGGCGAGGTTAACGATACCGAGTACAAAGACTTCCATGCACGTCGTCTCGTCGAAATGGCAGGTCATATCATTATGGGCTACCTCTTGCTCGGCGACGCTACTCGCAATGATTCGTTCACTCGCTCGGCTAATGTTTATCTCAACTATGCAGAGGCTGAAGTTGCTAAAAACTTCAAATTTATCAGCGAGTCGAATCTCGACAAGATGAAAATGTATAAGGCGTAAGATACTACGCATAGCAAATCGTAGCCACAGCGTGTCGCAGATGCGCTGTGACTACTTTTTTAGATATTATTTTGGTGTAATGCAATATAATAGTTAAAAATGACAACATTTTGGTAGTGGAAATTGACTAAACAAAAGAGGCGTCGACCGTGATGGTTAAACGCCTCTTTTTTTGTGTTATGACTTTGAAGTTACTTCGTTTTCTCTTCAATCCATTTGCGAGCGTTTACGAATGCTTCCACCCAAGGAGTAATTTCGTCGTTGCGGCGATTCTCCGGATAGAATCCGCACTGCCACGGGAAGATGGCACGTTCGAGGTGAGGCATCATCGCCAAGTGACGACCGTCTGCCGAGGCAATGCCGGCTACAGCTTTCGGCGAACCGTTCGGGTTGGCAGGGTAGGAGGCATAGCCGTATTTTGCAACCACGTTGTAGCTTTCAACGCCTTCCGGTAGATTGAATTTGCCTTCGCCGTGGGCAACCCAGATGCCGAGTTTTGAGCCCGACAGCGACTTAAACATTACCGAATTGTTTTCCGGGATGGTCAGTCCGACAAATTGCGATTCGAATTTGTGCGAGTCGTTGTGCTCCATCGTAGCGCGATGCTCATGTTCGGGGTTGATAAGGTTGAGTTCTATCATCAGTTGGCAACCGTTGCAAATGCCGAGGCTCAGAGTGTCGTCGCGTCGGTAGAAATTGTCGAGAGCGCGTTTTGCCTTTTCGTTCCAAAGGAAACCGCCCGCCCAGCCTTTTGCAGAGCCGAGTACGTCGGAGTTGGAGAATCCGCCGCAGAACACAATCATATTGACATCTTCGAGCGTTTCGCGACCGGAAGTGAGGTCGGTCATATGCACGTCTTTTACGTCAAAACCTGCGAGGTAGAGCGAATACGCCATTTCGCGGTCGCCGTTTACGCCCTTTTCGCGGATGATGGCAGCCTTGATGCCTGTCGGCGTGCGGCGGTGCGGGTCGATGCCCAGCGATTCAAACGTCCCGGCAAAACCTTTCGGCAAGCGGTAGCGGATAGGTTGCTTTTTGTAGTTGAGATAGCGCAATTTGGCACACTTGTTGCCACTCTGTTTGCGGTCGAGCAGATACGACGATTTGAACCACAGGTCGCGCAGATAATCGATGCCGAACAGGTAGTCTTTGCCGCCGTTGTCCACCACGATGATGCGCTCGTCGATCGGCGTGCCGATGCGTTTGAAGCCCACGCCGTTTTCTTGCAAAATACGCTCAACGGCTTTCGGCTTATCGGTTTGAACGACCAACGCATTGTTTTCGGCGAAGAGCAGTTTGACGGTGTCAGCCTCGCCGAACTCGTTCAAGTCGATTTGCAAGCCGCCGCGAGTGTTGGCGAATGTCATTTCCAAAAGCGTCGTAATCAGACCGCCTGCCGAAACGTCGTGAGCCGCCAAGAGCAACGACTCGTCGACGAGACGCTGTACGGTGTTGAACGCCGTGGTGAAATATTCCGCCGAAACAATCTTAGGCACATCGTCGCCGATGCGGTTAAGCGTTTGTGCGAGCGCAGAGCCTCCGAGTGCCAAAGGCGAACCGGAGAAGTCTATATAATATAGGTGCGTCCGCTTCTTGTTGACAACGACGGGCGATACTGTTTTGCGCACGTCGCTTACCTCTCCGGCTGCCGAAATAATAACCGTGCCGGGGGCAAGAATCTTCTTTTTGCCATATTTTTGAGTCATCGAAAGACTGTCTTTGCCGGTCGGGATGTTGATGCCCAATTCGATGGCAAAGCGCGAGCAAGCTTCAACTGCATTATAGAGGGCGGCGTCTTCGCCTTCGTTGCGGCATGGCCACATCCAGTTGGCGCTCAGCGAAATGCTCTTAAGACCTTGCGAAAGCGGTGCGCCTACGATGTTTGTGAGCGCTTCGGCAATAGCGGCAACCGAGCCCTGTGCCGCATCGGCAAGCGCGATTTGCGGTGCGTGACCGATTGACGTGGCGATACCTTTTGTACCGGTGTAGTCGAGCGACACAACGCCGCAGTCGCTCAGCGGCAGTTGTATCTCGCCTTGGCATTGCTGGCGCGCGATTTTGCCCGTTACGGAGCGGTCTACTTTGTTCGTCAACCAATCTTTACAAGCTACAGCCTCAAGTTGAAGCACGTTTTGCAGATACTCGTTGATGAGTTTTTGCGAATATTTAGCCGTTTTGAGCGTTCTCGGTTTTGTAGAGTCGACCATATAAGTCGTCGGCGAGCTGCCAAACATATCGCTCATAGCCAAGTCGATAGGTTTGACGCCGTCGGCTTGGCGGAACACGAATTTGTGGTCGCCTGTCGTTTCGCCGACAACGTAGAACGGAGCGCGCTCGCGTTCGGCAATCGTCTTGACGCGTTCAATGTCGGCGGCATCAACAACCATACCCATACGCTCTTGCGACTCGTTGCCGATGATTTCTTTCGACGACAGCGTCGGGTCGCCGACGGGTAGGGCATCTATATTGATGACACCGCCGGTGCTTTCGACAAGTTCCGACAGCGCATTGAGGTGACCTCCCGCGCCGTGGTCGTGAATCGACACAATCGGGTTTTGGTCGGATTCAGCCAACGCGCGAATGACGTTCGACACACGCTTTTGCATTTCCGGGTTTGCACGTTGCACGGCGTTGAGCTCGATTGCGTTGTTGTATTGACCGGTGTTGACGCTCGACACAGCGCCTCCGCCCATACCGATGCGGTAGTTGTCGCCGCCCATGAGCACAACGCTTTCGCCGGCAACAGGTTCGCCCTTGATGGCATCGCGGCGTGCAGCAAAGCCGACACCTCCGGCAAGCATAATCACCTTGTCGTAGGCAAACTTTTCGCCGTTTTCGGCATGCTCGAACGTAAGAACAGAACCGCAAATCAACGGCTGACCGAATTTGTTGCCGAAATCGGATGCACCGTTGGATGCTTTTATGAGAATCTCTTCCGGAGTCTGATAGAGCCACGGGCGAGGAGGCATCGACGCGTCTTCCCACTTACGGCCGTCTTCCGTGCGAGGATAGGCAGTCATATAGACGGCAGTACCTGCAATCGGCAGACTCGCCTTGCCACCGCCGAGGCGGTCGCGAATTTCGCCGCCAGTACCAGTTGCAGCGCCGTTGAATGGCTCAACCGTGGTCGGGAAGTTGTGCGTTTCGGCTTTCAACGAGATAACCGTATCGACATCTTTGATTTCAAAGAAATCCGGTTGATGCGGATTGCGCGGCGCAAATTGCTCGATGGTCGGACCGTCGACAAACGCCACATTATCTTTATAAGCCGAAACGAGTCCGTTCGGATTTTCAGTAGAAGTCTTTTTGATGAGTTTGAAAAGCGAACTCGGCTTTTCTTCGCCGTCGATAATAAACACGCCGTTGAAAATCTTGTGGCGGCAGTGCTCCGAATTGACTTGCGAGAAGCCAAACACCTCGCTGTCGGTCAACGGACGCCCGAGACGCTCTGCGAGTCCGCGCAGATAGCCGATTTCGTCAGCGCTCAGCGCCAAGCCTTCCTGCTCGTTATATTTCTCCAAATCGTCGATATAGACGATAGGCTCGGGTTGCCTACTGACGTCAAACACCTTGCCGTCCAAGCCGTGGTAGACCCGTTGAAGCATTTTGTCGTAGGTGGGTTGCTCGCTTTTCGATACAAAAAACTCCTCGATGCGACTGATGCCGGTGAGACCCATATTTTGGGTGATTTCTACCGCGTTAGTGCTCCAAGGAGTAATCATTTCTCGGCGGGGGCCTACGAAAGTGCCCGAAACGCTTTCTGACTCAAGGGGGTGGGATTCGCTAAATAGCCATTGAAGTTTTCGACATTCGTCCGCGTTGAATCGATGGTCTGACTCAACCGCTATGACCGAATAATCTCCTTTTCGAAAGAAGGTAATCATAGTGTCTAATTGTTGTTTGATTATCTGACTGCGAAGTTACGGCAAATAGCGCGGAAAAACAAAACTCCCGCCGATTTTTTGTAAAGATATATGGCAAAAAGCATAAAGATTTGGCCCGTAATGGAATTGTTTATACCTTTGTGATAGGAAAATAAAAAAATATGCAAAACAACACACATCCTCGATGCTTATACAAGGCAACGCTTTCGCAATTTCTCGATGCTAACGCAACAGAGATTTTCGGGCATATCGTAAGTAGTTTTCACGGAATCGACCAAACCACGACCAACGAGGCATGGATGGGCGAGATTGAGATTCTGCAAAATGTGCTCTGCCCGTGGCGCGACGAAGATGCTTACGTCTTTTTCGAATACGACATACCGCGTCTTGGCAAGCGTGTCGATGTGGTGCTGCTGATAAAAGGTGTGGTCTTTTGCGTGGAGTTTAAAGTCGGGCAGCGCGATGCCTTGCAAGCCGACGTCGAGCAAGTGCTTGACTATGCGCTTGATTTGAAAAACTTCCATCTTTATAGCGCCGACCGACCGATTGCCCCGATTTTGGTGCCGACAGAGTATAAACAATCCACAATCGTTGTGCAACCTTCCGTCTACGACGATGCGATTTTCAATCCGTTGATTGCCGGACGGAATATGCTTCAGCAAGTGATTGCACGAGTTCTCGAAGTGGGCTCTACCGACTACGACCCGGAGATGTGGGGCGAAAATTGGCTAATCGGGCCGTATTGTCCAACGCCGACGATTGTCGAAGCAGCGCGAACGCTCTACGAAAATCATTCGGTAGAAGATATCACTCGCCACGAGGCAGACAAAGTGTCGACCGACCGCACTATCAATTGCATTCTCGACGTGATTGAACGCAGTAAGCGCAATCGCGAGAAAAGCATCTGTTTTGTAACCGGCGTGCCAGGCGCCGGAAAAACTTTGGTAGGACTCGACGTTGCTATCAAACAGTCGTACAAAGACGGCGAATTGGATAAGGAAAACGGCGCAGTCTATTTGTCGGGTAACGGACCTTTGGTGGCTGTGTTGACCGCAGCATTGGCTGTCGATAATTACAAAAAATGCAAAGCCCGCGGCGAATCAAAGAAGATGTCCGATTCCCGACGTGAGGTTAGCGAATTTCTCCAAATCATCCACCGTTACCGCGATGATATGTTGGCAAAGATAAAAAATCCCGTTGAAAACGGTCGTCTCGAAATTGACCCGACAAAAGCTGTCGAATTAGATGAAGCCGGATATGGACAGGTCGAGCATGTCGCGATTTTCGACGAAGCACAACGGTCGTGGACACATAAGCGACTTGCCAACTACCTCAAGCGCGGCGGAACCTATGGCAACAAATTGAAAGTACCCAATTTTCCCGTTTCCGAAGCCTCGTTTCTCATTTGGTCGCTCGACCAACGCAAAGATTGGGCAGTGATTGTTTGCCTGGTCGGTGGCGGACAGGAAATAAACACCGGAGAAGCCGGAATTTCAGAATGGATAAAGGCTCTCAATGAAGAATATTCGCATTGGAAGATTTACATCTCCAATAAACTTACCGAACCCGAATATGCCGAAGGACGCGTAAACGCACTACTGAAAGACAATGCAAATGTGTCGTATTCCGACGATTTGCATCTCGCCGTCAGTCTGCGCTCATTCCGAGCCGAAACCCTCTCGTCGTTCGTCCACTCACTGCTGTCGTTTAAGCCGGATGCCTCAAGCCTATATCGAGATGTTGCGGCAAAAGGCTATCCCGTAGTGTTGACGCGCAGCATTGCCACCGCACGAGCATGGTTGCGTGCAAAGGCACGTGGCAGTCAGCAGACCGGTATTTTGGTGACCAAAGTTGCAGCACGCT
>JAQXVL010000026.1 GCA_029224905.1 Bacteroidales bacterium
CGAACTGTCGACGGAGTGAACGAGACGAGCGCCGCCGCGCATGGCGTAGAACGAGAAACCGCCGGTGTAGCAGAACATATTGAGCACGGCGCGGCCGTGGCTGTAATGCTCGAGCAGGGCGCGATTTTCGCGTTGGTCGACGAAGAATCCGGTTTTCTGACCGCGAAGCCAGTCGACGTGGAATTTCAAGCCGTTTTCGATGGCGATATTCGATTGGAAACCGCCTTTGATATAACCGTCGCGGCTGTCGAGTTGCGCCATGTAGGGCAGGGTGGTTTCCGACTTGTAGTAGACGTTTTCGACGAGTCCGTCGGCGATGTCGAGCAGAGCGTCGGCAATCATGTTGCGCGCATAGTGCATACCCGGCGAATGTGCTTGCACGACGGCTGTGCGGTCGTAGATGTCGACGACGAGTCCCGGCAGGAAGTCGCCTTCGCCATGGACGAGGCGGAATGCGTTGTTGTCGGGGCGAATGAGTCCTAACGACTTGCGCAGCCGGTAGGCTTGGCTGAGGCGTTCGGTGTAGAACGTCAGGTCGATTTCGCGTTTGCCGAAGTCGAGAATTCTGACGGCGATGCTGCCGATTTGGTAGTGCCCGACGGCGAGAAAATCGCCTGTCGACGAGCATACTTCGACTGTGTCGCCTTCTTCAATTCCGTTTTCTATGCGGGCGATGGCTCCCGAGAATATCCAGGGATGAAAGCGCCCGAGCGAATCTTCTTTGCCTCGTTTGAGTTGTATCTTTTTGTAGTCCATCGTCTATTTTATGAAGAAACGGTAAATGTCGTTGCCGTTAGCGTAGAGCAGCAAGGCTATGAGCAGGAACAGTCCGACCATTTGTGCGTATTCGAGGAATTTCTCGCTTGGTTGACGGCGCGTGATGAGTTCGTAGAGCAGGAAGAGCACGTGTCCGCCGTCGAGCGCCGGGATGGGCAGGATGTTCATAAACGCCAGCGCCACCGAGATAAATGCGGTGATTACCCAGAACTGATACCAACTCCATTGCTCGGGGAACATGTCGCCGATAGCGCCGAAGCCGCCGAGATTCTGTGCGCCTTCTTTGGTGAAGACGTATTTGAGTTGGCTGACGTACGACGTCAACTTGTCGACGCCCAGTTCGATGCCGCGCGGCACGGATTCGAGCAACGTGTAGTTGATTGTCTTGGTTTGGTAGATGTCGGTGAGCGGCGTAAGCATAATGCCGATTTTTCCGGCTTCGCTGACGGTAAGGTTGACGCGAGTGGTGTCGCCCGTGGCTGCCAACGACGTGATTTCGACTTTCTTGCCTGCGTTACGGCTGAGTTCGCCGGTAAATTTCTCCCAGGTTTGCGCTTCTGCACCGTTGACGGTAAGCACTTTGTCGCCTTTCTTCATTCCGGCTTTCTCGGCAGCCTCTCCGGCAACGAGGTCGGCAACGACGATTGGCAGACGATAGGTCATAAAGCCGAAGTCGCTTTTTGCGTCTTTCATGGCTTCGTTGACCTTAAGCACAGAGCCGTCGGGGATGGCAATGTCGACGCGTTTGCCCTCGCGCTTTACGGTGATTTGCTTTGCTTCGAGGAATTTGAGCAAGTCGAAATCGGCAGCCGACAATGGTTTGCCGTCGGCTTCGAGCAGTACGTCGCCGTCGACGAATCCCAGGTCGTGTGCAGCCTCGCAGAACTGCATGCCGTAGGTTGCGTCGGTATATTCGATGTATTGGTCGCCCCAGGTGTAGGCAATTCCGGCGTAGATGATGATGGCGAGGATGAAGTTGAAGAGCACACCGCCAATCATCACCAACAGGCGTTGCCATGCCGGCTTGGAGCGGAATTCCCACGGCTTGGCGGGTTGCTTCATCTGCTCGGTGTCCATCGACTCGTCAATCATGCCGGCAATCTTGCAGTAGCCGCCGAGCGGTAGCCAGCCGATGCCGTATTCGGTGTTGCGCCAGGTGAGTTTCTCGCCTTCGACGGGCGCTTTGCCCTTGTTGAGGCTGCAAATCTTGAACCACGGGTCGAAGAACAGGTAGAACTTTTCGACCCAGATGCCGAACATGCGAGCGAAAATATAATGTCCGAATTCGTGTACAAGAATCAAAATTCCGAAAGCGGCGATGAGTTGTGCCGCCTTGATAAGAAATGTTTCCATTAAAATCGTATGTTGTTGTTTAAATCATTGATAATGCGATGTTTTTAATCTCGTTGTTAGTTTCTACCAAATCGGAGTAGCCGGGTTTTGCGATTAGCGAACAGCGGTTGAGCGACTGCTCGACAATGCGCGGCATGTCCATAAATCCGATACGACCGTCGACGAAAGCGGCTACGGCAACTTCGTTGGCGGCGTTGAGGGCGCACGGCATGTTGCCGCCTCGGCGGATTGCTTCGAACGCCATCGCCAGCAGCGGAAAGCGGCTGCGGTCGGCTTCTTCGAAGGTGAGTTGGCTCATACGCGCCACGGTGAGTCGGTCGCAAGCCGACGGCAACCGCTGTGGGTAGTTGAGCGCATAGCGTATGGGCAGACGCATGTCGGGCAGACCGAGTTGCGCCTTTATCGAGCCGTCGCGAAATTCGACCATCGAATGGACTATCGACTGCGGATGTACCATTATAGAGATGCGCTCGGGCTCGATGCCGAAGAGCCAGCGTGCTTCAATCATCTCGAAACCTTTGTTCATCATCGATGCGGAGTCGATTGTCACTTTCACGCCCATGTTCCAGTTGGGATGGCGCAGTGCGTCGGCGACGGTCACGTTGCGGAGTTGCTCTGCCGAGAATGTGCGGAACGGTCCGCCCGACGCCGTCAAGATGAGTTGCTCTATCGACTCCGGCTGTTCGCCAACGAGGCATTGAAAGATTGCCGAATGTTCCGAATCGACGGGGATGAGACGTGCACCCGACTCGGCGAGCATGCCGGTAATCAGTTCGCCGGCAACGACAAGTGTCTCTTTGTTGGCGAGTGCGATGGTCTTTCCGGCGCGGATTGCGCTCATCGTAGGTTCGAGTCCGCTGTAGCCCACCATTGCCGTTACAACGATGTCGATAGGAGCGTCGGCGCATGCTTCGGCGATGGCGCTACTGCCCGAAAGCACTTCGATGGGCAGGTCTGCCAGGGCTTCTTTGAGCTCTTTCCAACGCGAACTGTCGGCAATCACTACTTTTGCCGGTCTGTATTTTCGTGCTTGCTCGGCGAGCAAGTCGACGTTGCGGTTTGCGGTTAGCAGATACGGGCGTAGGCGGTCGGGGTATTCCGACACCACGTCGAGCGTCTGTGTCCCTATCGAACCCGTGCTGCCAAGTATCGCTATATATTTTACTTCTTGATTGTTCACTACCTTTTTGTCTTAAATTGTGCAAAATTACACCTTTTCTTCCTTTTTTTAAAATGTTAATTCACAAAAAAGACTAAATAGCAGAGCGGCAATCCATAACCTCTAACCACTAACCGCGCTGAAGGCGCCTGCTATCACGACCGAGCATCTCCGAAGCTCGCATATAATGTGCTGATTTTCACCAGGCTAAACCTCTCCGAGGTTGAGCCTGGTGTTACCCACAACTGCTGTACCTCCGGCACAGCTACCCCTGCCGTATCTTCGACACGGCAAGGGTCTCAAGTCTTTTCGATTTCGCTTAATTTTCGGCGTATTTCCTCAGATTAATAGCAAAAAGAGGACATATCAAAATAGATACGCCCTCTTTAGATTCGTAAAATGAGGTTCTATATATACATTAAAATGTATTCTTAACAATCGATTCGCTGTGGGGCTTTACGTCGGATTTTTTAGTGTTTACGAACTTGAATGTTTTTACTTCGTCCGGGCTGTCGTTGTCGATTTCTCTTGTTATACCATTTACGGGTTGGTCGCTTGAATAGGTCCAACTCCAGTTGGTTTCTTTTACGTTCCACGTTCCGGGGAAGAGTGCCACTTTTTGCGATGCTTTCTTTTTGCCGTCAGAATCGGTTTTGCCGGATATGAGCAAGCGCATATAAGGCTCTGTCGCTCCGCCTTTCGTTATTTCGAAAATTGCGTTTTCGCCTTCTTTCAAGCCTTCTTTTTCTATGGTAACGTAGACGACGCCGTAGCCCAACGCCAGCGAGGTGTATTTTGTAAGCGTTTGTGCGGGTACTTTGTACGGCTCAATCATATTGTCGAGAGCGTAGCGATAGCGGACGTTAGTGCCGTTAGTGCTTGTCCAGTCGGTGTTAATTTTTGTGCCGTAGCCGTAGTTGGGGTCGTCGGTTGCGTAGTCTTCCGCCCAGAAGAGCGAATTTTCGGGCACGGGTACTTTGAATTCGCTAAGTGTCATTTCCGAAACGTCGGGTATGGTAACCGTCGTGCCGTCGCCGTTTGCAAAGACGTCGTCGCCTCCGTTTATGGCAACATTGCCATAGAGGCCAAGACTTTTGCCCGTGCCCATGTTAAACGTAAGGCTGCTGCCATCGCCAGCCACAAACACTCCGCCGCCGAAGCCGCCTATATCTTCTACGCCTTTCTTATAGCCGGTGTTGTACGACGTGGTGGTTTTAGAGCCTGCTTTGTTGTTGCGGATAAGCCCTGATTCGTACGTCATTTTTGCTCCGCCTAACACGCAAATGCCACCGCCGTTTCCGTATAAGAAACTTGCCTCATTATTCTCAATATTTGTATTTGTGGTCGTGAAATTCACTTTACCTTCAACGCATATACCTCCGCCTGCCACGCAGCCTCGCGCTCCGTTTCCATTGATTGTTCCGCCGGAGAAAGTCGTATTAATATAGCTATCGCCGGTGTTGCCTACATAGAGTCCGGCTCCATATTTGCGGCAATAATTGCCGGTGATTTGCGCGTTCGCAGAGGTAATCTCCACAGAGCCGTTTTTAATATAGAATCCACCGCCGTTCAGTGCCGCCGAGTTGTCGCGGATAGTACCCGCCGACATTGTGAATTTTCCACCGGGCATATACACCCCGCCGCCATGATAGTCGGTCGATTCGTTCTCGTAAATCTCGCCGCCATTGATTGTTACCGATGGCAACTCTGAGACACCTTCCGTACCGATAGCGATGCCGCCACCACCGCCTCCTGCGTGCGTCGATGTATTATTGTGGATTATTGCCGCTGATGTAAGACTCGTTGTGCTGCCGTTTGACTTGTGGAGCAAGATTCCGCCGCCGGCGAATGCTGATTCGTTGCCGCTTATCTCGTTTCCTTCACCAATAACAGCGTTACACGTCCAGTTTTCTTTATTCATCAAAATCCATATACCGCCGCCACCTGATGGGTATGATGTGCCAAAAGGAGACCCTGTAGCGGTGGTTTGTTTGGATGTGTTATTTGTTATAATATTTCCGGCATTAAGGACCAAACCGTTGGCATTGCCCATGCTGCTCTCGGCAAGTGAGAACGGAAAACTTGCAATACCGCCACCTCCTAATCCGGCATAATTGTTTCTAATTGTGCATCTTGTAAGTTCTACAGTGCCCTCGTTAGAGACAGCGCCACCAAGACCGCGTGCATAGTTTTCGTAGAACGTGCAGTTGTTAAGCATTAACTTTGAAATGTTGTTAGTCGGTGCCATAGCCCATAGGATTGCACCGCCCCAGCCGTAACTCAAGCAGTGGTGGAACGTGCAACCGTTCATTGTTACTTGTATGTTGTTCGTATTGCCGCCACCGAAGCCTTTTACGACGCCTCCGTAATCGTATACGGCACAACTGCTAAATTTACAATTGTCAAAAGTTACTTTACCCCTCAATTGGTTGTGGAATTTAATGATGCCTTGTCCTGTATCGTCCAAGCAATTGTTGAAGTTTACGTTAGTAAATCCGGCAGTTATGTCGGCTCTCGTATGTGCCCCGTCGGAATATTGCCATGTGCCATTTATATTTGCATAATCGTCGGTAAATGCCACAACCGGTGGAATGTATAAATGGCTTCTGACGTTTTGAAATGTGGCGTCTTCGATTGTCAGTTTTGCACCGCAATTGTGCACTATTATTGCGTTTGCCGAATTTGTTTCGCCGGCGTCTCTGCCATTATAATAGTTACCGTTCATTTTTGTCCGGAACGTTTCCGGCTCGCCGCCGCCACCCACATAGCCGAAGTCTTTGGTGTTGCCTCCGTCGAGCGTTATAGGACCATAAATTTCCAACTCTCCGCGCACGTCAAAAGAGTAGCATGAGTTAGTTCCGGCATTATCTTCTGTAACTGTAAAGTTGAAATTTCGAATATTGATTTTATGCCCGTTGCCGTGGATAATCAGTTTCGAACCTTTCGGTATTCTGACAACGTTCCACATAGCTACATCTCCGGTAAGTGTGACTTCTTCTGTCCCTGATACATCATAATCTCCCCAAGAGCCTGAAGTGCTAAGCGCTCCATTCGCGCATAGCGGGAGCATTGACAACAATAATGCTGCGAATTTGTGATTCATAGTTATGATATGTAAATTTAAACGGTTACTTAATTTTAATTTAAAACTAACTCGTGTTGTAGATTGTCTCTTTGAGTGATGCAAATTTAGTCAGAAACTGTAGTTTTACCCCTCCCCTAATTGTTAAACTTTGTAAAGTTGCGTAATTTCCTTTACAAATCGTCGGCGTTTGCATACTTTTACAAAAAATTAAGGACAAATGGATTACGAAAAATACCAAATCTGTGAAAATGACGAAATCACGATACCGATACCGCGCAGTTACAGCGACTGTGCGGAGTTGATTCGTTCCGACTATTACCGCCACAGCGGTCGTCTGGCGTCGTTGTTTCGCATTTGGTTGGGCGGCTTGAGTCGCACAAGTGTAGGTTTTAGTTTCTGGTTCAGGCTGTCGCAGCATCGCGGCTGGCTCTTTCCTCTTACAAAAATGATGCTTCATAGCTATAAGAAAGGCTACGGCTTGCTGATTCCCGAAAAGGTGAAAATCGGTTACGGCTTTTACTTGCAGCACTGTTTCGGCACGGTCATCAATCGTCGCGCCGTGATAGGTAATAACGTGAATATGGGGCAGTTGACCACCATCGGGTCGAACGTCGACACGGCGGCAATCGTCGGCGACGGGGTGTATATCGGTCCCGGCGTGTCGATAGTAGACGACGTTCGTATCGGCAGCGGTTCGTGCATCGGTGCCGGAGCTGTTGTGACGCGCTCGGTAGCGCCGAATGTCACGGTAGCCGGAGTGCCCGCCAAGGTAATTTCGCCGACGTCGCATCCCGAATACATCCGTAATCCCTGGCCATTGCCCGAAATGGGATAGAAAATTAGTCATATTTGGTAACTGCCGTTGCTTGAGAAAGTCTTTTTTGTTACTTTTGCAGTGTGTGTCGACCGATGCCGATAGGGGGCGTTGTGTCGGCACGGTTTTTAACTCTTGAAAGACGATGAAAAAGTTTAAACTACTGATACTTACGGCGTTTGCCATAGCGGTTGGTGCGTGTGGCGATGATGCCAACGTGCTGGTGACGGGCTACGGCGATGTGGCGATTCGTGTGGCGGTCGACCCGACGGTTACGTCGGTCGGCGATGCCGCTGCGGTCGAACTGCCGACGCCGACGCTCGACGACGTGATGCTCCGCGCCGACTCTCGCACCGGCTACGGCAAGTCGTGGACTAATCTTGCGGAATATGAAGCCGGCGTCGGCAAACTCCCCGTTGGCGATTATACGTTCAGCGCGGCTTGGCAAACCTCCGCGGAGGGCGTTGGCAAGGTGGCTTATTACGGCGAAACCGACGCATCGGTCTACGACAGTCGTACGACGAATGTCGACCTGACGTGCGCCCCGGCGAGTGCCATCGTGACGCGCAGCATCGATGTACAGACGCTTGCCGACGTGCGTCTGCGCGTGAAGTCAGACGCCGGAGGATATGTGGAATGGGCAGCCGCTGACGACGGTTTTGCCGGGGTCAATCCCGGTGCGGTCGGCGCGGAACTTCTGCTCACCGACGGGCAAAACCGACAAGTTGCAGTGCGCCCGCTGACGTTCGACGCCCTCGCGGCGCATCATTATCACGTGACGGTGGCGGAAAGCGACGGCGCGCTGTCGATTTCGGCAGGCAACGGCGAATCGACGCGAATTTCGCTCGACGAGGCGCTTTTTGCGGGCACGGGACCTACGTTTTCGACCGAGTCGACGACGGTCAGCGCCATCGAAGGCAATGCCGTGTGCCGCTTCGGCGTGACGGCTTCGGCAGGGCTGAAGCAGTTGACGTTGAGCATCGGTTGGCGCGATAGCCGCGGCGCGGTTATGACGGAACGCGATGTGCTTGCCGAATACGGTGCCGAGGGCGATACGCACGTCGATGTCGATCTTGCCGACGTTCTGTCGCAACTCGTATGCGTCGGCGGCGAAGCTACTCATTATATAATTACGGCGCAAGCCATGGACACCTACGGACGCGTAGCCGTCGAGCCGCTCACGGTCGACGTGGAGGTTCGTCCGGTGACGCTTGCCATCCGTCCGGTCGGCGAATTCGATATGGATGTGCGGCAGGTGGCGCTCACGGTGGAATATAACGGTCGCGATTTTGACGGCGCCGTTGCGTTTGAGGTGTCGAACACGGCTTTGGAATGGGAGCCGCTGCCGGTACAATCGGTAGAGCGCATCAGCGACAATCTCTATCGGGTGACGATAGAGCCTTCGACGACGCTGCAGACGTGCCTGGTGCGTGCCGTGGCAGGCGAGGTCTGCTCCGAACCGATTACCTTGCGGCGACTCATTCCGCCCTACACGATAAACTTCGGCGAAGAGAATATTTGGTCGTCGAAAGTAGACCTCTACGTTGATGCGGAGCGTGCCGAATCGGTGGTGCGCTATCTGAAGGTGTTTATTCGCGAAGCCGACGGCGATTTGTATCCCGCGGTGACCGAGGTAGTGCCCGACGAGCATCGCATCACCGTGTCGACGCTTATGCCGGCAACGAAATATTCGTTGATGGTGACTACCGACGGTCGGGAGGAACTGAAATACGATTTCGAGACCGAAAAGGCACTTACGTTGCCGAACGCAAGTTTCGAGGACGATTTGAAAGAAACCGTTAAAATAGGTTCGATAAACTGCGGCGGAAAATATTCGAACGCCAGCAGTTGGTATGCCCGCTACAACACGACGAGCATCCTCGTTCGCGAAGCCAAAGGGTGGGCGAGCGTCAACGCCAAGACGTGCTCACGCTATGCCGAATGCAGCAACACGTGGTTCCGCGTGCCGTCGACCGAAATTGTCGAAGTTAGCCACGACGGGGCATACGGCGTAAGGCTGCGCAACGTGGCGTGGGACATCCACGGCACTGAGCCTCCGCGCGATACGCGTACCGACAACGAGTACTACAGTCGCAACGTGCCGACGATAGCCAATCGCTCGGCGGGAAAGGTGTTTCTGGGTTCATATAAGTTTAACGCCGACGGCACGGAGACCTACACCGAAGGCATCGCATTCCGCTCGCGTCCGACAGCCGTTGGCGGCTACTATCGCTATCGCCAAGACGTGCACGATGCGTCGGAGACCGGATTGGTGGTTGTCGAACTTGTCGGCGAATCGTCGGCGGGCGAGACCGTTATCGGTCGCGGTGTGGGACGTCTGAGTGCATCGACGTCGTTTACGCTCTTTAAGGTGCCTATCGTCTACACGGTGCGCAATCTCAAGGCTACGCGCCTGCGATTGATGATTTCGTCATCGTGCTATTCTTCGTACAACCAAGCCGAAGAAACCGTAAAAATAAAAACTACCGACTACCTCGAGCGAGGCGTGTCGGTAGGTGCAGAGCTTACACTCGACGATTTGAGTTTATACTACGAATAGTTTATTCGGTAATAACAGTCCCATCGGACGAGCCGACCATATCGGCGCGGGTAATCACCACGCGGCTGACGCCACCACGGATGCAGCTGAAAGCGTTGTCGAGTTTGGGAATCATGCCGCCCGACACCGTGCCGTCGCTTTTTAGCGTTTCGTAGAGGTCGGGAGTGATTACGGGAATAACGCTTGCGTCGTCGTTTTCGTCGGCGAGCACGCCGGGACGCTCAAAGCAGAACACGAGCGTAACGTCGTAAGCCGCAGCCATAGCCTGCGCAACCGAGCCTGCCATCGTGTCGGCGTTGGTGTTGAGGATGTTGCCTTTGCGGTCGTGCGTCAGCGGCGCTATCACAGGACAATAGCCGTTGTCGAGGAGCGTCGATAATGCTTTGCTGTCGACTTCTTTGACGTCGCCGACCCAGCCGTAGTCGACGTCGACAACCGGGCGTCGGTCGCTGCGGACGATGTTCATATCCGCTCCGGTAAGCCCGATGGCATCTACTCCGGCGGCTTGCAGTTTGGCAACGATTTGCTTGTTGACAAGTCCGCCGTATACCATCGTAACCACGCTGAGCATATCGTCGTCGGTGATGCGCCGACCGTTGACCATCTGCGTCTCTATGCCGAGCTGTGCGGCAAGCTTTGTTGCAGAGCGTCCGCCGCCGTGAACAAGCATTTTCAGTCCGTCGATGTGCGCAAAGTCGGCAATCAGCCGGTCGAGGCTTTCGGGAGTTTCTACAATCTTTCCTCCAACTTTTATTATTGTCAGTTTTGTCTTCATATTACAAATTTTTGGCGAAGATAGCGAAAAAAGCCGAAATATGCACACTTAATAGGGGCTAAGTGTGCATATCGGCAAATGACAACATTTGCAGTCTGAATAGACTAAATAGAATAGATTAGATTAAATAAAATTATTGCTGTCCGATAAAACTTTATAGAGGAATATAAAATTAGGGTCGATTCCATTTGCAGGAGTCGACCCTTTTCGGTTATTTTGCTGTAACCAAACAAAACACAATAACCGATGCGCAAAAATAGTCATTTTAGCGGACAGCCGCTCTATGGTCAGGTAATAAAATTGCTTGACAAGTCAAAAATTCTCCAATATAGCCAGGAAAATGGTGGTGAGAGGTACACCAAACGCTTCAACTGCTGGATCCATTTGGTGGTGATGCTCTACGCCGTGATAATGCGTTTTGACTCATTGCGCGAGATAACAGCCAGTTTGCTTGCCGAGACACGCAAACTGGCACACCTGGGCATCACCTTCAAGATTGGACGCAGTACACTGGCCGATGCCAACAAAAGACGTCCGGAAGCCATATTTGAGGCCATATACCGTGATTTATATGCCACATACCGACATGCTCTTTCCTCGGACAGCCGGAGCGGCAAGACGCCTAAATGGATGAAGCGTCTTCAGATTATCGACTCCACGACCATCACCCTGTTCTCAAACCTGCTTTTCAAGGGTGTCGGCCGCCATCCGAAGACAGGGAAAAAGAAAGGCGGAATCAAGGTGCATACCGTCATCCATGCCAACGAAGGCATTCCCTCTGATATAAAGTTCACTTCGGCAGCCACAAACGACTCGTTTATGCTTAAGCCCTCTACGCTCTCTAAGGGAGACATAATGGCTATGGATCGCGCATATATCGACTATGAGAAGTTCGAGCAGCTTACACAACGCGGCGTGATATACGTCACCAAAATGAAGAAAAATCTGAAATACACAATATTGTCAGATACGATGTATCAGACCCCGGACGGTCTGATGGAGGTCAGGATACAGAATGTGGAGTTCACAAAGCCAAAGAAAGGAGGAGAAACGATACGCCACAAATCACGCATAATCACTTATACGGATATCAAAAAACGCAAGCTCATATCGCTGCTTACCAACGATATGGAGTCTGATCCCGGAGAAATTGTCGCCATATACCGTCAAAGATGGGAGATTGAGCTGCTTTTCAAGCAGATGAAACAGAACTTCCCGCTGAAATACTTTTATGGCGAAAGCGCCAACGCCATCAAGATCCAGATATGGGTGACTCTGATTGCAAACCTGCTGCTGATGGTGATGCGGAAAGGACTTACTCGGCAATGGAGCTTTTCGGGGTTGGCCACAATGGTACGGATCACCCTGATGTACTACGTCGACTTCTACAGTCTGTTCAACAACCCGGAAAAGGAATGGGAAATCATTCTTTCCGAGGCCTCCGGTGCACCTCCGGAACCATCGCTTTTTGAATGAGGGGGGCTTATAAATGGAAAAAGAAGACTCGAACACCGTAAAATCAGCATTCGAGCCATCCTTTATTGCGATATCCGAGTTTTATCGGACAGCAATAATTTTTTTTATTTCTAACCTGTATTATTCTTGAGTAGGCTTGAGCCAGCGGTCGAACCAACCGAAGAATTCACGTTGCCACAACAGTGCATTTTGCGGCTTGAGAATCCAGTGATTTTCGTCGGGATAGACAAGCATACGAGTCGGAATGTCGCGGAGACGAGCAGCGTTGAACGCTTGCATACCTTGAGATGCGAGGATGCGATAGTCGCGTTCGCCAACGGTAATCATAATCGGTGCAGTCCAACGGTCGACGAAATGGTGCGGCGAATTTGCGAACGAGCGTTGTGCAATTTCGTTGGTTTTATCCCAGAACGGACCGCCGAGGTCCCAGTTGGCAAACCACATTTCTTCGGTTTCGAGATATTGAGCTTCCGTATTGAAGATACCGGCGTGCGCGAGCAGCGCGGCAAAGCGATTGTCGTGATTTCCGGCAAGCCAGTAAACAGAGAAACCGCCGTAGCTTGCGCCGGTTGCACCGATATGCTTGCTATCGATATAGGGTTTTTCCTTCATATAGTCGACAGCCGAAAGATAGTCTTTCATATTCTGACCGCCGTAGTCGCCGGAGATTTGCGCATTCCATTCCGTTCCGAATCCTGGAAGACCGCGACGGTTAGGCGCAATCACGACGTAGCCTTGCGACGCCATCAATCGGAAGTTCCAACGATAACTCCACATTTGGCTAACGGCTTGTTGAGGTCCGCCTTGGCAATAAAGAATTGCCGGATATTGTTTTGTTTTGTCGAAGTTCGGCGGCAAAATCACCCAAGTAAGCATTTCTTTGCCGTCAGTTGTGGGAACCATATGTTTTTCGACTGTAACGGGAGCAAGTTGCGAAAGCAATTCTGTGTTGACGTTCGAAAGTTGAGTAGCAGCACTACCCGACTCTACCACGAAAATCTCGTTAGGATAAGTAATGGCATGACGCAATGCTACTACACGGCGCTCGTCAATCGGAGCAATCGTTGCGTAGTCGCATTCGTTGTCGGCAAAAGTGGTCACATGATGGCTCTTGACGTCGATAGTGAATATCGGAGTCGAACCTTGGTGATGTGCAATGAAATAGATGCTTTTTCCGTCGGGATTCCACGCAATATCGTTTACGGTGTAGTCCCAATCGGCAGTCAAGTCGGTTCTCTGACGCGACTTCATATCCATCACGAAAATTCTATTTTTGTCCGATTCGTAGCCGTCGTGCTCCATCGAAAGCCAAGCAATTTTGTCGCC
>JAQXVL010000027.1 GCA_029224905.1 Bacteroidales bacterium
TTGCTCTATCGCGGCTTGAAAACCAACGCAACGGTAGCCTCGGCAGATGTCGTTAGAGCTTATCTCCTCGAAAACGGGTCGACCGTCGACCAAGCTCAAGCCATGTTGCAACCCGTGCATCTCCAGACCAATTTATTGGGCAATCCGTGGTCGAACTATGCCGTCTATATCTGCAATTCGTTTGTTCCGGCATTGTTGGCGCTGATGATTCACCTGGTTACGGCATTCAGCATCTGCGTAGAGGAGAAACGCGGCACGTCGCAAGACTGGCTCGACACAGCCGGCGGTAGTATTATCGTGGCACTGTTCGGCAAATTGTTGCCGCAGACGATAATCTTCTCGGCGGTCGGATTGTTCATTCAAGGCTATATGTTCGGCTTTCTGCACTATCCGATGAACTGCAGTCCGTGGACCATGATTTTCGCTATGTTGCTTTTCGTTATAGCCAATCAGTCGGTTGCCGTATTCGTGTGCGGAGTGATTCCCAACTTGCGCTTTGCCTTGAGCATTTGCACGCTCTACGGGGTGCTGACGTTTTCGTTGGGCGCATTCTCGTTTCCCGCAGAAAGTATGTATGGCGCCGTGTCGATATTTACATGGATTTCGCCGTCGCGATTCTACTTTCTAATTTATGGTGACCAAGCGCTTAACGGGTTCGATTTATACTACTCTAAAGTGTATTTTGCCGCACTTATGGTGTTCAATTTGTTGCCGTGGTTGACGATGGTTAACCTCAAAAAAGCCCAACGCGAGCCGGTCTACGTGCCATAATATAAGAATGAAATGAAAAAAATTAAAGAATATATAGTAAATGCGTTGCGACACTGCATCGAGGAAGTGCGTATGACGATGAAAGATCAGGGCGCTCTGATTTTTCTATTCTTTGTGCCGTTGGTCTATCCGTTGATTTACGCGTCTATCTACGATGCCGAATTGGTTAACGATGTGCCGTTGGTCGTTGTCGACAATTCGCGGACGTCGAAGAGTCGGTCGCTGGTGCGCAAAATAGATGCCACGCAAGGCATAAAAGTAGCCGGCTATGCCGCTGATATGCAGGAGGCTCGCGAAGCCCTTGCCGAGAAAGCTTGTTTCGGCGTTGTGCTAATCGAACGCGATTTCGGCACGGATATAGGTCGCGGCGAGCGCGGCGACGTCACTCTCTTTTGCGACATGTCGTTGCTTGTGCGATACAAATCGCTGCTTATCGGCGTTACAGAAGCAACGCTCGACCTGGGGCACGACATCCAGGTAGAGAGCCTTGGCGCACTCGGTGCCGACGGCCCGAAATTGCCACCTGTCTACACGCCTTCGTTCTACGCTTTGGGAAACCCGCAGCAAGGTTTTGCCACATTCCTTATGCCGGGAATTTTGATGCTCGTGTTGCAGCAGACCATACTGTTGACGCTGTGCTTGCTCGGCGGCGGACTTTATGAGCGTCGGCGTGCGAACGGGTGGATTTCTTCATACCTGTCGACTCCCATAGCCGGCGGGGCAACGACGCGCCTGTTGGGCAAGTCAATGGCATATTTCATTGTCTATTTCGGGCAATTGATTTATATGCTGTGCATCGTGCCGCATATCTTTAGTTATCCGCAAGAGGCGGGATTCGTCGAAATATTGGCATTGAGTGTGCCGTATATTTTCGCCGTGGTGATGTTGGGTATGACGTTGCATCCGTTCGTACGCGAGCGCGAATCGGTGTTTCTTCTCGTCGTCTTTACGTCGGTGCTTATGGTGTTCCTTTCGGGCATTACTTGGCCGGTTTATGCGTTCCCGAAATGGCTTAAGTTTCTCAGCGGAATGCTTCCCTCGACGTGGAGTATGCACGCCTTCGAGCGGCTCAATGCCGACGGTGCATCGCTTGCCGAAGTGTCGCACGAGATTTATATGCTGTGGATTTTGGCTGCGTGTTTCTTTATGACGGCAGTATGTGCCAATAAGTGGTCGCAGTTGCGGAGGAGGTGAGAGGTGAGAGTTTATGAGTAAAGAGTTGATGAGTGCTCGGCATCTCTTTTATCTCTAATCTTTCATCTTTCTTCTAAAAACACTACCTTTGCCGAAAATTTGAGGACAAAGATGAACAAACGAATCATATTTTTGGCGTGTGCCGTCGTTGCTACTGTTGCGGCATGGGCGTGCACGTCGGCGATTGTTACGGCGCGGATGACGGCGAACGGTCGTCCGCTGTTGTGGAAGCATCGCGACACGTCCGACCTGAACAACGTTGTCGAACGCATCACGCCCGACAACGGGTTCGCCTATATCGGGCTGTTTAATGCGAGTGATACGCTTCGCCGCGAGGCGTGGATGGGGTGCAACACCGAAGGTTTTGCCATAATGAACACGGCGTCGTATAACCTGAAAGCCGATACGGTGACGCACATGGACCGCGAGGGCTTGGTGATGAGCGAAGCGTTGCGTCGGTGTCGTACGGTCGACGAATTCGAGCAACTGCTGCGCACAATGCCCAAACCGTTGGGCGTGGAAGCCAATTTCGGCGTGATTGACGCTCACGGCGGCGCCGCATATTTTGAAACGTGCAACTATACTTACACGCGCTTCGACGTCGACAGCATCGTTGTGCGCACCAACCATTCCAAGTCGGGACGTTCGGGCGAGGGCTACGGCTACGTTCGCGAAGCGAATGCACAACAACTGTTGCGCCCTTACGTCGCCGCGCACAGCATAACGCCCGAAGTGCTTACCGAACGGCTCTCGCGCTCGTTCTACCATTCGCTCATCGGCAAAGATTTCGCCGCCGACACGGTGACCTACGTCGTCGACCGCGACTTTATCCCGCGGCGCATATCGTCGGCGTCGGTGGTTGTCGAAGGCGTTGCGCAGGGCGACAATCCGGCGGCTACGACGATGTGGACCGTCTTGGGTTATCCTCCTTGCGGCGTGGTTGTTCCGGCGTGGACGTTCGAAGGCGGTGTGCCCGTCGAATTGCGTGCCGACA
>JAQXVL010000028.1 GCA_029224905.1 Bacteroidales bacterium
ATCTCAGCAAGCTGCCGTTGAGGCTTTCGAGTCGTTCCTCGTGGGCGAGGAGCAGGTGTTTATGCTCAAGGGCGCTGCCGGAACGGGTAAGACTACACTCGTGGCGGAGTTTCTGCGTGTGTTGGCAAGTAACTCTCAGGAGTTCTGCTTGATGGCTCCTACCGGGCGCGCCGCGCATGTTCTGGGCAGTAAGGTTGGACAGCCGGCGTGCACCATCCACAAGAGCATTTACGGCCTTTCCGGTCTAAAATCGACGAGCCGGAATAAGGAGGATGAAGACGACGGGGGGCTGCATTTGTGGTTTGGCATAAAAAATAATGATGACCCTCATAGCGCAGTTTATATCGTTGATGAATCTTCGATGGTCTCTGATTCGAAGTCGGAGAATGAGATTTTCTCTTTTGGCTCGGAGTGCTTGCTGACTGATTTGTTTGAATTTGCTCGCGGTCGTAAGATTGTTTTTGTCGGCGATTATGCCCAGTTGCCGCCTATCGGTATGAATTTCTCGCCGGCTCTCGACAAAGAGTATATCGAAAACAAGTTCAGTTGTAAGGTTTGTGAGGTTATTCTTCGCGAAGTGATGCGCCAGTCGGACGGTAGCGTTATGTTGGCTAATGCGACGAAAATCCGCGATGGCATTGAGAAGAAATCGTTTGTAGAGTTTCAGCTTGACAATGGCATTGATTCAGTAGCTGAGGATATTGATTTGCTAAGACCTTATTTCGACTTGTCGCCGACGAAGCCGGGTGTGAGGTCGGCGATCATTGCCTACAGCAACAAGCAGGCGTTGGACTATAATCTTGCTATTCGTCGCCATTATTTTGGAGAGGATGCTCCACGCTTGATGGCGGGTGATTTGTTGATGGTGTGCCGCAACAACTATTCTTACGAGCACGAGCTGTTCAACGGCAATATTGTGCAGGTTGAGTCATGTCAACCTGACGACGAGGTTGAATGCCGCATTGTGCGTGTGAAATTGGGTAAGGACCGGATTGAATCGGTCGTGTTGAAATTTCGCAGAATATGTATTAAGTTTTTGGAAAACGGCGAGCCGGTATCGCTCACTGTCACGTTGTTAGACAATTTTCTTGACGACCGGTCGGGCTCTGTCGGAGGGCTGTTGGCGCGTGCTTTGGTTGTCGATTTCGAGCACAGGCTTACTCGTGAGCTTAATACTAATAGGAACGATCTACACCGTCTTATGCGGACAAAAGACAAAAGTACTCTCACTGATGAGGAAAAGGATCTTTGTGATAGGTATGCCAAGCTACTGTCAAAGGACCCCTACTATAATGCCGTGATATGCAAATATGGTTATGCCATGACGTGCCACAAGGCGCAGGGCGGCGAATGGGACAACGTGTTTGTCGATATGTGTCGCTACGGAGGCACTGCCAATGAGGATTATTTCCGCTGGGCATATACGGCGCTAACCCGTGCGAGCAAAAAGATATGGCATTTCCGCAGTCCTGATTTCAATTACATCAGCAATCTTGTTGTTGAACAAATCAATCCGTCCTCAAAAATCAAGGCGAGCAGCTATGCCGCCGGCTCTGATTTCTGCGGAGCACGATTCGAGCGTATTAAGAGCCGTGCGCATGAGTTGGGGCTACACGTTTCGGAAGACCGCACAAAAGCTTATCAGCATATCGTTACATTTACCGACGAAAAATCGGATACGGCAACATTCCGGTTGTGGTATAATGCCAAAGGATATAGCGCAAAAGACATCCTCGAGGCATCGACATCCGAAGAGCTTTCGTCGCTTTGCCGTCCGTTGATTGAAGCATCGTACGCGCCGAGCAATGTTCCGTTTGCGGCGCCCGACCGACCTTTTGCCGAGAAGCTGGTGACGTTTGTCTGCAGTCAACTTGAAGAATGCGACATTCAGCTCCTCGACATTACATGCGAAAACTATCAAGACGTGTTTCATCTCAAGACTGATGGAATCGCTCAAGTTAGATTCTCATACACCGCCAAGGGAAACTATACATATATGCGATTGTTAAGCTCTCTTGGCATTGAAGACCAAAAGCTACAAAATTTTCGTAACCGATTTATCTAATTATCCAAGACTATGACTGTTAAAGAAATATATGCTCTGTACAAGTCAGGCAATCACACCGAAGCGATGGCTGCGGCTGAAACCGAATTTGCCAAATCTGCCAATAAATACACTGCCGGAGCGCTATTCTATTGCCTCAACGAACAACACAAACAACAAAGCGGTGATGATGCCGCTGCCACCTTTGAGCGTATGAAGGCTCTTTTCAACGATTTTGGAAGCGACTATGAGTATATGCAGAAAGCTATGCCTTATGCCGAGAAGCGCGCCATTCCGCATTATTATGAGATTGCTGCTGCCGTCGAAAATGCAAAACACGGAGCGGATGCCATATCGTTGCACAAGCAAGTATCAAATTGGTATAACGACGGCGAACTCGATGCAAATCTTTATCAAAGCTTCGGCTGGTTGACCTATTATGCACTTAAACAGACAAATATCAGCAATGTGCAGAATCGCAAAATCCTTCTTAACCAATATCTTAAGCTCAACTTGCCCAAGCCATCCATTCTGCATTCACGGATTCTGAGCGAAGCGATAAAGGTGGAGAAAAACACGCCTCTTCAATTCCGCATTCGCGACTTCGTTCGCTTGTGGGGACTTGAAAATCTCAGAGACGAAGATTGGAAGCAGTTCACGACAGATGCAGGTCATACAATGTCGTCGACGGTTGAAAAACTTATAGGTGTATACGTCAAAGAATTAGAAACCGACCGTGTTGAGGCTCCCGATGAATTTTGCCAACTGGTAGATAAAGCTCTTGAAAAATATCCCGGCAATCAAAACTTGCCACTAAATAAAGCAAAAGTTCTCAGCTCGCAAGGTAGAATCGATGAGGCTTTGGCATATTATAAGGATATGATTCTCCGCACGCCGTCGAAATTTTACCTATGGGAGCAGGCTTCCGACTTCGTTCAAGACCGCGATACAAAAATAGGATTGCTATGCAAAGCCTTGACTTGTGGTACTGACGACAACTTTGTTGTGAACGTACGGCTGTCGCTGGCAAAGCTGTTGATAGAGGCAGGTATGCCGTCGAATGCAAAATACGAGCTTGAAAAGCACCTACAGACTCGCCAAGCCAATGGTTGGAGCATTAAAGATGAATTCCGAAATCTCTATAATCATTTAGCATCGGTTGAGGCTGCCGCCGACAACAATGCAATCTACGCCAAATATTCCGTCAAAGCCGATGAATTCATCTACAGCGCATTCCCAACAGTTTTGGCAGTGAAAGTCGACGAAAGGCAGAACGACGACCGAAACCATCCCGGACGGAAGATTGGCACCTGGATTCTTCGCACCGAGAAATCGACCGAGTGGTTGCGCAAACCCACTAAATTCGGGCTAAACCGAAATACACCCAACGGCACGACTTTTGACATAAAAGTTAACGACGGCAAGGTAGTTTGGATAAAGCCACACATCGGCACAGTCGACGAATCATGGCTGAAAGAAGATTCCGGCGAAGTGCGCATAGAGACCAACCAAAATGGTAAAAGGTTTGCACATATCGCCGGCACATATGTTGGAGAAAAACTCCTTAAGGGCGTCAACGAAGGACAGCAACTAAAAGTACTGTCGAGAAAGCAAGACGACGGACGTTGGCGAGCAATAGCCGTATTGACGCATTAAAGTTTACAACCATGCCGGCGAATAAGAATGCACTGACTCGGATTGTGTTGCTCGACAAGTTGCTTGCCGACCGCTACCATTCGTATTCCATTCAAGATATGACCGATTATCTCGAACGGGAATTGCCTCGCTACGGACAAGAAGGCGGCGTGAGCAAGCGTTGCGTCGAGAAAGATATCGCATACCTCGAATACGATTTCCCGATGCTGATCGAATTTGAACGATATACGATAGATGCTACCAATGCAGACGACCGTGTATACAAAAAGCGCTGCATACGCTATGCCGACCCAACGTTCTCTATATTCAAAAAGAAACTGACAGAAGACGAAAAAGCAGTCCTCGAATCGGCTCTCACTACACTCGGCAGTTTTGACGGGCTCGACAATTTTAAGTGGCTCGCCGAATTGCGCGAACAGTTGAAACTTGAAACGCGAGAACCAATAATCTCTCTTTCGAAAAATTTAGTAGAAAACTCGACGCTGATTGCATCGCTGTTTTCTGCCATATCAAACAAACAAGTCGTTGAGCTGACATATCGCAAATTCTTGGATTCTACAGAGCGGAAGGTGCTACTCTCTCCCTACCTTCTCAAAGAGTATAACCGCCGATGGTACGTCGTCGGAGGTGCTTACGACACTAATCGCATCCTCAATTTTGCGCTCGACCGCATCGTCGAGATTGAGCCAAAGACCGGATATGTCTTCAAACCGTGCGAAACCGACCTTGAAGAACGTTTCGACGAAATAATCGGCGTCACCTTTAACGAAGATGCCCCGCTGACACAAATCATATTCTGGGTTAGCGACGACGTCAAAGGTTATATCCATACCAAACCCATTCACGGCTCCCAGATTCACATCAAAGGAGAGCGCGCCGACAAGTTGCACACGTCATATCCTCAACTTCAATCCGGTGATTTCTTCTCAATTGAGTGTCGCGAAAACTTCGAACTCATTCGCGAACTTACAGCTTGGGGCGACGACCTCGTCGTGCTTACTCCCACGGCGCTGCGCAACAAGATTGAAGAGCGCATTAGCCGAATGGCATCTCGATATAAAACAATACCATAAAATAGTGCTCTAGTGCGAACATACAGTTCGCAAAGCCGTATTACCTTTGCAACGAAAACATAAAACACCAACAGATATGTACGACTATTACGACGACTACGACCAAGACTATTACGAACATGAACACTACGGCGACTATGCCGGGACTTACGCACAAGACGTAGCCGGATATTCCGACGATGTGATTAACGACGTCTTCGAAGGCGACCCCGACGCATATTGGAACATCGACTAAAAATCGCTTCGAAAAAGAACAAACAATTCGCAAATTAATCGTATATTTGCAATTGAAAAACGAACATTGACATAGTGGGCTGAAGCCGACATTTGAACATGCCCGACGAATTGCCGGGTACTTTCCCGAAAGGGAATTTCCAATGGTCAATTGGCTATTTCGAGATTATCTTGTCTCCTTGCGGTGCAGTGGCTCCTCATCCGACAAGCGAATCTCGGGTAAATGGTAGTTTTATTAATTTAGTAAGATTTCTAATCAAACCATTACAAGATTAAGACATAAAGAAACAACGCTTCAGCCCGCATGTCATTTTTTTCTTTGGAACATCTAAAATCGACTAAATGGATAAAGAAACACTTATCGCAAAAGCCCGCGCTCTGGAAAGCCTCGACGACCTTTTTAATCTGCTTAACGAGATTAAAGAAGACTTGGTAGGCGATAAGGCTTATCCTTTTACGCGCAAACAATTCATCTCGCTTAGCAAACCACAAAACGTACACCGTTACCTTCTGTTCTCGATTCCGAAGAAATCCGGAGGCGAAAGACCGATTTGCGCACCGTATGGCAATCTCAAATGGTTTCAAATCTGCTTGAACGAAATCTTTAAAGCATTGTACACACCATCGCCCTATGCAATGGGATTCACCGAAGGGCGCTCGATTGTCGACAACGCAAGAATGCACACCAATCAAAACTACGTTTTCAACATCGACCTCAAAGATTTCTTCCCGAGCATTAAAATACAACAAGTCAGGAAACGGTTACAACTTGCGCCGTTTAACTTCAATACCAACATAGCTTGGAAAATTGCCGGATTTTGCACAATCAGCTCGTGGCTAATCGACAAAGAATCGACACCCCACTTCGTACTACCCCAAGGCGCACCGACATCGCCACTTTTGACCAACGCCGTCTGCGACAAGCTCGACCGCCGTCTTCACGGATTGGCAAAACGGTTCGGCTTACACTACTCGCGTTATGCCGACGACATAACATTCAGTTCGATGCACAACGTCTATCAGCCCGACAGCGAGTTTCGCCGCGAACTACAGAGAATCATCACCGACCAAGGATTCACCATCAACGAAAAGAAAACCCGCCTTAGCCATTGCTCCAAGCGACAAGAAGTCACAGGACTAACAGTCGGGGCTAAAATCAACGTTACCCGAAAATACGTCAAAGACCTGAGAGCCATCCTACACATTTGGGAAAAGTATGGCTTAGACGCAGCCTACGCAGCATTCTACCCACGCTACAAAAGCGAGAAATGCAAACTCCGTTATGACAAGCCCGAACCCGACCTTGTCAACGTAATTGCCGGCAAACTTTGTTACCTCAAAATGGTCAAAGGAGAAAACGACCCGATATACACAAAATTGCACGCACAATACCTTCGGCTCACCGAAGAACCCAAAGCCACCGAAAACTGCGGCAAAATACACTACATCTTCACAATGTCGAAAGCCGAATTTGAAAAGAAACTCGGCGTGTCGATAACCTTTGACAATCGCAAGCAAGACAATAAGCCCTACGGCTTTTTCGACTTCCAAGACAAGCGATTCATCGTTGCAGTCAGCAAAAATCTCGACGTAAACAAACTGCCCGACGACGTCCAAATCTCGTTAACACGAACGAGAAAACCATACGCCCGCATAACGTCGTCAAACGACATCTCCAAAGCAATGCGCATCGGCTACATCCTACACAAGCCGCTACACGGATTCCGCCCCGCAGAGAAACAGCCGACCGACAACATTGCCGCCGAGATTCAACCCGCCGCAATCGGCCTCGTCAATACACATCCAGAACTCGGGCTAACCGACAATTTGGAAATCAACCAATCACATAATCAAGAAACTCTACTTCGACGTTTAGTAGAGTCCGACTTTGACCTCTCAATACTACCATAATGGAACAAGATACAAACAAAGAAGACCTCCGTAAGTTGCTCAACTTTTTGAAGAATCGGATACTTTCCGTTACTTCAAACAGATGGTTTGCCAATGAACTGTACAAAATTCTTGCACCGGAATCCGACGCAAAGATTTCCGACATTCAAGAACAATGCATCGAAAGCATCCTAAAAGAACAAGCCGTCGAGTTCTACAAAGACTTCGTCATCGAAGAGTTGCGCCCACAACTTATCTCCGACTTTGTCAAGATGGAGCATTGGCGCCGACGCAATAACATTCAAGAATTTGGCATGGCAGTGTTTCAACAAATAGAAGCCATCATAAACCGAATAAGCTACGACAACACATTAAGCGAAGTGTTCATGTCGATGATGAATGCTTTATGTTATGTAGACGCCGGTACGCCTAAGATAGATAATCGATACACAAAATCCACTTATACAATTGCACAACTACTATTTATAAACCAAAAAGACATAATAACAAAGTCTGCGCGTATTTTGCCCGAACAGTGGGTATATGACAAGTTTAAAGCTATCAACTATTTTGTATGCCACCAAGCATGCCTAACCAATTTCCAATTTAATCAATTTAAAGAAGAGAACGACTTATTCGGACAACTTTACGGTTTGCGCAATCTCAACCATCGCGGCAACTCTTTAAAAGACACAGAGATAGAGCGTGTAAAAGAATTCGAATCCAATCCCGGACGAGCTTTTCTAACCATAACCTCCTTCTTATGTTGGTTTGTCGATAGCGTAAACAAAGGATTCCCTATTTCGAAAGAACTAATTGATTATGCTAAAACCGACTTTAAACAAGTCACAAATTCAGTCATAGGTCCCAAGATAATGGGAAAGATAGACGTCCCGGATGACGGCAAAAAAAGGTTTAAATAGGAATATACCGTTAAACGCGAATATATATTGTGGAGCCTCATGGAGTCGAACCATGTTCTCAGGATTTTCAGTCCTGCGCATACACCACGTCTGCCAAAGCTCCAAAAAGTGACGAGGATGGGACTCGAACCCATAACCTGATGCTTCGTAGGCACCTGCTCTAATCCAATTGAGCTACCTCGCCAAACTGCGGAAGCAGAAGGATTCGAACCTTCGGAACCATGCGGTTCTGCACGTTAGCAGTGTGCCGGTTTAAGCCACTCACCCAT
>JAQXVL010000029.1 GCA_029224905.1 Bacteroidales bacterium
AGCTATGACGATATGACCCATAGGTACACCTACGTTTCTGAGCACCGTCGAATCGGTCAAATCTCGTTGCAGACGAGAGATTGGCAATTTGCCGGAAAGGTGGTTGAGTATGGCATTCGCCACGCCGAGGTTGCCTTCCGAGTTCTCGAAATCGATGGGATTAACCTTGTGAGGCATTGCCGATGAGCCGACTTCGCCTTGTTTGATTTTCTGCTTGAAATACTCCATTGAAATATATTGCCAAAAATCTCTGTCAAGGTCGATGATGATGGTGTCGATTCTCGACAGTGCGGCAAAGAGTGCGGCTAAGTTATCGTAGTTGCTGATTTGTGTTGTCCACATTTCTCTTTCGATGCCGAGTTTTTCTTTGAGGAATTTGCCGGCGAATGTCAGCCAATCGTATTCGCCGAAGGCAATGTGGTGAGCGTTGAAATTACCTGTTGCGCCACCGAACTTACCGCTAATCGGCACGCTCTTAAGTTGTTCGATTTGTTGCTCCAAGCGATAGGCAAACACTTTAATCTCTTTGCCCAATCGAGTCGGCGATGCCGGCTGCCCGTGGGTCTTAGCCAACATAGGGATGTCTTTCCACTGCTCGGCATAAGTATTGAGCAGCTCCGTAAGTTCCGTAATCATTGGAAGGTAGACCTCGTTGATTGAGTCCTTTATGAGCATAGGAACAGAGGTGTTGTTGATGTCTTGAGAGGTTAAGCCGAAGTGGATAAATTCTTTATATTTTTCTAATCCGAGATTGTCGAAATGTTTTTTTATAAAATATTCAACAGCCTTAACGTCGTGGTTGGTTATTGACTCGATTGATTTGACTTCTTTAGCGTTGTCGAGGGTAAAATTGTTGTAGATGTCTCTTAGATTGGAGAAAAGATTCTTGTCGAAATCGGATAATTGAGGAAGCGGGATTTCGCACAGCGCAATGAAATATTCTATTTCAACCTTAACGCGGTAACGAATTAGTGCAAATTCAGAATAGTAATTATCGAGAATTTCTGTTTTGTTGCGATAGCGACCATCTATCGGAGATATCGCAGTAAGGGGACAAAGTTCCATAACTGTTATTTGGTTTTGGTGCAAATTTACACAAAAATAATGACATATTATAACCTTCGGCAATGTTTTTGGCTTTTTATTCGACGATTTTGCGTACCTTTGTGGAAATATAAAAAATACGACAATGAAAAAATTATTATTTTATATACTTGCGATTTTCTTTTTTGCATCATTTTTGACGTCATGTAACGACGACGAGCCTGTTGCACCTTGCGATAAAACCATATTTATGTACTTTCCGTGGTCGACCGACTTGACTTACTACTTCCAGACGAACATTACCGACATGGAGGGAGCCATAAGGAAAGCGGCAATTCCCGGCGAACGTGTAGTTGTCTTTTTCGCTTCGTCGCAAACCGAAGCGGAATTGTTTGAGATAGTTTTGGAAGATGGCACTTGTGTGCGCAAAACGCTAAAAAATTACAAATTCAACAACAACGAGTATACGACCGAGTCTGGATTGACAAAAATTTTTGCCGATTTCAAGGCATATGCGCCGGCTGAGTCGTATTCGTTGATAATCGGCTGCCATGGATTGGGGTGGATAAGCAGTGAAGCCGGAAGCCGCGCCATCGACACAAACGACTACAAATATCACTGGGAAGGTCAAGGTTGCTTGACTCGGTTTTTCGGTGGTAGAACGCCTGAATGCCAAACCGAGCTGTCGACACTGGCGGCAAGCATTACCAATAATGGCATAAAGATGGAATATATACTCTTCGACGACTGCTATATGGCGAACGTCGAAACAGCCTACATACTCCGTGGCGCAACCGACTATCTGATAGCCTCGACAAGCGAGATTATGGCAAGAGGTCTTCCGTATGCAACAGTGGGGCAGTACTTGCTTGGCACGCCGAACTATAAAGCTCTCGTTGACGGATTCTACGATTTCTATTCGCACTACAGCAAGCCTTACGGCGCGCTTTCGGTTATCGATTGCGGGCAAATCGAAGGTTTGGCTTCGGTGGTAAAGCGAATCAACAGCGACTACACATTCGATTCGTCGAAACTTAAATATATACAAAAACTTGACGGATACAATCCGACGATATTCTTCGATTGCCGGAGCTACATCAATCAGCTCTGCGACGATGCCGCACTGATAAATGCTTTCGACGTTCAGCTCGGCAAAACAGTGCTCTACACGGCTTGTACGCCGCAACTCTATTCATCGAGTTTCGGAGCGTTCGACATCGTGGACTATTCCGGAATAACAATTTCCGACCCGAGCGAACACCGCTGGGCATCGGAGAAACAATCTACAGATTGGTATAAGGCAACACATTAAACGTATGAAACGTAATGCATCAATCAAGACCGTTTTTGCGGTTGTAGCGATATCGCTTTCGGTAGCATCCGTGAAATCGGAAGATTTTATTGTTGATGGAATTTACTACAATATCCTGTCGCCGACCGAGGTAGAAGTCACGGGCGGTCAAGGCGAAGTGTACAGCGGCTACGTCGTTATTCCTGAGAAAACGACCTACAACGATACCGAATATACGGTAACGGCGATTGGCGATTGGGCGATGAGCGGTTGTTATCTTGTCGACAGTGTAAAATTGCCGGAAACGATAAACGTCATCAAAGAATGGGCATTTACCAAATGCGAGGCAATGCAGAAAATCAACCTGCCGTCGGCAATAACTTCTATCGGCGACGCTGCTTTTGCCGGATGTGAGGGGCTTACAGAATTACAACTTCCATCTAAATTGCAATCGATAGGCGAACGCGCCTTTTCTGAGTCCGGACTACATCACTTGATTTTGCCAAACTCGTTGGCATCGATTGGCGATATGGCTTTCTCGGGATGCCCGAATATGACATATTTTACCGTTTATGCGGATAATCAGAGCTTTTCGACACCCGATGGCACTCTGTTGAGCAAAGACGGAACTGTGTTGTTGGCATATCCTAATGCCAAAAATTCGGTCTATACCACATATCCGACAGTAACGACAATCGGCGACCACGCCTTTGCAGGATGCGAAAACCTGACCGAAATTGTTTTGGATAATAATGTCACAACGGTCGGACTTGAAGCATTTGCCAACTGCGAATCGCTTCATACAGTACAACTCGGCGACAACACCTTGACGTTCAAGGAGCGTCCGTTCTATCATTGTACGGCTATTCGGAATTTTGTCGTGTCGGACAATAATGCAAACTTTTCCTCGGAAGACGGAATCTTATTTAATAAGGACAAAACTACACTGATTCGATTCCCGAATGCGCATTCTTCACTCTATGTAGCACCCCAGACGGTCACTTCTATTGCATCCGAGGCTTTTGCTTCGTGCGCTGATTTGGAAGAAGTGGGATTGTCTCGAGTTGAAGAAATTGGCTACGCTGCGTTCGAACTCTGCTCGGGTTTGCGTATCGTTTCATTTGATGCCGGACACCTAAGCAAAATTGGTGCACGAGCCTTTAAAGACTGCACATCACTTGTGGGGATAACTTTGCCAAATACACTCGTAGAGGTTGGCGAAGATGCATTCAATAATTGCTATGAAATTGTTTCGCTCTGTTTGCCGGAAACCACTGAATCGGTAGGCGAAAGATGCTTTTACGGCAACACTCGTTTGGTAGAATTTACCATAGGCGCCGGAGTAGAATCCATAGGCTCTCAAGCCTTTTACGGCTGTTCGCAGTTGCAAAAGCTCTATTGCAATGTTGCGCAGCCGATTGCTATCGATGCTGATGTGTTTGAATATGTCGACAAGACAAATTGTCAACTAATCGTGCCGAACGAGAGCGTCGAACTTTATCGTCAAGCTGATGTGTGGTGCGACTTTCTCAGCATTCACGATGGCGGGATAAACAACGTCGACACTTCGGCAGTTACCGTAACTGCTCGCGATGGCGTAATTCGTCTTTCGGGCTGGACCGGAACGGTGAATCTTTACAATCTGAGTGGCGCACTCATTCAATCGACTACAGCCACGACAATATCCGCACCCCGAGGAGCATATCTCCTTCAAGCCGACAAGGTCTACAAAATCGTACTTTAAGCACGTTTTTTGTAGGTCAAAGCGTCGGCTGTAGTCGTAGACCGCGAAGGCGACAAACTGACGGTGTGGACAAGCGACCCGATTACCGAAGGCAGCGAGCAGCCGAGGACGTTTGGTCGTGGCTATTTCACCGAGCTTACCGCCGACGAATTTGTGAAGCTTGGCGCAAGACCCAAGGAAGAGCCGATGACGGTCGAAGAGACGGCACAGCCGAAAGCAGAGCAGACCCAAGCGCAGCCGGTGTAGACGCAAACAGCAGCGGAGACGAAGCCTGTTATCCCGGAAGAGGCAAAGGCTGTAGAGTTGCCAAAGGCAGAAGCCACCTACCCGGATGCGATGCCCATGCGCGAGGTTGACTACGGCGACGGCGAGGTAGGCAGAGAGCCGGACTTTGCACAAGTAACACCGGAGCGCGCAGTAAGATATCTCGACGAAGAGTCCGGGATGGAAAGCACCGATGTCGACAAGTTCGTTGCCAATATGATTGCCAAGTCAGCCAAGGCTGTAGAGGAGCATAGTCAAAAACGTCCGGAGATGGGCGAAGATGAGATGCCCGGAAGATTCAGCCAACGACTTAACGAGTGGAAGCGACAAGGCGAAGAACTGCAAACTCAAAAGGCATATTGGGACGCAGTCAACGCAGAGCGAGAGCGAGTTAAGAGTGAAGAGGTTGTCGAGGCTGAGTCGCCGACGATTGAAGCCGAAACGGCAGAGCCGACAGTTACTGCATTAAAAGTCGACGAGTCGCCGATGCCGGAGGCAAGCGAGCCGATGACCGAGTCACAGCGAAAGGCTGCTGAGAATATAGCCACCAAACTTGGGTACACCATAGAGTGGCACGATACTATGCCGGAGAATGGACGTATAGACTATGCGACACGGACTATTCATCTCGCAAAAGATGCCGAAAATCCGCTTGTCGTGGTATTTGGACACGAAACCTATCACGAAATTGCACGCGACAGCGAGGCGAGGGATAATGTCCAAAATTTCGCAAAGAGCATTCTTGGTGAAGAAGAGTTTGAACGTCGAGTGAACGCAAAACAAGAACGTTATTCAAACCTGTATGGTGGTAATAGGACTCTTATGGAAGACGAAGTTGTTGCTGATTTCTTTGGCAAAATAGTAGACGACAACGATTTGTTGGAGCGAGTTTGTTGGGAAGCCGACCACAAGATACTTGCTGCTATTAATAGAGTGCTTGACAAAATTCTCAGCAGTATTGGCTTCAAAGATGCCAAACTTATTAAGGCAAAACAAATAGTCGCAGATGCATACGAAAGCGCAATAAATCGTTATAAAGAATCTAAACGGTTGGAGTTTGAGCGCACTGACCCGGACGAAACAGGAGTAAAGGCAATAGAGGCAACAACTGATGAGCCTATTGAATTGTACAATATACGAACCGAGGAAGAATTAAGAGAAAAGATTCGTAAATGGGCAGATAGTACCGAGGCAAAAAAGGCAGGATGGGCGAAAGACAATATCGAAGATATTATTAAAGAAACCGGCGACCTTTTCAATTTCATACATTCTGCCATAGGCGACGACCCTAACTATGCAGAGTTTGCAAAGAAAAAGCCAACAATGAAAATAGATTGGCGCGACAACGAAATGAAGCCTACAGTTACTTGGGCAAGAGCAAACGTAGAATATAAATACGACGTTAGTGGTGACTTGTTATGTATCAAAAACCAAGGTATTGAGCAAACATTGTCTAGTCCAATTATGGCAGAGTTAATGCTTGGAATAAAGGATTTCAAAAGCAACGACGTAGTTAGGCTGTATGAGGTGCTAGGTGAAATGGGTTTTGTCATACCTTGTAAGGGTTGTTATGATGCAGCAGCGCGCTTTAAGCGACTTCCCGGTGATGCGCAAAAATTTGCAGAACTTGTAAATTCATACATTGATAAGCGCAACAAAGACCCAAAGAAGTTCGACGAAGACCTACGGAAGACTGCTAAAGTCGGCGATTCTACCGTTGATGGCTTGCCAACAAAAGCAGCGACAAAAGAAAGAGCAATCGAAATTGCAGTAGCCGGTGATAATATTACGGAGCATATTGATTGGCGAGAGTTTATGACGGCAGATGGGCAAACAAATATGTTGTCTAAATATAGCGGATTGATGAGGGCTTGGCAAAGAACCGGAACAGGGCGACCTAAGGATAAGTTATTAGCCGAGCCTTATAATGGAGTTATTACCGAGCAAACATTTACGATATTAGGCTCAGTTGAAGACAAAACACCCTCATTCCGCGATATATATGTCAATAACAATTTGGGTATGCGACGAAACTCGCACTCAGAGTTTAGACCTACTTTAGTCATAGACGAGATGCAATTCTATAGAGATTCGTGGCTCAAAAACCTATGGGTGTTTAAATACACCAAAGACTTGGACGACGTACGGTTGTTTAGAAACTTTGGCACAAAGTATAATATCAGTATCTTCCCGGCTTTTAAAAAAGGCGGTGTGGCTCCGGGTCTTGATGAAAACGCAAACTATATTTATTCCGACGAATCAGCCGGAGCGACTGAATTCCCTATACGAAACGAGAAGGGGATAATAATTGGACACGACGGAAAGAAAGGTTTTGAAGAAGCA
>JAQXVL010000030.1 GCA_029224905.1 Bacteroidales bacterium
GCCGCAGCGCTCAACAACTGCGACTACGGTACGGCAGCGCAATTCGTCACCTTCGGTCAACGCCGCTACCTTGTTGCCACGACCTACGCACCGAACCCGACTACCGGAGCAAAAACCAACACGAACTGCAGCTTCGTGCTCATCGACGTAACCGACGGTTGCGAAAATGCCACGACTTACAACGTATTATACCCTGCAGCCGGTCTGGGTTCTGCAGCCAACGTCGACCGAATCTCATCGGTTCATTCATCGGTTCGCAGTGACAAGACCATCGACGTTTGGGTAGCAGCGTCCGGTCAAGGTTTGGCAAGTTACAGCTACAACGGCGAAGTGCTTTCGGGCATCATCGACCCGGCAACGGCTGCCGTAAGAGCATTTGTCAGCGGTAACGAACTCCATATCGAAGGTGCGAATGTCAAATCGGCTCAAATCTACAACGCAGCCGGCGCGCTTGTCGCTTCCACTTCGAGCAACAAAGCAAACATCCGCAACCTCGCCAAAGGCATCTACGTAGTTAAGATTACCGACGCCGCAGGCAACGTCACAAATCGACTGATTACAAAGAAATAAGAATCAGGCTTATAGAAAGAACAAGAGTTGCGTCCCCAAGTGCGCAACTCTTGTTTTGTTTCGGTAGTATCCTTACCCGCCTATCTGTAGATTGTTTTATACACTTTGTTCGGAGTTTTGACGATGTAGACTTCGCCGCGGCGGGGATGCGCCACCTTTATGCCTTGCAGGTTGTAGTATTCGCACTCACCGTTGCCGACAAGCAGTAGTTCGGCTCCGGCTTCGTCGAATACGGTAACTTTCGTGTTAGCCACATCGAAGCGAACTGTCACGTTTGCTGCACTACCGCACGCAAGCGACATGTTGGCTCCTCTTTCGACCAACGGATATGCCACGTTCATCGTTATCTGCTCGCCCTCGGTTCCGCCATAATCCACTAAATTCCACGTGCTGTCGGCAATTTTGAACAGACCGGACAGATTTGCCACTTTGAGGTCGTAGATATCGTCGGCAACTTTGTAGAATTTATACTCGTCGAGGGCTGCCCAACCGCCAATATCAGAACCGCGCAAATAAATCGGACAATTGATAACAGGTTTGGGCTCTTCGTAGCCTTCCACGCCGAGTTTGTAGCCGAAACTATCAATGGCGTTGCGGAGTTGCTCCTGCACTTCGGCGAGCGGCGTTTGCATATCCGCATTGCCGTAGCCGTCTGCCTGCCAACGCTCTGCATCGTGGCGTGCCGCCTCCGCAATGCGCTGCGCATAATCGTTCTGGTAGTTGAACAATCGGTCGAAGCCCTCGTTGTCCATTTCGACGAAAATGCGCTTCACTTCGTCAAGAAATGCCTGACAGTTCCACATATTTCGTATCCAATGCTGAATATACTGGCTGTCCCAAATCCACTTGGTTACGTCGCGCGTCGGTTGAAACGACGAGCCGAAATCCCAAACCGGACCGAAATGCCATTTTGCCGCGTCGCCTTTATCCTTATAAAGATAGCACGAACCGGAGTAGCACTCGTAGTTGTTCATTATCTGGTTGACAACGAAAAACTTAGCGGCGTCGGTCAGGTCGATTCGCTCGAACCAAGCGCCGTCGGCATTATCGTCGGCATAGATAAGCGCATCGATGGCATCGATTTCGCCGGCAAGCCACCGGCGGTGCTCGTCGGTGACATAGTCTTCCGGCGTTTTGTAGGTGACACGTATCTGCGCATCCGCTACTTGACGCGTTGCCACTTTTATTTGATTAGCATCGTCGGTGTTGTCAAATTCCACAAGCCAAGCGCCGGTGTAGTCGTCGGCGGTGAAGGGATATTGGTCGGCTGTTTTGTCGGGATTAAGCATAAGCCAATCGTCGACGGCATCGTCGGGATTTGCCAGGTTGATACGATTCTTGTCGAAGCGGATGGTTTCCGTCAGGAAATAGAGTCCGATGTAGTCGCCGTTGAGAATCACCTCGCAAGGTTGGTCGGCAGGAGTCCAAGGCATCGCTGCCATGCGGCTCACTTCGAAACCGGTAAGGTTACGCATAAACGCACGATTGTCGTCGGCATGCGCCAACAAGGCGAAATGCTTGCTGCCGTTCATCCCCAAAAGTGCCGCTTTTTTGTCGAGCTTGATGCGATACGGCTTTTTGTTGAATGTCCAGGTAAAATTGCCTCGACCTTTGATTTGCATCGGCAGCGGACTGTCGACTGTGCCGATTGCTTGAACGCCCTCGACGCCGCACGGGTCGATATAGTACGTTGCGCGGATGTAGTTGTCTTTCGACACAATAGTCTGATGATTTTCGGTTTCGATGACCATCAACGGCAGAGTTCTCGATGGCTCTGCGGCTCGAAGAATAGGAAATGTTACTGCCGCAATTAGGAACGAAGCGATTAAGTTTCTCATAGGTTTTATAAAAGTCAATTTGTTATAAATGTTCCATCATTTATCGCAAATGCGCGCATTTGCACTTGCAAAATTACGCATAATATCCATAGCAACAAATATTTTGATATAACAATCGCATAAAATTTCAAGAATGTCAAATCTTAAAAAATTATTATCAACCTTTAATACCTTTAAATATATGTTGCAAAACATAAAAATTTATCACATTTATAGTTGAATAATTGCAAAAATGAAAGTAAATTTGCAACGTGATAAACAATATATACATAATTACTGTTATTTAATATAAATACAGGGGCAAATATTTTGCAAATCACAACTAAAACGATAAAAATTAATTAAAATTATTATAAACACTAACATTAAGACTAAAAACACGTATGAAGAGACTTATGTTATCGGCAGCGGTTGTGTTAACACTGGCTGCAACTGCGCAAGCGCAGAAGACAGGTCAACTCTCAAACGTAACCCGTTTGACAAACGGGACTGAGAGGTACGAGAATCCTCGTTGGTCACCCGACGGCTCGAAAATTGCGTTTACCAAGCTCGGTTACGACGGGCTGTTGGTAATGGATGCTAACGGCGCAAACAAGAAAGTTATTTCGCAAGGCGCCGGCGAAGGCTTTGATTTCAAATGGAGTATCGACAGCAAGGAAATCCTTGTTCGTGACACTCGTTGGCTCGACAAAGGCGACGGCAAGATTGACCGCGCTCACGCTATTTGGGCGGTGTCGACCGAAGGCAAGAAGACTCGTATGACTTACGACGCAAACTATATGCAACCGGCGGCTTGGCGCTACAGCGCTAACGGTGCTAAATCGGTTGCTGCAGTCGACGCTCGCGTCATCAAAGACGTTAACCTCGACGCTGTGCCCTCCGGGCTTCGCAAGAAAGCTGCTTCGGCTGCTTCTAACGTAAGCTACATTGCTAACGGCGTATCGTTGAGCATTGTTAATGCTGAAGGCACTGCAACTGTTATCTACGACAAGCCCGCTGTTTGCGCTGCACTTTCGCCCAACGGCAAGAAAATCGCCTTCATCAGCGAAGACAACCTCTTGGTGATGAACATCGACGGTACAGGTCTTGTTAATCTTGGCAAAGGTTTCAATCCCTCTTGGGTTGAAAACTCACAAATCGTGTTCGAAAAGACCACCGACAATGGTCACGACTACACATCCGGAGAATTATACATTATTAATATTAACGGCAGCGGACTCAAAGCGCTTACCAAAGATGCAAGCAAAATCAAAATGAATCCGTGTGTTTCGGCTGACGGCAGCAAACTCGTTTTCACTTGCTACACCGACGGTCAAATCTATAGTGCCGACCTTAAATAATCAGAAGCGTTATGAAAAAGACTTTTCTATTTATAGCAACGGCATTCTTATTTGCCCTTTCTGCAAGCGCACAAAACTGGGGTTCATATCTTATCGCACTTGACCCGGGTCACGGTGGTAGCGACCCCGGAGCAAGCGGTCCCTCGGCTCCCCACGAAGCAACTCTCTGCTTGCGCTGCTGTAACAAAATCAAGAGCACCATCACAGGCTTGGGCGGTAAAGTTTATATGACACGTACGTCGAACGTCGACGTTTCGCTTTCGTATCGTCGCAACCTTTCTGTAAGTTGGGACCCGTACATCTTCCAATCGGTGCACCTCAACGCATTCAACGGCTCGGCTCACGGTACCGAAACTTGGTACTATTGGAGCGCCGGAAACAGTAACCGTTTGGCTTCGAAAGTTCAAGCACAATTGGTTAATCAATTAAAAAGTATGGCGAACTATTCGACTACCAACCGCGGCGTAAAGCAAAACGGTTGGACCGTTATCACCGGTTCTTCCAACGTACCCGCTTCGCTGTCGGAAGGTCTGTTCGTCGACTACTGGAACGAATGGAACATAATCAACGCTGAAAACAAAAACGGTTTCTTGGCTTGGGCAATGGGCCACTGCATGGGTTTCTACGACCACCTCAGCCTCTTCTCAAGCAGCCTTACAAACCCCAAAGGCAGCTCGACTCCTACGACTCCTCCGGCTCCCAGCCCGACTATGTCAGTAAGCGCTGAGTCTCACAATTTCCCGGACACTTACGAACCTGAAGTTTCGTACTATGACATCGACGTTAAGGCGTCAAACCTTACTGCCGACATATCTTACTCGTTGAGCAACTGGAACAACTTCTCGGTTAGCGAGAAATCGTGGAACAAACGTACAGGTGGTACTTTGACAGTATCTATGCACTGCCACAAAAACCACTACTACGGTGGCAACTACGGCGAACTTAAGATTACCGGCGCCGGCAAAACCGTTACCGTTAAACTTACCGGTAATACAAAGCCGGCTCCGATGACACTGTCTGAAAAGAAGGTCATCAGTGACAAGCGCGGCAACTCAACTGAGAAAGGCTACGACATCAAGGTTGTTCGTAACTTCGCTTACGCAAACGGAAAACTCTACCTCGTCTACAACCACAGCGACATCAAGGTTATCAACGCTCGTACGTTCGACGACCTCGGCAACCTTAACAAAGGCGGCGTTGATGGCGGTACGTTGAAACTTTGCGACGTAAAAGAATGCGGCGGTAAGATTATTGCAAGCAACCTTGCAATTGCAGCAAACGGCGAAAAACTTCGCCTTTACATCTGGGACGACGACCAATCGAATCCTCGCGTACTTGCTGAGATTTCCAACTTCGGCGGCGCACCTCGTCTCGGCGACTGCATCGGCTTCACCGGCTCACTCAACAGCGGTAAATTCGCATTCGCTAACGACGATGGCGCAACTACTCGTATTGTAGAATACACCATCTCCAACGGCGTGGTTAATACCACACCTTCTGTAAAGACCGTTACAACCGACGGTAGCACTCACCTTTCGACTCAAGCATCGACTCGCGTATATCCCGACAATACAGGCTACTGGATTGACGGTAAGGACAACTACCTTGCACGCCTCGACACCAATGGCAAGCGTTCATACTACGTAGACTCCGACGTTACTTGGGGTAACTCACTCAAGTCGTTCTCGTTCGGCGGCATCAGCTACGCTCTCGTAAACAACTTCAACGCTATGGAAGGCGAATGCTGGTCGAAACAAACAGATGCACAAAAGGCTAAGAACTACACAGGCGGTCACATGCGTCTGCTCAACGTAAGCGACGGTTGGAGCAAACCTGTCGACAAGGGTACATTCCCCTCTGACAAACTCAGCGACAATCGTCAAAACACCAACGTAACCGGCGGCGTATTGGCATCGGTTAAAGATGGAGAATACGTTGAAGCATGGGTGCTCTCTACCAACCAAGGTCTCGGCTACTTCAACTATGTAGCATCAGGCAAATCGCTCCCGACTTACTCTACCGACCCCATTAAACCGGCAGGTCCGACATTGAGCACAAGCGCAGGCACGCTCACAATGGACGGCATTGCATATAGCACATCGACTGCTACTGTTAAGATTTCGGGTGTTAACCTCGAAGGCGACATCAACCTCGCACTCTCGGGCACAAATGCAAACATGTTCTCGCTCGACAAATCTTCGATTGCCAAAGCTGACGCATCGGGCACAGTGACTATCACTTACGCTCCGACCGCTGAAGGTACGCACACCGCTACCCTCACAGCTTCTTCGGCTAACGCTTCCGACGTAACCGTTAAGATCACTGCAACAGCAAAACCGAAGACCTACTTCGACGACAACGTTGCTTCGCTCACCGAAGGTTGGGTATACTCTGAAATCAAGGGTAACGCAGCAAGCGCTGACTGGGTAACAGTAGGCGCAACCAAACCGTTCACTCGCGAAGTGGCTTACGCAAACGGCAAATTGTACGTCCTCACCGCCGGTGCTTGGGCAGCAACAACAATCACTATCCTTGATGCAAAAACAGGTGCAAAACAAGGCACTTTGAACGTCGAAGGCATTTCCGGCGGTCAATATACTGCATCTTCTCTTGCATCAATCGGTGGTAAGATTATCCTCTGCAACCAGGCACGTAATACCGACAATTTCAAAGTGTACATTTGGGACAATGACACCTCTGCACCACGCACAATCCTCGAACTTACACCGGCTGAACGCGAAAGCCTTGTACTCGGCAAGATTAACACCTACGGTGACCTTACCAACGGTAAACTCTTGTGCTGCGACGAGACTAACATCCTCGTATTCCCGATTAGCAACGGTTCGGTTTCGAAAACCTACTCCAAGGTAACCATTGCCAAAGCATTAGGTTCTAGCAACTTGGGTCTTGCCGACGTTACGCTCAACAGCGACGGTACGTTCTGGGTAACTGCAAAAGACACGCCTCCTACACACGTTGCAGCCGACGGTAAAATCATCGAAACCGTAAATGCAAAATATGCGAACGGTCATAGCAATGCAGCTCGTTTCATCACATTCGGTACAAAGAAATATTTGGCAGCTGCAACCTACTTGAACAAGTCAAATACAAGCCTTGCTGAAGGCGCACTTGCATTCACCGACATTACTAACGGCATCAACGCTGAGGGCGTAGAACCGCAACTCTACCCGCGCAACAACGACGCTGCTGTTGGTCTTGGTACAACAAGAAATACACAGTTTATGCAAGACGTTGAATTTGCAGTAGAAGACAAAGACCTCCACATCTGGACTGTTACCACACAACAAGGTATCGGCTACTTCTACTACAAAGGCGAAAAAGATTCAGGCGTTAAGGGCTTGACAGCCGATGGCGCTATGAAGGCTTACGCAGTTGGCAACACATTGACAGTTAACGGAGTCAACGTACAAAATGTAAAAATCTACTCTGCAACAGGTGCTCTCGTAGCAGCCGGCACTACCAACAAGGTGGCTATCGGCAACCTCGCCAAGGGTCTTTACATCGTTCGCGTTGTCGACAACAACGGTCAAACCTACAGCCAAGCATTTACCCGCAAATAAACTCGAGTAAAACATAAACCGACAGAGAGGCGCATCCCCCGCGGGTGCGCCTTTCTCTATATCTCCAATAAGTTTTAACTAAAAAATGTTTGCAGAGCGAAAGTTTACGATTATTTTTGCAACGAAATAATATAGTAAAAACTGAAAAGATGAAGAAAATTACCCTATTAATTATCACAATGATTGTCGCAGCCGTACCGGCATCGGCACAACTCAAATTCGGTATTAAAGCCGGAATGAACGTCAACTCGCTGAAATTCGACGAGACATTTTTTGATTCAGACAACCGCGCAGGCTTCAACGGCGGCGCTATGCTCGAATTTACAGTACCCGCAATCGGCATCGGCTTGGATGCGTCGGCAATGTATGTGCATCGCACGACAAAGTACACAACAAAAGAAGTAAAGTCGGAAATCGGTGGCGACTACATCGAAATTCCTGTTAACTTGAAATGGAAAGTCAGCATCCCGGCGGTCAACAAGATTATCCGTCCCTACCTCACCACAGGTCCGTCGGTTGCATTCCTCGTCAGCGACAAGAAAATCAACACTTTGTTCAAAAACAGCTCTTACGACGTGGCATGGAATTTCGGCTTCGGTGTCGAACTCTTCCAACACGTACAAGTTGGCGCAAGCTATGGCTTGGGCTTGACAAACGTAGTAAAAATGGTTGACGCCGACGGCAGCTACAATTCTATCGATGGTAAAAACAAATATTGGACAGTAACAGCCGCTTATTTGTTCTAAAAGAATCGTAAAAAGCAAACACAAATCGGCATTTTTCGGTAATAAAGCATAAGATTTTACCGTAAATGCCGATTTATTTTGTCGTCGCAAAAAAATTGCTTAGTTTTGCAGAAAATTTATAAACACGAATAATGAAACGAATCGTCTACCTACTTGTAGTTCTCATAGCCATGGCAGGTTTCAGCGCCAAGGCACAAATGCGATGGGGAGCCATCGCCGGCGCAACCATAACCGACCTTAAGTGGAGTCAATCGACATTCCGCACCCAGCCATTCGTCGTCGACCAATCCGCAGGCGCTTTTGCCGGCGTCATCGGCGAATACAATATCCCGGGCATCGGCTTTGCCATCGACTTAGGTCTGCAATATGCCCAACGCGGCGCTACGCTGCATCTCGAGGACTTCAAAGTGTGGAGCGACGACGGTTTCGGCGAAGAAAAAGCACGTCTGCATTACATCGACATACCCATCCATCTGCGCTTCAAATATCAGCGCATGAACGGTTTTGAGCGCAAGTTGGCGCCGTTCGTTTTTGCCGGACCGACAATGTCGATTCTCGCCGGACACAGCGACATCAAAGCATTCGACTTCAAGCCGGTAATCCTCGGCATCGAGCTCGGCGCAGGTGTCGAAATTTTCCGCAACTACCAACTCTCCGCATGCTATGCCTGGGACGTAACAAACACCATGCAAGCCGTTAAGTTGGACAACTTCAAATCGAAAAGCCGCACCTGGAAAGTCGGATTGACCTACCTGTTCTAACGCGGCATCGTTCGACATAAGCAAACACACACCGTCGCGATATGAAATACGCCGACATTATCGTTCCGCTACCGCTCTACAACACATTCACTTACGCCATTCCCGAGGGCTACGAAGACAGCCTCGCCGTGGGGCAACGCGTGTTGGTGCAGTTCGGACGTAAAAAGTACTACACCGGCATCGTATCGTACGTTCATAACAACAAGCCCACCCTCTTCGAGGCAAAACCCATACTCTCGGTACTCGACGACTACCCCATTCTGCGACATCCCCAACTGAAGTTCTGGGAATGGATAGCGCAGTACTATCTATGCTCGGTCGGCGACGTGTTCAAAGCCGCCGTTCCCGCCGGACTGAAAGTCGAAAGCGAAACAGCCGTGAAAGTCAATCCCGACTACGTCGACACCGACAACGAAATGGGCGAACGCGAAAAGACAATCTATTCGCTGCTCTACACCAAAGACCGCCTTACGCCCGCCGAAATATCTAAGGCAACCGGCTTTAAAAACGTCGAATCGACCATCTCGCGAATGCTCGAACGCGAAGCGGTCATCGTGTCGGAGCGCATCGTCGACAATTATCGCCCCGTGTCGATAGTCTGCGTCGAACTCTGTGCCGAGCCTGATGACAAAGAAACCGTGCACCGCTATTTCGACATGGTGTCGCGAGCAAAAGCACGCGAAAACCTGCTGCTCGCCTACCTCGAGATGTCGCATTGGCTAAGCACGTCGGGCAAGACCGAAGTGACACGCCAAGACCTGCTCAAGCGCGCCGAAACAACGTCGGCAACGCTCAACAAGATGGTCGAACAAGGCATTTTCCGACTCTATAAGAAAGAGGTAAACCGCTTTGCCGAAATCAACTGCAGCGGCATGATTAAGCCGAAACAGTTGACCGCCGAGCAACAGACGGCATACTCCGAAATCCACCGGCAATTCGCCGACAAAAACACGGTGTTGCTCCACGGCGTAACCTCGAGCGGCAAAACCGAGATATACACTCACCTGATAAAAGACGCCCTCGACAACCGCACGCAAGTGCTCTACCTCGTGCCCGAAATCGCGCTGACAACGCAACTCACGCAGCGCCTGCAGACGGTGTTCGGCAACCGATTGCTGATTTATCATTCGAAATTTTCCGACAACGAACGCGTCGACATCTGGAAACGCCTGCTCAAGAGCGACGACCCATACGTGGTCATCGGCGTGCGCTCGTCGATATTTCTGCCGTTCAGCAAACTCGGGCTCATCATCGTCGACGAAGAGCACGAAACGAGCTACAAACAGCAAGACCCGGCGCCGCGCTATAACGCCCGCGACGCAGCACTCGTACTGGCAAGTATGCACGGAGCAAAAGCCCTTCTCGGCTCGGCGACGCCATCCATAACGTCGTACTACAACGCACAAACCGGCAAGTTCGGTCTCGTCGAACTCAAAACGCGCTACGAAGGCATCCAACTGCCCGAAGTCAAGGTAATCGACTCGACGAAAGCGCGCAAGCGATATGCTATGCACGGCATGTTCTCAAACGAACTCATCGACAGATGCACCGAAGCCATCGGCAACGGCGAGCAAGTCATCCTATTCCAGAATCGCCGCGGATTCTCGCCGTCGATAAACTGCAAAGAGTGCGCCTGGACGCCCAAATGCGAAAACTGCGACGTCACCCTGACCTACCACAAGCGGCAGAACGCGCTGGTATGCCACTACTGCGGCTACACGACGAAGATGCCCGACTTCTGCCCGTCGTGCCGACAACCGTCGCTCGAAGTGGTCGGCTACGGCACAGAGCGCATCGAAGACGACGTAGAAAAAGTGTTCCCCTCGGCAAAAATCGGGCGTATGGACCTCGACACCACGCGCACACGCAACGGCTACGAAGCAATTATCGACAATTTTTCGAAAGGTAAAACGCAAATCCTTGTCGGCACGCAAATGGTCACCAAAGGACTCGACTTCGAAGGCGTCAGCATCGTGGGCATTCTCAATGCCGACAACATCATCAACTTCCCCGACTTCCGCTCGCACGAACGCGCTTTCAATATGCTCGAGCAAGTGTCGGGACGCGCCGGACGTAAGCACAAGCAGGGAACCGTCTACATACAAACTCGCGAACCCGACCACCCGATTATCCGATACGTTACCGACCACGACTACGCAGGATATTATACGGAAGAACTCGCCGAGCGTAAGCACTTCAACTATCCGCCGTTTACGCGCATCATCAACATCTACCTCAAGCACCGCGACGACAACGCTCTAAGCGACATCGCCGCGCGCTACGGCAACATGCTACGCCAAACGTTCGGTAGCCGCGTCCTTGGACCCGAACAGCCGTCGGTCGGCAAAATCCAACAATGGTACATTCGCCAACTGATGCTCAAGATTGAGACCACGGCGTCGATGCAACGCGTCAAA
>JAQXVL010000031.1 GCA_029224905.1 Bacteroidales bacterium
GGCACGAATGCCAAGTCGTACGGCGCCTGGTCGGGCGTCAACACGGACGTCTGCTTACCCATCGAGCGCAACAGCAGCGAAAATGCATTGGTTGCGCCGATTGCATCGCCGTCGGGCGACATATGGCATGTTAATACTACCGACCTCGAAGCCTCGAGTATCGACTTCAATTCCTTTAACTTGTTCTTATCTACTACCTGCTCAAGCATCACGATTTGTTTTTATCTGCAAATGTAACGATTTTTATCCGATTCCAAGCAATCTTATGACAAACGTCTTACAAAAAAAAGGTTTAATATATTTTATAAAGTTTAAATTTTCAATGGCTGTAAAAAATCGAATAAAAAAAACAGACTGCAACGCAGTTTACACCGAGTCGCAGTCTGCCATATCTGCTATAGATAATAAATTATCTTACATATTCATACCGCCGTCAACTTGGATAACTTGACCTGTGACATACGAAGAAAGGTCGGAAGCGAGGAACGTAGCGATGTTTGCAACGTCTTCGGGCGTACCGCCGCGGCGCAAAGGAATCTTTTGGCACCATTCTTTCTTGATTTCGTCCGACAACGAATCGGTCATAGCCGTAATGATGAAGCCCGGAGCGATAGCGTTTGCACGCACGCCGCGAGAGCCGATTTCTTGAGCAATCGACTTAGCAAGACCAATCATACCTGCCTTCGAAGCCGAGTAGTTGCATTGTCCGGCATTACCGTGTACGCCGACAACCGACGCCATGTTGATAATGCTACCCGAGCGTTGACGCATCATAACGGGCACGATTGCATGCACGAAGTTGAACGCCGATTTGAGGTTTACAGCGATTACGGCATCCCATTGAGCCTCGGTCATACGCATCATCAAGCCGTCTTTTGTGATACCGGCATTGTTGACGAGCACGTCGATATGACCGAAGTCTTTAAGCACGTCGGCAACAACTTGATGGCATGCTTCAAAGTCGGCAGCATTCGATGCGTAGCCTTTTGCTTTAACGCCAAGAGCGGCTATTTCGGCTTCGGTTTGTTTGCCGTTTTCGTCGATTACAAGATCGGTGAAGGCAATGTCGCAGCCTTCCGATGCAAATTTAAGTGCGATAGCCTTACCGATACCGCGAGCGGCGCCGGTGATGAGAGCTACCTTTCCTTCTAATAATTTCATAGCTGTATTGAATTATAAATTGATTATATTTCTACCAGGAAAGCGCCAACGGAGTATCCGCCGCCGAACACCGACAGCCCTACATGTTGCCCCTTCCGGAATTTATCTACGTTTTGCGAAAATACGAGTGCCGAACTTGCCGAACCGGTATTGCCAAGCTCTTCGATGTTGTTCAAGAACTTGTCGTCGCCCATGCCGAGAGTGTGAGCAACATTTGCCACGATGCGCATATTGGCTTGATGGCAGATGATGTAGTCGAGGTCGGCAACTTTCATGCCGTTGGCGTGGGTAACTTGTTCAAGACCGTTGATGATGTTCTTGCAAGCGTGCATAAACACGTCTTTGCCGAAGGGCATTGCGATACCGTCTTCGTGCGGACGCAAGCGCACGCCTTCGGGACCTTTACCAATGTGTCCCAAGCCGTGGGTGTAAACGGTTTTGACTGTCATATCGGTGTCTGTCACTCGTTCGGCAGACAAGAAGAAAGCTACTGCCGCATCGCCCCAGAGGTGTCCGCACACGCGGTCGGTCTCGTTGGCGTAATACGTGTTGTGTTCAGAACAAACAAGAAGGGCTTTCGTTGCTTTTCCCATAGCGAAATAGCCTTCGACAATCTCCAACCCGTTGACAAACGAACTGCATGCAGCCGACGCATAAACCGCGCGGGCTTTCTCCATGCCGAATTCGCGTTGAGCAATGTGGGCAAGCGTTGCAACCGTGTCGTAGGGCGAATAAGATGCCGACACAATCAGGTCGACATCGGTCACGTCGTACGGCAAGCGCTCAATCGCTGCGCGGATTGCGGCAAGGCCCATTGTGTTATGTCCTTCGCCTTCGCCGGCTTTGCTACGCGTCCGTATGCCTGTGCGCTGCAGAATCCATTCACTGGTCAGCCCGTTAAGTTCTAAAAATCTCTCGTTTGGTACTCGTTCTTCGGGAACGTAGTGTCCTGTAGCGTTGATGTACATATTATTGTTTTATTCCGTATAATATAAAATCGTATAAATAATCTCGCAACTTGTTTTTCTCTATACCCAAGTCTTGAAAATTGTCGCGAATGTACGGCACGTCAAGCCCTTGAAGGCATAGCAACATCACCATAGCCGTTTTGTCGACATGCTTTATGCGAAACATCCCCTGGTCGACGCCCTCTTGCAGGATTGTCTCAAGGATGCGTATCTCTTTGGGCGACGTCGCCTTGCGCGCTCGTTCGACCTTGCGCACATCGCGGAAAAATCCGGCACGCAACGACCCGTTGCGATACACCAAGTCTTTCATTGCTTCAAATCGTTGGAAGATGAATTCCATCAGTTTCTGGTCGGGAGTTATCGACAGATTGACTATTTCCGAAAGTTTCTTTATCACTTTGTCGCTCTCGCTCTCGATTACGGCATTGTAAATGTCTTTCTTGTTTTTGAAATATGTATATATTGTCCGCCGACCTTTCTCCGCCGCTTGCGCTATGTCGTTCATCGTCGTATTCTCTATGCCTTTGTGGGCAAAGAGCTGACGAGCTATGTCGATGAGTTTGTCTCGGGTCTTTGACATTTTTACTTATTTGCACAAATTTTGTTTCAGTGTGCGAATTTACACACTTTATTTAACACAGGCAACACTTTTGCCCTCTTTTATTCACTTTTGGCTAATTTTTGTGCAATTTTTGAGCAATGATTCAGAGTATCCGCGAAAGTGCATCGGAACAGTGCAAATTTTTTATGACCTTATTCGATTATCCAATCTTCGATAGTGTGGGTGTCGGAGTTGAAATTGATGCCTACTTTTACGACAGGCAGCCCGGTGAGGGCGAAGCGCGACGGATAGTCTTTGAGATTAATCTGATTCATAGCCGCTTCCGCCGACTTGTTGAGCTTGAGTTCGAACAAATAGAGCGCCTTGCCGGAATTCATCACCATGTCGACGCGACCTTTTGGCGTGCGCACTTCCACGTCGACGTATCTACCTAAAAGCGAGAATATTACGTAGAGCATCTGCTGGTAGTGCCCCTCGTAATTCGTGTTGTCGCATTGCGGTATCGTCAGCAGATAGGTTTGCAGCAGGCGCAACATTTCGTCGAGGTCGTCGTTGTAGAGCGCCCTATACATATGAGCTATCGTGGTCAGACCTTTATATGAATCTATTGTGATATAGTTCGGTAAGAGGCTCTCCATCAACCCTATACGAATCTCATTGTTTGGAATGTCCAGAGTGTATATATCACTTATTTCATCATAACCCTTTATTGTAAAATATCCCGACTGATATAGAAGCGGCATGATTGATGTCATATTTTCA
>JAQXVL010000032.1 GCA_029224905.1 Bacteroidales bacterium
CGCTACGGCAACATGCTACGCCAAACGTTCGGTAGCCGCGTCCTTGGACCCGAACAGCCGTCGGTCGGCAAAATCCAACAATGGTACATTCGCCAACTGATGCTCAAGATTGAGACCACGGCGTCGATGCAACGCGTCAAAGAAATACTGCAACAAATCTACGAAAATTCGCTGTCGGATGCGCGAATGAAAACCGCACAAATCTACTACGACGTCGACCCGTATTAGAGCGCGTTCCATAGCCTCAATCCGTCGAGCACGGTCGCATAGAGTTGAATCGCTTCACGGATTTCATCAAAGCAGATATATTCATCGGCAGTGTGCGAGCGACTCGAATCGCCCGGACCGACCTTCACCGACGGGAACGGCATCAGCGCTTGGTCGCTCAACGTCGGCGAACCGAAAGGCTCTCTGCCGAGCGTGACGAAACGATTTACGATGGGATGGCTGAGCGCAATCGACGACGGACGAAGCCTCGTGCTGCGCGGCTCCAACCGACAGTCGGGCACCGACTCACGAATCATCGCTAACGTCTGCTCATTGGTATACGCATCCGTCGTGCGCACGTCGACAACGATTTTACACAAATCCGGCACAACATTATGCTGCGTGCCTGCCGAAATTTGCGTCACGCTGATGCGCACCGGACCGAGGTAGTCCGACACACGTTCGAACTCCAACGAGCGCAACCGTTCAACGACCGGCAATGCCTTATAGATAGCGTTGACGCCCTCGGCGCGTGCCGCATGACCCGACACGCCGCAGATTTCGCCGTCGAGCACCATCAGACCCTTCTCGGCAACAGCAGGATGCATTCCCGTAGGTTCGCCGACAATGGCAACGTCAATCGGCGGCAACATAGGCAAAACCGACTCCAACCCGTTGCGGCCGCTCACCTCCTCCTCGCACGAAGCCAACATAACCAAATTGTATGCCTGACGCGATGAGCGTAGCAGCAGAAACACCGCAATAAGACTCACCAACGAAGCGCCGGCATCGTTACTGCCCAATCCGTAAAGGCGGTCGTCGACCTCCGTGGGCTCGTTCGGCGCATACGTCCAGCCCGCCACAGGTTTTACCGTATCGATGTGCGAATTCAGCAGAATCGTCGGTCGTGCAGCGTCGAAATCGTCGCTCACGCACCACACATTGTTGCCCGAACGGCGTACGTCGCAGCCATGACCGCGCAGAAACGCCTCAACGGCATCGGCGGCACGAGCCTCATCGCGACTTACGCGAGGTATGCTTATCAGCGTTTTTAACAAATCTAACACTTCGTAATATATTTCGTCCATTGCTTCTCAATTTTGCTACAAATTTAAGCATTTGTCCGCATAATAGCGCTAAATAACCATTTTTATTGCCAAAATAAAAAAATATAGATAATTTTGCTACTGAAAAAATCAAAACAACAAGACGTATGAAAAAACTAATCTTACTAATCATTGCCATTGCGGCAATGTCGGCACAGACCTGCAAGGCAGACGATTTGAAAAGTATTTTAGGGAAAATATCGGGAAGCGACATAGGCAACGTCGTTAGCGGCATATTCGGCAACGACGAATTCGACGTATCGAAACTCGAAGGCACGTGGAAAGCCACCGGTCCGGCGGTAATGTTCAAGTCGGACGACCTGCTCCAAAAAGCCGGCGGTTCGGCAATCTCAACCACAGTCGAGAAGAAACTCAAGCCATACTACACCAAACTCAAACTCGACAAATCGGCATTCACGTTCGACGGCTCGGGCAACTTCACCATGACCGTCAACAGCAAACAAATAAAAGGCACGATATCGAAAAACAGCGACGGCTCGTACGCACTCAAATTCGGCTCGAGCGAGATAGCCTCCAAACTTGGCGGCGACAAATCGGTGACAGTCTACCTGCAATTGTCGGGCAACTCCCTATCGATAGCCGGTGACGTCAAGAAAATGATTGAACTCGCCAAAAAATTCTCCAACCTCTCGTCGACCCTCAACAGCCTGGTTAAATTCCTCGACAAATACGACGAAATCTGCATCGGCGTAAAATACACCAAGCAATAGAGATAGTCGAAACGCATACCAAGCCGACCCTACAGGTCGGCTTTTTTCGTGCGAAAACAAAAGAGGGTGTATCAAAATTAGATACATCCTCTTTTTATTATGTTATAATGAAGGAATTGTTCACATTGGATAGTGTCCGAAAATATGTAAATTCGAAAAACCGGGTACCCCTGCCGTGTCGATGATACGGCAGGGGTGGCTGTGCCGGAGGTACAGCAGTCGTGGGTAACACCAGGTTTAGCCTCGGAGAGGTTCAACCCGGTGAATGTCAGCAAATTAGAACACGAGCTTCGGAGATGCTCGGTTGTGATAATAGACGCAGTCGACGTGGCTATAGACCGATTTAAGGTTTCTAATTCCTGATTCCGTTTTCTACTATCACGACCGAACCTCTCACGAGGTTCGAATATCTATGTCGTTGTCGTTCACCGGGTTAAGTACCTCCGGCACTGAACCCGGCGTTACCCACAATTGGCACCCCTCCGGGGCTTTTCATTCTCATCGTATCTTCGACACGATGAGAATGCCCGGTCGTACCGTTAGAAGTGAATATTGCTGCTACGGGGTATATCCTCGAATTATTCTGATGAGATAGCAAACGAGAAGGTCTATCAATAGTTTTATTTTGATACACTCTCTTTTTTTTGTTTGCTCATTAGAGATCGCCCGGTGGCATAAAAAAATCCGACTAATCTCTCGATCCGTCGGACTCCTTAACCTATGATTCACTTATTTGTTGTTGTTGCTTGCTAAATTATCTGATTGGATGATATTCAACAAACGCTTCGATAGCCTCGTACGATGCAAGTCCGAGACTGCTGTAGAGTTGCGCGGTAGCGCGGTTGCGGTCTTCGGCGCGTTGCCAGAAGAGACGGTCGTCGTCGCCCAAGAAGGGAGCATTTTCCATCTGCGACTGGTGCTTGAGGATTGTGTTGCGTTTGAAGCGGAGCTGTTCGGGGCTCATCGGGACAGCCATTTCGATGTGGTCGATTTCCCATTCAGCCCATGCGCCGCGATACATCCAAATGCGGCAATCGTTCATAAACTCTGCTTTCTCTTCGAGGAGTTCGTCGATAGCGGCAAAGACAGCGTCGGTGCACACTTTGTGCGTTCCGTGCGGGTCTGCCAAGTCGCCTGCCACGAAGATTTCGTGCGGTTTAACCGATTCGATGAGGTCTTTAACGATTTTGACGTCGCGTTCTTCGAGGTCGCCTTTCTTGATTGCTCCGGTTTCGTAGAAGGGGAGGTCAAGATGGTGTACGTTTTCCGGCTTAACGCCCATAAAGTTGCAAGCCGTACGAGCCTCTGCGCGGCGGATGCGTCCTTTGAGGAAGCGGAGGTCTTCGATGTCGATGTCGCCGGGTTTCTTTGTTGCCAGGAAGTCTTTGATTTCTTGGCTTTTTTGGCGATATGTCTCAGTGTCAAGACCGTAGCGCTCTGCGATAAGGTCGTTGACCATGATGTAGCGGAACATGTCTTCGTCGCCGACGGCGATGTTACCCGAGGTTTCGTAAGCCACGTGCACGTCGTGCTTTTGGTCGACGAGGCGTTTGAGCGTGCCGCCCATCGAGATGACGTCGTCGTCGGGGTGCGGGCTGAACACGATGACGCGCTTCGGATAGGGTTTTGCGCGTTCGGGACGATAGGTGTCGTCGGCATCGGGCTTACCGCCGGGCCAGCCGGTGATGGTGTGCTGGATGTCGTTGAACACTTTGATGTTTACGTCGTATGCCGAGCCGTAGAGGGCAACGAGTTCGTTGAGCCCGTGGTCGTTAAAGTCTTTGTTGGTGAGCTTGAGGATGGGTTTGCCTGTTTCGTGGCAGAGCCATGCGATGGCGCGACGAATCAGCTTGTTGTTCCATTCGCAAGAGGTTACCAACCAAGGGTGGTTGATGCGGGTAAGTTTCTCGGCAGCCGAAAGGTCGAGAACAACCTCTGCGTTGCGGTGCGATTGGAGGAACGATGCCGGAACTGCTTCGCCCATTTGTCCTTCGACGGTGGCTGCTACCACTTTCGACATTGTTTCGCCCCACGACATGCAGATGATGCGTTTTGCGCTGAGGATGTTCGAAATGCCGAGGGTGATTGCTGTTGTCGGTGCAACTTCTACGTTGTAGTAGCTGCTCATTGCGCGGCGTGTTTGGCTGCTGATGAACGACAAGCGGCAACCTGAAGATTGTTGCGAGCCCGGCTCGTTGAAGGCGATGTTGCCCGATGCGCCGATTTCGCATATAGCAAGGTCAAGCCCTCCGGCAGCGTCGATGTCGGCTTCGTAGGCTTTGCATGCTTCGTAGATGTCGGCGTGCGGCGCTTCAACGTTGAATGTATGTACGTTTTCGGGCTTTACGTTTGTTTGGCTGATAAAAATCGATTGCAGACGGTCGATTGTCTTCGGTTGTCCGTCGGCTGAGGGGTAGAAATCGGCAATGTTGAAAATTACAAGGTTGTCGAACGATACTTTTCCTGCTTTGTAGAGCGAAATCAGTTCGGTGTAGACCGGAATGACTGCGTTGCCTGCGCCGAGCGCAACTACGCATTTACCTTTCAAATCGACCGACTTGCGAATGGTTTTCGCCACTTCTTCCGCGATGTGGGCGGCGCCTTCGTCGGCTGTTTCGAAAATGCTGGTATACACTTTTTCTTCACGGCATAATGCTGCAAATTCCAATTTGTTCTCCGGAGCGTAATATTTCTTCGGAACTTGGTCTAATTTGATTTGTGAACTTAAGTTATTTTTCATCTTGCAAATCCTTTAGGATATACAAAGGTATAGTTTATTTATTATCGCTAAAACGCTTTTAACAGAATTTTAGCATTAATATCTTTTTTTATTGCTATAATGGTTTGTTTGCGCTACAAAGATACGATTATATTTCGAAAATTCAAAATTTTATGTTTAAATTTGCGGTATCAATCAAACTTACAAAACCATGCGTTTAATAATTGAACCTGACTATGAAAAAGTGTCGCAATGGGCGGCGAACTATGTAGCAAAGAGAATTAATGAAGCCCAACCAACTGCAGAAAAGCCTTTTGTGCTCGGTTGCCCGACAGGAAGTTCTCCACTTGGAATGTATAAAAAACTCATCGAGCTCAATCGTGCCGGTAAGGTTAGTTTTGAAAATGTTGTTACCTTCAACATGGACGAATACTGCGGTTTGCCCGAAGAGCATCCTGAAAGTTATCACTCTTTTATGTGGAACAACTTTTTCAGCCACATTAATATAAAGAAGGAGAACGTCAACATCCTCAACGGCAACGCAGCCGACCCGATTGCGGAATGCGAACGCTACGAAGCGAAGATTGCATCGTACGGCGGCATCGACTTGTTCCTCGGCGGCGTGGGGCCCGACGGTCATATCGCTTTCAACGAGCCCGGCTCGTCGTTGACTTCTAAAACTCGTATGAAAACTCTTACGCTCGACACGAAGATTGCCAACTCGCGCTTCTTCGACGGCGACATCACGAAAGTCCCCGAAACGGCATTGACCGTAGGTGTCGGAACCGTTATGGCTGCTAAAAGCGTGCTGATTATCGTCAACGGCTACAACAAGGCTCGCGCGCTTCAACAGGGCGTCGAAGGTGCCGTGTCGCAGATGTGGACAATCACCGCTTTGCAGATGCACCGCCAGGCAATCATCGTTGCCGACGAGGCTGCTACAATGGAACTTAAAGTGGGCACTTATCGCTACTTTAAAGATATCGAGGGCAAAAATCTCGACCCGGATACATTGCTTTGATTGGTTATTTAATAATTAAAAAATGGCGGACCCGCTTGGCACTCTTGCTGCGGGTCCGCCTGATTGTTGAATATGAAAGCATTATAGTGCTTTTTCTTAGTTTTAGTTGTCAGCCATCACACCGTAGTGCTCGTCGTGCTGGCTGATGTCGAGACCGATAGCCTCGCTGCGTGCCGATACGCGCATCGGTATCATCTTGTTGGTAATCCAATAAAGCGCATAACTTACCACGAACGTGTAAGCACCGACAGCAACCACTGCTGCAAGGTGGATAAGGAATACGTCGACGTTGCCTACCACCAAGCCGTTTACAAAGATTCCCGTAAGGATTGTTCCGAAGATACCGCCGACGCCGTGGGTCGGGAATACGTCGAGTGCGTCGTCGACTGTTGTTTTGTTTTTCCAATATACCGCGATGTTGCAAATTATCGTGGTTGTCAATGCGATGAATATGCTTTGTCCGACGGTGACATAGCCTGCCGACGGAGTGATTGCAACGAGTCCGACTACGGCGCCGATGGCGGCACCCATTGCCGACGGCTTGCGTCCGCGCAGACAGTCGAAGAAAATCCATGCCATCATAGCCGTTGCCGATGCCGTGTTAGTGTTTAAGAAAGCCTTGATGGCAGTGCTGTCGGCGGCGAGCGACGAGCCGGCATTGAAACCGAACCAACCGAGCCAAAGCATTGCGGCTCCCAAGATTACGAACGGGATGTTGGCAGGTTCGTGGTGGTCTTGCTGCTTGCGGCGGCCTAAGAAAATCGCTCCGGCAAGTGCCGCTACACCCGATGAGGCGTGCACGACAATACCTCCGGCAAAGTCGACTACCCCCAGTTGTCGCAAAAATCCGTCGGGATGCCATGTCCAGTGCGCCAGCGGGCAATAGACGAAGATGCAAAACAGAATCATAAACACCATATACGCCGAGAAACGTACGCGCTCGGCAAATGAGCCGGTGATTAGCGACGGCGTTATGATGGCAAACTTCATCTGGAAAAGAGCATAGAGTGCCAACGGTATCGTCGGCGCCAAGTAGGTGTCGACTTTTGCTCCTACATCTTTAAACATAAAGAAAGTCGCCGGGTTGCCTATAAATCCGCCCACATCTTCGCCGAACGCCAGGCTGAACCCGAATGCCACCCACAATACGCTGATTATGCCCATAGCTATAAAACTCTGCAGAATTGTCGAGATTACGTTTTTCTGCCCGACCATACCGCCGTAGAAAAACGACAGTCCGGGCGTCATCATCAGTACGAAAATTGTTGCTGTAATCATCCATGCAACGTTCGCTGCATCGAAATTGCCGTCTGCTTACCATAGCCCGGGTTGCTCCGGCATAAATACGCCAATCAAACCTAAAACAATAACGATTGACATTAAAATAATCCATCTCTTTTTCATTTGTCTATAAATTTAAGACCTATTCTTTCTATTTGTTGCTCACACCGCAAAATTACAAACAAATTTCTAATTCCGCAAGAAATTATGAACAAAATGATTGTAAAATTTCAAATTAGCTGTCGAAATGCTTTATTAATTGTGCTTGCAGTACCATATTGACGGTGTGCTGGGTGGTTTGTGAGCAAAAACCTAACGGCAGTGCGGCGCTCCGGCGGCACTCGCTCGCTATACCTTAATTATATATAAGAAGTAGATTCGGGACAAAATAGCGCAAAAACGGGCAAAAATCGGGACAAATTGGCACGATTTTGGCTGAAAAAAATGCTATATTTGTCCCGATTTCGTTTCGCAGTGTAGATTCTATCGACTACAAAAAAGCGATGCTGATGTTCTACGAGCAAAACAACATTGCCGCATTCAAGCGGATTTTCATCGAGCAATTCCTCTTCGCCGTCAAAACTTATTTTTAGCCTGCTTGAAACACAGATGTTTAAAAAAAATCATGCTGCGGATGAATAAAAATCACTAAAAAGTTTGTATTTATTGAATTTATGCTTATATTTGCAGCATAAATGATATGAAAATGGCAAATTTATTAAATATGCATTGGTGGCGTTGCTTTAGGCTCTAAGTTTAAAGCGCGTTGTTGATGTGTGTATAATGATTTAGAAATTAATAACTTAGAGTCCTGTCTTAAATTTATTAGGCGGGGCTCTTTTTTTGTACGATTATGAGTTATAATGTAAACAGTGAAGGCTTTTATGGTGAATTCGGCGGTGCATATATCCCCGAAATTCTGTATAAGTGCGTCGAAAATCTTCGACAAAATTATTTGAAGTATATCGATAGCGAGGATTTTCGCAACGAATATATGACGTTGCTTCGCGACTATGTAGGTCGTCCGTCGCCGCTCTATTACGCCAAGCGGTTGAGCGAGCGCTACGGTGCGAAAATCTATCTCAAGCGTGAAGATTTGAATCACACCGGTGCGCACAAGATTAATAATACGGTCGGGCAAATACTGTTGGCGCGCCGTATGGGCAAAACGCGCATCATCGCCGAGACCGGTGCCGGACAGCACGGCGTGGCTACGGCAACGGTTTGTGCGCTGATGAACATGGAATGTGTTGTCTATATGGGTAAGACCGATGTCGAACGCCAGCGCATCAACGTCGAGAAGATGAAAATGCTCGGCGCGGAGGTGCGTCCGGTGCTGTCGGGCAACATGACGCTCAAAGATGCCACCAACGAGGCGATTCGCGACTGGTGTTGTCATCCCGACACGACGTTCTACATCATCGGAAGTACCGTCGGACCGCACCCTTATCCCGATATGGTGGCGCGTCTGCAGAGCGTGATAAGCAGCGAAATACGCGAGCAACTGCAGGAAAAAATCGGTCGCGACTATCCCGACTACCTGATGGCATGCGTCGGCGGCGGAAGTAATGCGGCGGGAACAATCTATCACTATCTCGACGATGAGCGCGTTAAGATTGTGCTTGCCGAAGCCGGCGGGCTGGGCATCGACAGCGGACAAACCGCGGCAACCATCCAACGCGGTACGCTCGGCATTCTTCACGGCAGCCGTACGCTGGTGATGCAGACCGCCGACGGACAAATCGTCGAGCCGTATTCGATTTCAGCGGGTCTCGACTATCCCGGCATCGGTCCCATCCATGCCAACTTGGCAAGTTGCGGGCGTGCGCGAGTGCTTGCCGTCGACGACGCTGAGGCACTTGCAGCAGCCTACGAACTGACGCGTCTCGAAGGCATCATTCCGGCTTTGGAGTCGGCTCACGCCCTGGGCGCGCTACCTAAGATGAAGTTCAATCCCGACGACGTGGTAGTGCTCACTGTCAGCGGTCGCGGCGACAAAGATATCGAAACCTATTTGAAACATATAAACGATTAAACCTTATGGCTAAGTATAAATATCATACCGTACATAAGACCGTGCTCGGCGACATTCATACGCCGGTAAGCACCTACTTGAAGTTGCGCGACTTGTTTCCGCAGAGCGCATTGATGGAGAGTTCGGACTACCATGGCAGCGAGAACAATCGCTCGTTCATCGGTCTCAAGCCGATAGCGCACGTCGAGGTGTCGCACGGCACGGCTTCGCTGGTCTATCCCGACGGGACGTGCGAGCGGCACGCCATCGATGCTGACTATACATGCGCTCGCGCCGTGTCCGATTTCATTGCGTCGTTTGAGGTCACCGGCGAGGCAAGCAACTATTGCGGACTCTACGGCTATACGTCGTTCAACGCCGTGCGCTATCTGGAGAACATCGCCGTGAAAGATTCCACCGAGAGCGTCAACGATGCGCCCGACATTTTGTATATCTTGTATAAATATATAATCGTTTTCAATGGCTATAAGAGCGAAATGATGCTTTTGGAGATGGTTTCCGACGGCGAAAGCGACCATCTCGACCGCGTGGAGGCGGCTATAAACAATCCGCGGATGCCTATCTACGACTTTCATCCCGTGGGCGAAACGTCGTCGACTCTTACCGACGAGCAGCACAAGGCAAACGTGCGCGCCTGCATTGCCCACTGCCTTCGCGGCGACACCTTCCAAGTGGTGCCTTCGCGGCGATTCGTGCAGAATTTCTATGGCGACGACTTCAAACTCTACCGCGCTTTGCGCAGCATCAATCCTTCGCCGTATCTCTTCTATTTCGACTTCGGCGGATTTCGCATCTTCGGCTCGTCGCCCGAAACGCATTGTCGCATCGAAGGGGGTAGGGCGTATATCGACCCCATTGCCGGCACAACAAAGCGCACCGGCAATCCGGAGCAAGACGCACGCAATGCCGAATATCTGCGCAACGACCCCAAAGAGAATGCCGAGCACGTTATGCTCGTCGACTTGGCGCGCAACGACCTCAGTCGCAACTGCCACGACGTCAAAGTCGACTTCTATAAGGATATGCAGTTCTATAGCCACGTCATCCATTTGGTGAGTCGTGTCAGCGGTATGCTCAACGAAGATGCCAACCCCATCGAAGCGTTTTTCGACACCTTCCCGGCGGGTACGCTCAGCGGAGCGCCGAAAGTGCGCGCCATGCAGATTATCAGCGAGTTGGAGCCGCACAACCGCGGCCCGTACGGCGGCTGCATCGGCTATATCGGGCTGAACGGCAACCTCAACCAGGCAATCACCATACGCACGTTCGTGAGCCGTAACGGGCAGTTGTGGTTCCAAGCCGGCGGCGGTGTCGTTGCTCGCAGCGATGAGGAGTACGAACTTCAAGAGGTCAACAACAAACTCGGTGCGCTCAAGAAAGCCATCAGCATTGCCGAGATAATGTAAAACGGAGGAGATTGATTATGAGCAAATTAGTTATAGTAGACAATTACGATTCGTTCACCTACAACCTTGCGCACGCCTTTCGCGAATTGGGCGAGCAGGTGACGGTGCTGCGTAACGACCAATTTGAACTTCAAGATATTGCCGAGTTCGACAGAATAGTATTGTCGCCTGGACCGGGCATCCCCGAGGAGTCGGGGCTGCTGCTGCCGGTCATTCGCGAGTATGCCGGAGTGAAGCCGATGTTCGGCGTATGCCTTGGCGAGCAAGCCATGGCGGTGGCTTTCGGCGGACGACTGATAAACCTCAGCGACGTTTTCCACGGCTTGCAGACGCCCGTCACTTACCTAATCGACGGCGACAGCCCTCTTGACCCGATATTCTTCGGACTGTCGAACCCTATGGAGGCGGGAAGATACCATTCGTGGGTTGTCGACCGCGATTACTTGCCCGATTGTCTCGAGGTGACTGCTGTCAGCCCGGAAGGACAAGTTATGGGGTTGCGACATCGGCAGTTTAATATGCACGCCGTGCAATTTCACCCCGAGTCGGTCTTGACGCCCGAGGGCGCAAAATTGTTGAAAAATTGGTTGAACATTGACTGATGGAATTATGAAAGAGATACTTAAACGAATAATATCAGGCGAAGAACTCTCGCAAGCGGAGACTCGGCAAATAATGCTGAGCATAATAGAGCAACGCTATGCCGACGTGCAAATTGCTGCATTTTTGACAGCGTTGGAGATGCGCGGTGTGACTGTCGACGAACTTCTCGGGCTCCGCGAAGGATTGCTCGAAACGGGACGTCGCGTCGACTTGTCGCCGTTCGAGCCTATCGACATTGTCGGCACCGGCGGCGACGGCAAAAACACGTTCAACATATCGACATGCGCATGCTTTGTCGTTGCCGGAGCGGGCTACAAAGTGGCTAAACACGGCAACTATGCATCGACGAGCGTCAGCGGTGCGAGCAATGTGCTCGAAGAACACGGCGTGAAGTTTTGCGCCGACCCCGACCGCCTTCGCAGTGCTCTCGACAAGGTGGGCATCGTCTATCTTCACGCTCCGCTGTTTGCCAACGGTATGAAGGCGGTTGCCCCCGTGCGTAAAGGTCTTGCCGTGCCGACGTGCTTCAACCTGCTCGGACCGCTTGTCAACCCTTCGCGACCCGGCAATCAGTTGCTTGGCGTGGCTACTCTCAAGCAATTGCGCCTTTATAGCCGCGTCTATGAGCGCCTCGGCATCAACTACGGCATCGTTAACAGCATCGACGGCTACGACGAAGTGTCGTTGACCGACGATTTTAAGATAAAGACTAACGGCTACGAGCGCATCATTAGTCCCGAGGAAGTTGGCTTTGCACGCATCGACGGCGCCGACATCTATGGCGGTGCGACTCGTGAGGAGGCTAAGGCAGTGTTCGACAACGTGCTCGAGGGCACGGCATTGCGCTCGCAAATCGACGTCGTTGTGGCTAATGCCGCTATGGCAATCCGTGTGCTCGACGCCGAAAAATCGGTTGAAGAGTGTGTTGCCGTGGCTCGAGAGTCGATTGAGTCGGGCAAGGCGTTTGCGAAGTTGAAACAATTTGTTGAATTTTTCTCGTAACCTGTCATGGCTGATATCCTTCAAACAATCGTAGCGCACAAGCGAGAAGAAGTGGCTCGCGCAAAGGAGCGGTGCAGTATGCAGTCGTTGTTGGCACGGCTCGACGGCGTCGACGGCTGCCGTCGTTCGTTGCGCAAATCATTGCTGGAGTCGCCGACAGGCATCATCGCCGAGTTCAAGCGCAAGTCGCCCTCAAAGGGATGGATTAACCGCGAGGCTCGTCCCGAGGTCGTCACTTCGTCGTACTGCGCCGGCGGTGCTTCGGCTTGTTCAATCCTTACCGACAGCGAATTCTTCGGTGGCTCGACCGACGACGTCATCGCTGCCCGTCCTGTGGTGACTGTCCCCATTCTTCGCAAAGATTTTATGATTGACGAATACCAGATTGTTGAGGCAAAATGCATCGGCGCTGACGTCGTCCTGCTCATTGCCGCCGCGCTGACAGTCGAACAGTGCTGTCGGCTCGCACACACCGCTCACCAACTCGGTTTGGAAACAATTCTGGAAGTGCACGGCATTGCCGAACTCGACTATCTCAACGACGATATCGACGTGGTCGGCGTGAACAATCGCAACTTGGGCTCGTTCGTTACCTCGGTCGAAAATTCGTTCCGCTTAGCCGACGCTATTCCGTCGAACTGCTTGAAAATCAGCGAAAGCGGTATCTCGGACGTTGCCACAATTCGCCAACTTCGCAGCGTGGGCTATCGCGGATTTTTGATAGGCGAACGCTTTATGAAAACCGACAATCCCGGCGCGCATTTGGCTAAATTTGTAGAAGAAATCAACCTATGCGACTAATCAGAAAACTCTGCGGAATGCGCCTCGCCGACAACATCCGTCGTGCGGAACGGCTCGACCTCGACTGGATGGGATTCATCTTCTGGAGCGGGTCGAAGCGCTACGTCGGCGAGCGAATCTCTTACGTGCCGGAGCATGTACGTCCGTTCGGCGTGTTCGTCAATGCCGACGTAGACGAGATTGTCGCCACGGTAGCAGCCAATCTCCTCGGCGGCGTGCAACTCCACGGCGCGGAAAACGTTGAATTTTGCCACCGTTTGCGCGAACTCTTGCCCGACGACGTATTGATGGTCAAGGCAATAGCCATATCCGGCGCAGAAGATGCACAGCGATCGTCAGCCTACGACGAAAGCGTCGACTATCTGCTCTTCGACACCCGTTGCAGCGGATATGGTGGCAGTGGATGTGCCTTCGATTGGAGCACGCTCGACAGTTACACCGGGCGTACGCCGTTTCTGCTCAGCGGCGGCATCGGCATCGACTCAGTCGACATGTTGCATCGATTCAGCCATCCGCGCTTGGCGGGCGTCGACATCAACAGCCGTTTTGAACTCAGTCCCGGCGTAAAAGACATCGACCTCGTCGCAGATTTTTTAAACCAAATAAACGATTTGTAAACACAACAATTTACCACTATGAATAGAATAAACCGACTTTTCAGCGAAAAGAAAAACAACATACTTTCACTCTACTTCTGCGCCGGGCATCCCACGCTTGACAGCGCGCCGCACATCATCGAAACGCTTGCCGGCGGCGGCATCGACATGATTGAGGTAGGCATCCCGTTCAGCGACCCGATGGCAGACGGTCCGGTGATACAAGACGCGGCAACCAAAGCTCTTCGCAACGGCATGACGCTCGCCACGCTCTTCGACCAACTTGGAGGCATTCGTTCGCGCGGCATCGACGTGCCTATCATCTTGATGGGCTATCTCAACCCGATTATGCAATTCGGCTTCGAGGAGTGTTGCCGACGTGCAGCAGAATGTGGCGTAGACGGATTTATCATTCCCGATTTGCCGTTCAAAGACTATCTGCGCGATTTTCGCCCCGTCAGCGAGCGCTACGGACTGCGCATCATTATGCTCATCACGCCCGAAACCGAGGACGAGCGCATTCGCTTCATCGACGACCATACCGACGGATTTATCTATATGGTTTCGTCGGCGGCAACGACCGGTGCGCAACGCAGTTTCGACGAAGCCAAGCAGGAATATTTCCGCCGAATCGATGCCATGAATTTACATAATCCGCGAATGATAGGCTTCGGCATCAGCAACCGTCAGACGCTCACGTCAGCCATGGCGAACGCTTCCGGTGCCATTATCGGTTCGAAGTTTGTCACGCTGCTCGACCAAACCGGCTCGCCCGAAGAAGCCCTCCGCCTCCTCCGCGCCGCCCTGGAGCAATAGATAGGGGCGCCGACGCGTTATTGGTTGAATCACTATATAAGTCTTTTTTAGTGATTATTTATGTGGGTGTGGTGAATGAATATGCATATCTTGTTTGTGTAAGGCATGTGATTGGGTAAACGTCGTATAATCAGCTTGTTACGAAAATCGTCACACTTTTATGAGGGACTTTCGGCGAAATTACATTTACAACTTGGTTGTGAATGTGTATCGTCCGGAGCCGATGCGGTGGGTTTCGTTGCCGTTGCGCGACGGAACGACCACGGTGCAACGCGTGTTGGCGGGCACTGTCACCTTGAGCGTGAAACGGTCGCCTTTGCGCTTCCATTCGCTTTCGATTCTGCCATACATCGTGTCGTGATGCGCTTTTACCCATGTGAGATGCTCGACGGCGGTCGGCGCTATCGTGAACGACGCAAATCCCGGCTCGTCGGCGCGTATTCCGGCAAGGAACTTATAGTAATATGCGCTGATAAGGGCAAACGGCAAGTGATTGCGCGATGCGCGGCCGTCCCAGTTTTCCCACATTGTGGTGGAATTGTTGCTGAGCATATAAGTAAAACCGGGATATTCGGGCTGAGTTGCGACGCGGTAGGCAGTTTCGGGGTCGTGCAGCGGCAGGTAGTTCATAATTGCCGGCGTGCCGAGAAATCCGGTGCCGATGCGGTAGTTGTGCGCAGCCAGGTCGGCAATCAGTCGGTCGAGCACGGGTTTGCGACTTTCTTCGGGCACAAGTCCGTATTCGAGGGCGACGGCGGCAGGTGCTTGTCGGTAGCCGTCGGTGTCGATAGTGCCGTGATAAGATGCCGACGACGCATCGAAAAACTCTTGGTTGAAGCCTTCGGTAAACACTTTTGCACAACGCTGCAGGCTGTCGGCAACGGCTGTGTTACCCGTCAGGCGAGCCAATTCCGAGGTGGCGCGGAGGCAGTAAGCGTGCGATGCCGTGCCATAGTAAGGCGTGCCTTCCGGTGGTGCCATGGTGAAGCCCGGTTTGTCGTATGTGGGCGACACCCAGTCGCCGAGCACATCGTTGATTATCCGTGGATTGCCATTGAGGGTGCGTTTTGAACTGTTGAGCAGGAATCTCTTCATGCAGCCCATGTGCTCCCGAGCGGGACGCAGTTCGGCGTAGTGCTTGTAGAGGTCGCTCGACACGTGCATCAGAGCCGATGGCCACGTGGTAGAACTGTTGATGTCGTAGTTTGTGCTGGGAGCCACTGTCGGCAGCGAGCCGTCGGGACTTTCCGAATCGACAAGACAACGCAACCAGTTGCGGTAGAAGTTTGCCATGTCGAAGTTGTACATTGCCGCTTCGGCAGCGATAAATGCGTCGGCTGTCCAGCCTTGCTTTTCGCGGTGCGGACAGTCGGTGGGGATGCTCATAAAGTTGCTGAACATCGAGTTTGTGCTGTTGCGTTGCAGTTGGTTGATGGCATCGTCGCTGCATTCAAACGAGCCGGCGCTCTGCAAATCGGTGTGCACGGGAATGCTTTCCACGCCGAGCACTTTCACGCCCTCGTCGGCGGTAATGCGCACATATTGGAATCCCTTGTATGAGAAATGGCATTCAAAAGTCTCGCCGTCGGCATCTCCCTTGAGGATGTAGCCGTTCTGCTGCCTTACGCGCATTTCGCTGTCGTAGAACCGGGCATATTCTTCCACATCCATCGGAAATGAGCGCCGATAGTCGGGCAACCACGGCACCAACAGCGTGTCGCTGACCACTTCGCAATATTCAACCATAACGCGCTGTCCGCGTTGCCCTTCGACCTTCACTCGCGCCCAGCCGGCAAGGTTTTTGCCCATATCGTAGACGGTTTCCTTCGAGTTGCGTACGATGGTTTTTACGGGTTTAATTCCTGCAAACCGTCGAATCGGCGGTTGTACTTGATATTTCAGTTTGGCGTTCCAATCGACTTCCACAGCGGGCGTCCATGCCGAGTCGTCGAATCGTGTGCAGTTCCAGCCTTCGTTCTCCTGCCGAGCGTCGTAGATTTCGCCCAGGCGTGTGTCGTCGTAGACAATCGGTCCGGCGGCGATGCGCCACGAGCCGTCGGTGCCTATCTCGCTCACCGAGCCGTCGGCATATTCGATGCGAAGCAGCGCCAGCGCCTTGGGCTGTCCCACCCATTCGCTTTGGTTCAGTCGCCAAATGTCGTTACTTAGAGGATTATACTGTCCGCGACCTATCATCATTCCGATGGCGTTATCGCCACGGCGTAGCATTGTCGACACGTCGTAGACCGAGTAGGCTGTGTGCTTGTTGTAGTAAGTCCATCCCGGGTCGAGTACATGGTCGCCGACGCGCTGCCCGTTGACGAACGCCTCGTAGTAGCCCAAGCCGGTGACGTAGAGCATCGCCCTTACAGGCTCAGCCGTAACGGCGAACGATTTTCGCATGAGCGGCGACGGGTCGTAGGCAGGTTTGGTCATCTCGGCGATGTCCCAAATTGTCTTGTTCATGCCGTTGAATAGCGGCCAGTCGAGTTTTTCGCGGTCTTTTTCCCACGCCTTTTGCTGCCTCCACTGCTCGCGCCATACCGAATCGGGCTTCGCCGAAATCCAACGAGCCGGCGCCCAGTCGGACGCATCGAGTGCGCCCATTGCCCACTGAGCCGTCGTGCTCCAGCGCGAAGTGTTTCCTTTTTCGTCCCAGATGCGAACTTTCCAATAGCAGCGGCTGAACGACTGCAACGCTTTGCCGTCGTATTCAGTCGTTACCGAGTTGCCGGTGCGACGTCCGCTGTCCCACAGGTCCGGGCTGTCGGCGTCGAGCAATTCTTTGCTGCTTGCCACCATCACTTGCCAGGCGCTTTGCGCAGCGTTGCGCTCGTCGCTCTTCATTTGCCAACTCAACAGCGGATGCGGGCAGTCGATGCCCAACGGCGTTGTGGCATATTCGCATCGCAGATTGTCGACAACAGCCGCTTGTGCGCCTGTTGCCATCGCCATGCTTGCCACTATTGTAAGAAGTATTTTCCTCATAAATTGTGTACGTTAAGATTAACATAGCAAATTTATGCAAAATACGCCGCAACAATACCCTGTCTTGTTCAAATTATTGTCGCAAATGTGCCAAATTGCGCATATTAGCCTGCATTATTCATACTGTTCCGTCACGAAAGGGCTAAATGGCGACGCATTAGCGTGAGCACAGCGATGACGATGTAAAATGTAGTAAATCCTACCTTTAAAGAGGAAGAGCGAGCATTGCGCTAAGGTGTTGTCAGTTAGTCCTTGCAGTAGGAATAGTATGGATAATGCAGGATAGAGCAGTGAAGTCATGTATAAAGGCAGATAGGTTACGCCGTTGGCAACTTCGACATTGTTCATCGACAGCACAAAGCATCGGTCGACCTTCGAGCAAGCGGCAAGCATATTGGTGCGACCCTATGGATGTCCGCGCAGTGTTGATATGTCTACTTGTTTGAATATCAACAAAGTAGGGTAGCGGCTTGCCGCGACCGAGTTGGCGTTGGTTTTCCGATTGCAAAGTCTCCAACTTAGCATTGCCAATGAGCAAAATCTATACAATTTAGCTCATTGGGTTGATTATCAGTAGCCTCCCCACCTATCCGCAAGCGGCAATTCTTCTGGATTAGAGATAAGAAAGGTTCGACTGCCGAGGTCGATTTCGTGTGGCAAGAGGGAAGTGATATCATTCCCATAGAGGTCAAGGCAGGGACCAGCTCTCATCTGCGCTCGTTGCATTCGTTTGTCAACTGCAGTGACCGCCGTGTGGTTGCTGTCAGAATCTGGAGCGGTCCACTGTCGATACAAGACATTGCTACTCCGTCGCCCGACAATAAGCCGTTCCGCTTGATAAACCTTCCGTTCTATTATGTCGGACAGCTCGACAAGGTCGTCGCGAAGTTTTATTAGAGTTTGTTAGTGCCACGACGCAAGGCTGCTATCGGAATTCGTAGAGTAAAAGTTTGTAGAATCGTTGTAAACGGAATGAGAGATTGGTAAAGGCGCCTTTTTGGAAGTTTATAGCTGAAGAGAATGTTCCAATGTGGCTTCCTTGTGTGGCTATCGTGGGGTGTATCCAGTAGTAGTCGAGCGTCTTTTGTTTAAGGAGAATGTTGTGCGTGATGTCGATAGGTTGGTCCATCCCGTTATTGGTCGCAAAGTCGACAATTTGTTGTGCCGCGCAGAGGTTTATGTAGTAGGCACCTGTCATGCGGTCGCATTTCCCCGGATAGACCAATTTTCCGGGCTTGCGTTGGCTTCGAGGAATGAACCGCAGGCGGGTATCTTCGTAGGATATCATAATCGGTCGTTTTTCCGACTCGGCAATGCTGTGAATTTCGTCAATGCTTTGGTTGAACTTGACGACAAAATCCTTATGAAGCATAATGTCGTCCTCTAAGATTAGCGCCTCGGATATGCCGTGTTCTATCATGTCGAGATAGGTTATGATATGCTTTGCGGCGCACGATGTTCCCGGAGATGCTGTAGCCATATTCCCTTTGAAGTATTTCCTGATAAATTCGGGCGTAAGGTCTGCAATGTCGCCGTCGAGGATGAATTCGAAAGGAATATTCATCTTATCGAGCATTTTTTGCATATGCAATTCGCGCTGTTCGTAGCCCTTTTTGACGTGCATTACGTATACTTTGGGGATGTTGACTGATGATTTTGCCATCTCTTTCGATTTTGATTCCTGTTATTGATTCTTACTACATTATGCCTTGTCGACAATTCTGTTGCAAATATAGTAATTTTTTAGGAATTGTTTCGTAGTTTTGGTAAATCCTTGCCGGTTGGATTATTTCGAAGGTGCAGCGGCGGGCGCTACGGCAATTCGTTAACTAGGGCTCGGATGCTTTTCTCATCGGCGTGGTTTAGCAGTCGTCCTTGTTGCCACGTCAGTGCGGGATAGGTCCGCTTCAGAGCCGACACACTGCCTGTGATGCTGCTGCCGCCCGACGTGGCGAACGGGATAACGGTCTTGCCGGACAAATCGGTACTTTCGATGAACGTGTTGACTGCTCTCGGTGCAAGGTCCCACCAAATGGGGTAGCCGAGGAAGACCACGTCGTAGGCTTTGACGTCGACAGCGACGGCTTTGATTGCCGGGCGCGACTCCGGGTCGTTCATCTCTACCGAACTGCGCGACTGCGGATTGTGCCAGTTGAGGTCGTCACTCGTGTATGGTTGCTCGGGCACAATTTCGCAAAGGTCTGCCTTTGCTGCTTTTGCCAACTGCTCAGCTGCATGTCGGGTTGTGCCGGTGGCTGAGAAATAGACTACTAAAACTTTCTTTTCCATATTGTCATTCTTATTTTGCGAACAGGCTGAGGCTGCTATCATAGTCAGCACTGCCAATAATGCGATTTTTATACGTTTCATCGTGCGTTAATTTTGTTATAATCTTCGTCACTGACCGGCTCGAGCCATTCGTTGCCTCGTTTTGCACGGATTTTGCATTAGTTGTCATTGCTGTCATAATCACCATAATTATAGATAATACAATCTTCATACAAATAAATGTTTGATTTCGACGGCAAAACTACGCCAAAACCCCGAAATCCGCGTTATACGAATTTCGGGGAATATTACCTTTTTTATGGATTCTGCTATTTCAGCGTTGCAACTTGTTTGATGATTTCGAGCATGAGGGTGTAGGCTTCTTCCATCTCTTGCAAGTCGGCGTATTCGTTGGTGGTGTTTAATTAAACTAATTATTTCAACATTAATTTCTTGAATTTTGATGCGGTGAAGAAAACATCTTTGTGATAGCTCTCACTTTCACAAATTTTTAGATTGATTCGTTTTAGAATATCTTCGGGTTTATTCTTCCCAGGGCAGAATAGTTGCGATTTAACCAAAGAAACACCATAGATATTTGAAATCTTTGAAATGAGTTTATCCCAATTAACATCATTTTCCTGTAAATCTGCGGAATGATGAATAAGGCAAGCCTCTACAATAAGCGAGATTTGGTAGGTTTTAATGAATTTACCTAAGGCATTAGATACTTCAATAACATGAAATTTTCCTTTTTCTCCAATAGCCGATATATGAGATTTATACTCTTCAATGGTGCAGTTCATTCCGTATGAAATGTTTACCAGTGAAATTAATTTATCCCAATTAAATCGTGCGAATTTTTCTGAATATTCAAAATGACGTATATTTGAGACATCGTATTGACACTTCCTTAAAATAGTTGCTAAGGTTAATTCAGGTGTTCCACTTACATTGGAACTCCTATATTTGGCATTTGATGTTTGGACGGAAGTTGTATCATGCATACTTTTTGAAATTTCTTCCGGTTTTATCAGTTTAAGTACTTGGCCAGATTCATAAGTTATGTTTCCTTCAAGATCAAGAATTGGAGTATCAAGAACGGTTTTAATTGCTTTAGCTAGACTTGCAGCTGCAGCAGTAGCCTGTTTCTGCTCTTGATTGAATTTGTCATAGTTAGTTCCGTGCTCAGCAATTGCTTCATTAAGTTTTATAATAAGAGGTTTGAAATAGCAATCCAATTTTTTGAGCAAATCTACGAACATATTACATTTTTTTGAGATTGCGTAACACATGTCGGACGCAGCACCTAATTCTGCTGAAATTTTGCGAGCCTTTGCTAAATTAGAGTAGGCTTCTTCCTTAGCAGCACTTGCCTTAGCATCAACAATAAATCCCATTATAGCAAGAGCAGGACCGGCAACTAAACTGCCAAGTATCAATGTTCCTCCTGCAACTCCTAAACCTCCTGCTGCAAGTGAACCGCCGCCAAAGAATGCTAATGTGGCATTTGTGGCAGCTGCACCGCTCAATGTTGATATTGCAGTTCCTGTAGAAGCAGCAGCAAATGTGCCGGCGGCACTATAAGCTCCAAAGGCTGTTAATGCTCCCCCCATGGCACCAGCTGCAATACCACCAGCTATACTTGTTGCAAAATCTCCTAAGCCTTTGAGTTCTTCAAATTCTTTACTGTCTATACATATTCTGCCCATTTCATCCAAACCTGTGGAACCTTGAAAATTGACATTTTTTAGTGTGCCAAAAGAACGAACAAAGTTATTAATACTTGAATTAAGTATGTTAACCTTTGTTTTTCCAAGTTTTTTCAAATCATTTCCACATTCTTTTCTGGCTATGTTAAGACGGTTTTTTGCACAATTGACAATGTCATTGGCTTTCTCGTTGGTCTTATTAGCATCATGGGTATCAGCAACTGCTTTTACTGTCTTTCCAACTCCGGTAAGTCCGGTTGCCGCAGCTATAACGATGAAAATTAATGGTAGTGGCATATATAATATCTTTTAAAGGTTAAAATTTTCTTCTGAATTCATAAAGTTGTTAAATTCGTTCATGTCGGAGAATTGAGTCGAACCACCTAAAGTTACTGTAATCTTGTTAGCTCCTCCAATGAATTCATCAATATCATCTGTTATGAAAGCATTGTCCATTTGTGAGAATGCATCATTGAATACCATTTTGAGATGGCTCAAATACTTTTGTGCGATGGTATTCATCTCTGCTCTATATTGTTTAATCAGAGCAATTGACTCTGAACATACTCGTTCTATACGCACTCTCTCGTTATGAGCTATTTGAGCATCCTTCAGTGATGTAGTAAGTGTATTATAGAATGCTGAACTTAAGGCATAACCTATTATAGAACCAACCATAGCTCCAACAACAGGTATTGGGATTACTGCTTGACCGGCAACAGCAAACATTGCTGCACTTATATTGCTTGCCCCCTTTTCTCCAATTTCTACTAAGCAATCAGTTCCTGAAATATCTCCTTTTGCATAGCTAATTAGTGATTTAGAAACATCAATTGCAGATGTGACTATCATTGCAGGAGCATTGCTCTTTGATAAGGTCCTAATGGTTGACTTGCCTGCATTTTGCATTGCACCTTTGATAGCAGATCCTGCAAAAGCAGTCGCATATGCTATTACAGCACCAGCTCCAGTATCTCTTATAAAATCTTTTGCTGCTTTTGTAGCATCCTTTTCTCCTTTTGAAACGGCTACCACATTTCTAATCAAAGATATACCGCCTACTATTAATGTGCCTATTTTTGCTTGTTCCACACCTGCGCGATGTGATATTTTGGCAATATCTTTGGCTGTAGATTGTTTAGGATGAAGTCGAGCAAAAATAGCTTCTTCATTGGATATACCACTATTCTTAACACTATCTTTGATTTTCTGATCCTTTTCAATCTTTTTTAAGAGAGAATCTGCAAGTTCAGTGTTGCCATTATCTTTTGCTATTGCAAGTTGTTTCTTTAATGTTTGAATTCGTTTGTTTGCTTCTCGGATAATACCATCATAATAATCACTAGGTACAGTAATAGTAGCATCGGCATCAAGATATTTTTGGAACTCTTTACTTTCGAGTCTTGTCAGGCAAGTTTTAGGATTGCTTCCAACAAATTTCATTTGTTCTCCAGTACCAGGAATCACAATACCTTCTCCATCAAGTAAAACATGGTCATAAATAGGATCGTTGACTCTTCCTATATCATCAGTGCGAGAATATCTTGTTTTTTCGCCTTTTATTATTTTTTCGGCATTTTGCCTTGCAGTATACTTGTCTTCTGCAGCATAACCTGCTTGTTGCTTCAAGTTCTGATTCCTATATTCAGGATTGACTTTGCTTTCAGAGGTTTTCTTTAATCCTCGCTTAAGAGTTTTGCCCACTTCATTGTCTTTTCCGGTATATGCAACATAGTGTTGTTTGGATGCGTTTCCATAGCATTCAATAACCTCATGTGCAGCCCCGGATTGAGCAGCTAGTTCTATAGATTCTTGTTTTGATTTCTTTTTTTTTGACATTATTGCAACTTGTCATTGATATGGGAAGGTAAATGCTATTTCAGCGTTGCAACTTGTTTGATGATTTCGAGCATGAGGGTGTAGGCTTCTTCCATCTCTTGCAAGTCGGCGTATTCGTTGGTGGTGTGTACTTTGTGTTGTCCGGTGAAGACGCACATGCCGCCTTTGAGGCCTTTCACGGCAAACATCGACGCTGTTGTGCCTCCGCGTTCAGGCACAAACTTTATTTCTTTACCTATTTTCGCTGCCGCCGACAGAACCACGTCCTTTATGCCGGGATAGAGTGTGTAGGCTACGTTTTCGTATTGCATTTTGTCGACGAGAATCTCATGGCGCACGTTGGGGTGCTTTCGAGCGACGTCGGCAAGTGCTTCCTTGAGCAGACGGTCGAACAATTCGCCTTCCGCTTTGTCGAAATAGCGTACGCGAGTCATAACCGTTACGTCCATCTGCTTGGGCTTCTGCTCGAAATTCCAAGGATGGATATAGCCTTGCGTTCCTTCTGTATTCTCCGGGCGATATTCCACGGGGATGTCGGCAATGAACGTCGCTGCGGCAGCTATGGCGTCGCCAAAGCCTTCTGCTTTCGCGTTGCCCGGGTGGGCATCCTTGCCGATAAAGCGCACGTCAAATCTGCGGGCGGTGAAATTGCTGTCGGTCACGTCGCAGTCGCCCTCGCCATCGAGGTCAAACAGTATGTCGGGCGAAAAAATTGTCGAGTCGATAGCATCTGCTGCGCGCCCGACGTCCTCGTTAGGGCAGAACGCAAATTGCATAACGCCGTGCTTTATCGACTTGTCGGTCAGCAGGGTGCGAATAAGTTGTACGGCTATCGTGCAGCCGCATTTGTCGTCGGCGCCGAGCAGCGTTGTGCCGTCGGTGCGCACAATTGTGTGGCCGTTGCGCGTGTCGACTATCGGACGAATATTTGTGCCGAGCTGTTCCGGAGTGACGTCAAGGTGACAACTGATGCCCATCGACGGACACGACTTTTTTGTGTTTGCCGGAATCGTGACGTAGAGGTACGTTTCGTCGGAGAGGCGAACGTCGACTCCTGCGACTTTCGACCGCGAAACCGCTTCTTCGATGTCTGCCTTCAGCGCCAATGCCATTTTGCGCTGACCCTGTGTGCAGATGCTGTCGTCGTGCGACTGGCTGTCGATTGCGGCGTACTTGACAAAACTTTCAAGCATACTCTTTTGAACAGCGCTTTGTGCGGCTACGCCGAGCGCTACGGTAAGTGCCAATGCGGCAAGGAGGTGTTTCTTAGTCTTCATTTGTTTAAGTTTGAGTATCTATTGTGTTTCAAAATTCTCGCCGTTTGCCGAGTCCCGTCTCGACTAACAGCACCCAAAGATATAAATTTTTCTGAAAATTGTATGTTAAAATGAATTTTTTTTTGGAGCCGATGTCGAGCGCATAATCGCACGTCGGATTTCTAATACCTCAGCCTCCCTCGCCGCCACCGCCGGCTGTCCCACCGGACTCACCGTCCGCTATGTCCGAGTAGATTAGCCCCCATCGAGGCAGATGTTTTGCTCGCTGAACAATTCGTGCGATTTGGGTGTTATATCTCCAAAAGATGAGGCGATTTTGTGGCTGCAGCCTTATTAATATTTTTTAATAAGGAAATTTTTCCACAATTCATTGTTATATCGGAAAAATGTTGTAATTTTGCCACAGTTTTTAAGGTTTGATATTTTAACATTCACTATTTATAATCTATCGAAAATGAGTACACTCGATTTAACAAAGTATGGTATCACAGGTGCAACCGAAATTTTGCACAACCCATCTTACGAGCAACTGTTTAAAGATGAAACCAATCCTGCTCTCGAAGGCTACGAAAAAGGTCAAGAGACAGAGCTTGGCGCAGTAAACGTAATGACCGGCATCTACACCGGACGTTCTCCTAAAGACAAATTCTTCGTAAAAGACGCAACAAGCGAAAACACCATCTGGTGGACTTCCGACGAATATAAAAACGACAACAAGCCTGTTACTGAAGCTACTTGGGCTGAGTTGAAGAAAATCGCTCAAAAAGAGCTCTCTAACAAGAAACTCTACGTTGTCGATGCTTTCTGCGGCGCTAACCCCGCTACTCGTCTTAAAGTGCGTTTCATCGTTGAGGTTGCTTGGCAAGCTCACTTCGTAACAAACATGTTCATCCGTCCGACTGCTGAGGAACTCGCTAACTACGGCGAACCTGATTTCGTGGTTTACAACGCTTCGAAGGCTAAAGTTGAAAACTACAAAGAACTCGGCTTGAACTCGGAAACCGCTTGTGTGTTCAACCTTACTTCGAAAGAGCAAATCATTATCAACACTTGGTATGGTGGTGAAATGAAGAAGGGTATGTTCTCTATCATGAACTACTACAATCCTCTTCGCGGTATCGCTTCTATGCACTGCTCGGCTAACACTAACAAGGAAGGTACCGACTCTGCTATCTTCTTCGGTCTTTCAGGTACAGGTAAAACTACTCTTTCTACCGACCCGAAACGCTTGCTCATCGGCGACGACGAACACGGCTGGGACGATGAAGGTGTGTTCAACTACGAAGGCGGTTGCTACGCTAAGGTTATCAACCTTGACAAAGAAAGCGAACCGGATATCTACAACGCTATCAAGCGCAACGCTTTGCTCGAAAACGTTACTGTTGACGCTAACGGCAAAATCGACTTCGCTGACAAGAGCGTAACTGAAAACACTCGTGTTTCTTACCCGATTAACCACATCGAAAACGTTGTTAAGCCGGTTTCGAAAGGTCCGCACGCTCACCAAGTTATCTTCCTTTCGGCTGATGCTTTCGGCGTACTTCCTCCGGTTTCGATTCTCGACTCTGAGCAAACAAAATACTACTTCCTCTCGGGCTTTACTGCAAAACTCGCGGGCACAGAACGTGGTATCACTGAACCGACTCCGACATTCTCGGCTTGCTTCGGCGCAGCATTCCTTTCGTTGCACCCGACAAAATATGCTGAAGAACTCGTGAAACGTATGGAAAAGGTTGGTGCTAAAGCATACCTCGTTAACACAGGTTGGAACGGCACAGGCAAGCGTATCTCTATCCGCGACACTCGTGGTATCATCGACGCTATCCTCGACGGTTCTATCGACAAAGCTCCGACAAAGACTATTCCTTACTTCAACTTCGTAGTTCCGACAGAACTCCCCGGCGTCGACACCAACATCCTCGACCCGCGCGACACTTACGACTGCGCTTGCAAGTGGGAAGAGAAAGCTAAAGACCTCGCTGCTCGCTTCATCAAGAACTTCGCTAAATTCGAAGGTAACGAAGCAGGTAAGGCACTCGTTGCTGCAGGTCCGAAACTCTAAATCGTTTCATACATTTAGATATTCATAAACGCATAAAGCGTGGCGAACACTCATTCGCCGCGCTTTTGCTTTTCGCAAGCATCCCGGTTTTCGCCTGCAAACCGACACTTTATACTTTATTTATGCCATTTTAGTATTAATAATCAAAAAAATAGTTGTAAATTCGTTTGGAAAGTTATACCTTTGTATAGGTCAAAATAGGTAGATACTGTTTGACTCCATATTAACGACAACAAACAACTTTAACAAATAAAATTATGAACAAAAAGATTGGTATGTTTCTGATGGTTGGCGCAGTCGCACTGACCGGTTGTAACAAGAAGATGGGTCCGTTCGCATCTGACTATTTTACAACAAACCCGACTCCGCTTGAAGTAGTAGGCGATAACGTTCCGGCAACAATCACCGCTAACGTTCCGCAAAAATTCTTCAAGAAAAATGCTCAAGTTACTGTTACTCCTTACCTCGTGTTCGGTAACGACTCTGTAGCTGCTCAATCAAGCACTTTCCAAGGCGAAAAAGTTAAAGGCAACGCTCCGACAGTGAGCTACGCTAACGGCGGTACTTTCACAATCCCGGCAAACTGGGTTTACGACCCCGCTATGATGAAGAGCGACCTCTACCTCAACTTCAACGTTGTTCAAGGTAACAAAACTTATGCTCTTCCGCGCGTAAAAGTCGGCGAAGGTGTTAACGCAACCGCTACTCTCGCAGGTGCAGGCACTGTTGACCCGGCTGCTGCTGCCGACAAATATCAACGCATCATCAACGATAAAGTTGATGCCGACATCATGTTCCTTGTCAACAAAGCTGACATCCGTGCTACCGAGCTCAAACGCGAAGATGGCGTTAAGAGCCTCAACAGCACTGTGAAAGACGCTGCCGCTACCGACAACAAAGAAGTTGAAGGCATCCACATTTCTTCGTTCGCTTCTCCTGAAGGTGGTGTAGAATTCAACACCAAGTTGTCTGAAAAGCGTGAGCAATCTACTCTCAAATACATGGAAAAGAACCTCAAAAAAGACGAGGTTGCTAACTTCGGCAAACTCACTTCTGAGTTTACTCCGCAAGACTGGGAAGGCTTCCAGAAACTCGTTTCGCAAAGCAACATCCAAGACAAAGACCTCATCCTCAGCGTTCTTTCAATGTACAAAGACCCCGAAGTGAGAGAAAAAGAAATCCGCAACCTTTCTTCTGTTTTCGACCAACTCAAAGAAGAAATCCTTCCGCAACTTCGTTACTCTCGTATCACAGCGTCGATTAACACTATCGGTCGCAGCGACGACGAAATCAAAGCGCAATTCAAGAACGACGCTTCCAAGCTTTCTGTCGACGAACTTCTCTACTGCGCTACTTTGACTAACGACAACAAAGAGAAAGAAGCTATCTACAAAGAAGCTGCAAAACTTTATCCGAACGACTACCGCACAGTTAACAACCTCGGTAAGGCTCAATTCGTTAACGGCGAATACGACGCAGCTAAGGCTAACTTCGAGAAAGCAGCGAAACTCAACCCGAGCAGCAACGAAGCTAAGATGAACCTCGGTCTCATCAAGATGCTCAACAAAGACTACGAAGGTGCTCGCGAAGCATTCGGTAGCGCAGCCGGTGTTGACGGCCTCAACGACGCTATGGGCGTTTACTACATCAAGAAAGGCGACTACCAAACTGCTGCTAAAGCATTTGGCGACTCTAAGACTAACAACGCAGCTCTTGCTCAAATCCTCGTTAACGACTACAGCAAGGCTCAAGCTACTCTCAACGCCGTTAAGAACCCGAACGCTACTACTTACTACATGATGGCAGTTGTAGCAGCTCGCACAGGTAACGAACAAGGCGTTTATGCTAACCTCCGCAAAGCTGCAAGCCTCGACTCTTCGCTCAAGGCTAAAGCTGCTGTCGACAAAGAATTTGCTAACTACAACGTTGCCAACATCTAATTAGCATAATCTTTTTCCATATATAAAAAAGGTGCACTTCATATCGCGGTGCACCTTTTTTGCATTCAGTCGCACACTCATAAACCGACAATCGGAACAAAAAATCGTCATCCGATAGCGGCGTAATCGAGCATCAACACCCCATCTCGCCCCGCCGCAAGATGGGGTGCTCGCTATCGCCATCCGCCTGAAAAATAGTTATACTCAAAAAAAGTCGGAAAATTTTCATCGCTACGCAAAAAGATTTCGTACAAATAGATTAACTTTGCCCGCAAATTACAAAATCCTATACGGAATGATACGCAACATACGCATAGCACAACGAAGTTTTGCACAGAGCAGTCGACGCTTTGTGCTATTCAGCTTTGCGCGTACATCGTCTACCAACGGCATAGGATTCAACAGTTATCATTCGCATAGTTATTTCTTTAGCGATTTTTAGAAATCACACATCGAGAAATACAACATTAGATAGTTGGAGCTTCCTTGCCGGGAAATTCCAACTTATTTTTTACACTAAAAAAAGAAACAACTATGCCTGCAAATAAAAACGCCTTGATAAGGTATAAAACAATCGACAACTGTCTGAGAAACAGATACAGAAGATGGACACTCGACGACCTGGTCGATGCCTGTTGTGATGCTCTCTACGACACGGAAGGCATCACCAAAGGAGTATGCTCAAGGACAGTTCAGATGGACATACAGATTATGCGGTCCGACAAACTCGGCTATAATGCGCCGATAGAAGTCTACGACAGAATCTACTACAGATATGCCGACCCAGATTACTCCATCACCGACATGCCGCTATCGATAGAAGATTGCAAACTGATAAAACAAGCCATCAACCTACTTGAAAACAACAAAGACAAAAACAGCCAAGACACAGCATGCGTGCTCAACAAAGTACAAAACAGGCTCAGGACGATACTCAACTTCGTGTAAAAAGAGATTGATAGATAAGGCTTCTTTTCAAGCGCAGAGTTGCCCGAAAAGAAGCCTTTTAACCTGCATTATTCATACTGTTACGTTACGAAAGGGCTAAATGGCGATGCATTAGCGTGAGCACAGCGATGACGATGCAGAATGTAGTAAATCCTACCTTTAAAGAGGAAGAGCGAGCATTGCGCTAAGGTGTTGTCAGTTAGTCCTTGCAGTAGGAACATTATGAATAATGCAGGTTAAGTTTGTCTGCCACTTCCTGAATCCAAGAGAGTGTTCTGCTATCCGGATGTATCATGGTATTTGGAGGTTTAGTATTTGTTTAATTCTATCTTTCCTATTTCGTCGCGATGAGTAGCGCAATAGTTTTTTTCTGATTGACATTCACCGACTCTAATGCGTTATCATATATATGGCTAAGTTCAGCACCGCAGACATAATCGAATTCAATATCACAAACGATGTCAACTAATATTTTTTCGATGCTCGGAATATACATTCCTCGGTATGTCGACAAAGGGGCTTCTGCAATCAATGGTCGCACCACAATTATATTATCCATATTTAGATAACGGTCACAATCTCTACGAGTGGGGTTGAGCAGAATCATACTTTTGGGGTATTTTCTTTGTAGATGTTGAAATACAGCATCCATAGCAATACGTTCAACATCTACTAAAACGAATGACATAGAAGGTATGTGCTGCATGAATGGCGTAATTGCGTTGGCTTTCCAAACACAACAGGTTACGAATGGAAACATTCTCTTTAAGTCTGATGCCATTTCGATTTCCGCTTCACTTTGTTTATAAATATATGGTGGTTTGATGTTGCCTGAGAAAGAGAACAATCCGCGACCAATCTTTGCCAATTTGCCTCCCTCTACAAGTCTGTCCAATAAGACATTAACTGTCTCGGCAGATACCTCTTCCGTACCTGCTTTAAAGAATTTCAGAAGATCCTTTTTTGAGAAAGGATTTGTTCTGAATGCCGCAAAATTTATTATTTCAGAACTTATAGACATTGATTCTCTGTAGTATTTGTTCGCAAAAAACATAACATTTTTGGCAAAATCAGAAATGTTTTGCCAAAAATGTTATAAGTATGGGTCGATTTTGCAGATTTTGCAGATTTGGTCTGTATTTTACAACTTTACTGTTCTTGTTACTGTGACTTTCAAAAATCTATAATATCAAATATGCCGCATAAACCATTCCTTATTTATGTCTTTTTCCTCTGTTGAAATTTGGTTTTTTCCTCTTTCTTTATTACTTTTGTTTTATGATTGTATTGTAATTATTTTTATAATTAAATGTAATAGGCTATGAAAAGAATTTTATTGATAGTGTCACTGTTGGTGGCGAGTGTGAGTGCGTCGGCTATGGGATTCCGTTCGCTGGACTTGAAGGCGAACTTGCGTAGCGATTTCGGTCTTGGTTTGGGGATGTCGTTTAACTTGCCGGCGAATTTCGAATTTGCACCTTCGTTCAACTATTATTTCGACTCGGAAAATGCGTTGACTATCGATGGCGACTTCCGTTATCGCTTCGAGTTGCCTAAGTCGTTCTCGATTTATCCGCTTGCCGGTCCGCTGTATTTCCACTGCAAAGACCATAACAATATCGGCTTGAATGTCGGCGCGGGATTTGCGTATGACATCAACAATACGTGGTCGATAGGCGCTGAGGCTAAATATCAGTATGTCAATCATTTCGACGACTTCTATTTGACGTTGGGTGTGTCGTATCTTTTTTAATCCGAACGGACGATGAAGATTTGTGTCCTCGACGGATATACGCTCAATCCCGGCGATTTGAGCTGGGATGCCGTACGTAGTTTGGGCGAATGCACTGTCTACGACCGTACGGCGACTGCCGATGAGGTGGTCGAGCGTGCAACGGGTGCGGAGATTGTGTTGACCAACAAGGTGATGATTACCGACGACGTTATGGAGCGCCTTTCGGCATTGCGCTACGTCGGTGTGCTCGCTACGGGCTATAATGTTGTCGACATCGAGGCTGCGCGTCGGCGTGGCATAGTTGTGACTAACATTCCGGCTTACAGCACGGCATCGGTGGCACAGATGGTTTTCGCTCATCTGCTTAACATTACAAATTCGGTGGCACGCTATAGCGCCGAAATAGGGCGGTGGCCCGAGTCGCGCGACTTCTGTTATTATGACGCCGGTCTTACGGAACTGGCAGGCAAGACGTTGGGCATCGTAGGGCTGGGCAATACAGGTATGGCTACGGCACGGATTGCGCTTGCTTTCGGTATGAAAGTGATTGCTATGACGTCGAAAACCGCCGACGTTTTGCCCGACGGAATCGTGCCCGTCGACCGCGACAGGTTGATGGCGGAGGCTGACGTAATCAGTCTGCACTGCCCGTTGACGGAGTCGACGCGCGAGATTATTAATGCTCGCACGATAGCCTTGATGCGCCCCGGCGTTATCGTTATCAACACCGGACGCGGTCCGCTCGTTGCCGAAGCCGACGTGGCTGATGCGCTCCGTAGCGGACGTATTGCCGCTTATGCCGCCGATGTGCTTTCGTCAGAGCCTCCTGCTGCCGACAACCCGTTGCTGAACGTCGAGCGAGCGTATATCACTCCTCACATTGCTTGGGCAACTGTTGAGGCGCGCCGTCGATTGATGGCTATTGCCGCGCAAAATATCTGCGCTTTCATTGAAAATAAACCGATTAATGTTGTCAATAAGTGACCGAACATTCTACAGAACATACCGTTATGCTCGAAATACGTAACACTCTTGTTTCGCTCGACTTGATAGAGCAATTCTTTTGTTGCGACCTTGATGCGTGCCTCGGCGAGTGCTGCATCGAGGGCGATGCCGGAGCGCCTATTACTCGTGCTGAATACGACAAACTCAAGGAAATACTGCCCGCCGTTTGGGACGACCTTTTGCCCGCTGCTCAGCGAGTTATCGAAGAGTCGGGGGTGGGGTACATCGACAGCGACGGCGACTTGGTAACGTCGATTGTCGACGGCAAAAATTGCGTCTTTACCTGCTACGGCAAAAACGGTATGTGCTATTGCGCCATCGAAAAGGCTTATCGCGAGGGGCGTATAGACTTCTATAAGCCGATTTCGTGTCATCTCTATCCCGTGCGGATTACGGACTATCCCGATTTTTCGGCGGTGAACTATCATAAGTGGAAAATTTGCAAGGCTGCGCAAGTGCTCGGTCGCAAAAAGGGCATTCGCCTCTATCAATTCCTTGCCGGTCCGCTAACTCGCCGATTCGGCAAAGAGTGGTACGACGAATTGTGTGCCGCTTGCGAGGCTTATCTTGAGCAATATGATGAGTGACCGTACATCGAGAATGATTGGCTTTGCTACGGTAGTGGCTTTGCTGGTTGCCGGTGTCGTCTATTACGATTCAGCATCTTCCGAGGTGGGCAAGCACAAGGACAAAATTTGGCTGCATCGTTGCAATTCGATTGAGAAACTCAAGGAGAAATACGGCGACTATATGAACATCGAAGTCGATGTGTGTTTCCGCGATTCGGTGTTCGACGTTACGCACGACCTCGAAACATCGTTCGGGCCTAAACCTTGAAGAATATTTCGAATTTTTCGCTCGTCGCGAGGGAAAAATGTGGCTCGACGTGAAGAATCTGACGTCGGCAAACCTCGACTCCGTGTTCGCTGAACTTACTCGCCTGACAAAGTGCTACGACGTTGACCGAAGTCGTCTGATTGTGGAAAGTCACAATCGGTCCGCGCTTCGTAAGTTCACGCAGGAGGGATTCTATACGTCGTACTATGTTGATTTTCCCCCACCTCCCGACCTGTCGGTAGACGAGCTAAACCGGTGTATCGACACGCTTCGTACGGTGGCAGATTCAGGTGATGTCCGAGCGATTTCGTTCCCCGGATGGTGGTACTCGACGATTAGCGAACGCCTCGACCGCAACATCGATTTGCTCACCTGGGAGCACCGCAAAACGCAGCTCGTGTTCTTCCTTGTCCCCGGCTCCGACGCGATGCTCAACGACAATCGACTTAAAGTAATTCTCATAAAAGATAAAGGAAATTATCATCGATAAATCATTTTGCAGCCTTCGTGCGGCTCTATTTCATAGTTTTTGCGTACTTTTGCACCGATGAAACGATTTCTGACAATAATAATAGCGTCGATAACGGTATTCGCCGCCTATTCGCAAAAGAAGCAAACCCTTGAGCCGTCGTATGCGTGGACCGCTGCGCCGCCGTTGGGATTGCACGAGCCGGCGACCATCGACACTCTGCAATATAACTACTTCCGTGAGTTTATTCCGTCGCAGGTGAGCAATGCCTATGCCGCGACGGGCAACTATGGTGGTGCCGGTATCGACGAAATTTATTTTAATCGTCCGGAGCGTTCGCCGTTTTCGTTCGACGACGTGCTGCGCCCGTGGCTTTACAATGCGGAAGACCAGGTATACTACAACACTCGCCAGCCTATGACTCTGCTCGGCTACAGTTGGGGTGGCGGCAAAGAGTCGGGACAAGACCGCCTCAAAGGCGTGTTCTCCGGAAATGCCGGAAAACGCATTCAAGTCGGCGCACTTCTCGACTATCTCTATTCGAAAGGCGGGTACGACCGTCAGGCGGCGAAAAACTTCACCTGGGGGCTTTCCGGCTCGTACATCGGCGACCGCTATGAGGCGCAGGCTTCGTTCAACACGTTCAACACCGTTAGCCACGAAAACGGCGGTATCACTGACGACCTCTACATCGAAGACCCTGCCGAACTGCAAGGCGGTGACCCCGACATCGATGCAAAAACGATTCCCGTCAACCTTTCGTCGGCATTCAATCGCGTCAAAGGTACCGAATTTTTGATGAACCATCGCTACAAGGTCGGCTATTGGCACGAAGAGCAAATCAACGACACGACTGTTAAGCGGACCTACATCCCCGTGACGAGTTTCATCTGGACGTTCGACTACAAAAAGAATTCGCATAAGTTCCTTAACGAGTCAGCCGCCGACGACAAAGAGTTTTTTGCCAACAACTACCTTTCGCTCGAGGGTACGAACGACGAAGCATTCTATAGCCGCATCCGCAATACAGTCGGCGTGTCGCTTCTCGAAGGATTCAACAAATATGCCAAATTCGGCTTGTCGGCTTTCGCTACTCACGAATATCGCAAGTTCGAGCAGCCGACCGACAGTATGTTGTCTTTCGCCGACCGTCCCGTTGACCTTACGCCGCTGCCCGAAGGCGTTTCGGTGGCGCAAAAATTTAACGAAAACAACATTTGGGTAGGCGGTCAGTTGACTAAACAAAAAGGCACTCTCATCAACTATAAGGCAACCGCGCGTTTCGGACTCGTTGGCTCCGTTGCCGGCGACATTGACGTCAGCGGCGAACTGTCTACGCATTTCAAACTCTTCGGCGACACCGTGACTATCAGCGCTACCGGATTCTTCAAAAACACCGAAGTGCCGTATTTCTATCAGCAATACATCTCGAACCATTTCGCGTGGAGCAACGACTTCGGCAAAGAACGCCGTTTCCGTGTAGGCGGTATTATAGATTTGCCTCACACCGGAACAACCCTCCAAGCCGGTGTCGAGAACGTGCAAAATTTCGTCTATTTCGACACCGACGCCATGCCGCGCCAAGAGGGCGGAAGCGTGCAAATCATCAGCGCTCAGTTGCAGCAAAATCTGCACTACCGCGCTTTGCACTGGAACAACACGGTCAACTTCCAAACGTCGACCAACGAAGCCGTTTTGCCGCTCCCCAAGGTGGCAATCTATTCAAACCTGTACTTGCTTTTCAAGATTGCGAAGGTGCTGAACGTGCAGTTGGGCGTCGATTGCAACTATTACACAAAATACTACGCTCCGGCATATCAGCCCGCCACGATGCAGTTCTACAACCAAACCGAGAAGAAACTCGGCAACTATCCGTTTATGAATGCCTACGCCAATATGAAACTCTACAAGGTGCGTTTCTACGTGCTCTATTCGCATCTAAACAAAGGACTCTTCGGCGGCAGCAGTTATTTCGGTGCGCTCCATCATCCGATGAATCCGTCGCGCTTCCAACTCGGTCTGTCGGTCGATTTCCCCAACTAACGTCCGACCGCTCGGCGGTGTCGTTCGGCTAAATTGATAAAATTATGTACAAACCATTTCTCGTCCGCCCGAAAATGTGGCTCTACTTGGTGCTCCTGGCAGTAACCGTTGCCACAATGATAATACTCAACCGGTGCTCTCGTCAAGCCGCCACGTCGCAATTCGTTGCCGCAACCGGCGACACGCTCAACGTCGCCATCGAATATTCGCCGCTTTCGTTGTATATGTACGACGACACTCTCGGCGGATTCAACCACGACTTGCTCGCGCTAATCCAAATCAGAGCGGCGCGCCCCGTGAAGATGCATCCGATAGTCAACCTCAAACAGTCGCTCGAATTGCTCGACGACGGTACGTTCGACATCGTGGCTGCGCAATTGCCATCCACTACCGACTTCAAGAACAAATACCTTTTTAGCGATTCCATCTACATCGATCGGCAGGTGCTCGTGCAGAAGCGCGATTCGCTCGGCAACGTGGCTATTCGCTCGCAACTCGACGTCGCCGGACGCACGCTTTACGTTGTCGACGGCTCGCCCGTAGTTACTCGAATCCGCAACTTTGCCCGCGAGATTGGCGACACCATCAACATCGTTACCGAGCGCCGTTACGGACAAGAGCAACTCTTCTTGATGGTCAATTCCGGCGAAATCGAATTCGCTGTCGTCAACGAAAAACTTGCCACGACTATGGCGAAGCGCTATCCCGACATCGACGTATCGACCGCCGTGAGTTTCAATCAATTCCAATCGTGGGTGCTCAAGAAAGACAATCATCAACTCGCCGACAGCCTGAACCGTTGGCTCTCCGACGTCCGCGCATCCTCGGCTTACAAAGAACTCTATAAGCGATATTTTTAGCTCAGAAAAACTAAGAGCAGACTCCGAAAAAGCCTGCTCTTAGTTTATCCATATTCTTTCTTATCGAATAATCACCTTTCCGGTTCGTTGGCATTTGCCGGCTGTCGCTTTGTAGATGTAAACACCTTTTGCCAGCGAAATCGCACCTGCGGCGTCGATGGTTTTTGCTGCCACGCGACGTCCGTCGATGCCGTAAACGTCAACCGTGGTCGGTATGCTGCAGCGTACGTTCAATGCGCCGCTACTTGTGCCAACGCTAAACGGTGCCGCGCTCGAGAGCAATTCAACGTCGTTGAGTTCGCTGTTCTCCGGCAAGCGCATCAGATACCAATTGCGGTGTCCGTTAGTAACCTCCCAACCGTAATCCCATAGACCGACATTCGTGCCCGGGTCTGATTTCTCATCTTGAAGGTCGAGAGCCTTGCCGTCGCGGTTGCTGATAATCTTTACCAAATTGCCGAAAATCGGCTCTACGTAGAAGTCTTGGCTGTTGTCGTCTTTCCACCATTCTACGTGCAGCCAATATTCGTCGTTGTTGGTCAGATACTCGTCCCAATAGCTGCTTTTTACCTTGTATCCGTCGCCGTGACGGTGGAAAGTCCACACTTGGTTGCCGGATACGTGCGTCGAATTCCATGTGTTTTCGTTGTTGATGTAGTCTATGCGCGGAATTCCGTTGTAGTGGCCCAAACTGCCGTAGAGAAGCATCGCCTTGTTGTATTGCGGAATGAGTGCATACGCAGCACCTTCGACAATCGGCAAGCATGTGTAGTCGTCGCTATACTTCATTATCGGCATCACAATCGTTGCGATGCTTTGCGGCTCCAGCGTGAATGAAATCCGCTTGCCCGACAAGTCGTATGCCAACGTCTTTCCGTCGCTGTCGCCGGTCGTGATGTAGGCGTAGGGCTCTCCTGTCGGTCGGCATCCCAAGATGTCTGCCGAGTGATATGCCGTTTCGTCGCTGTTGTTAATCGACACAATAACAAGCTCTGTTTTCGCCGGATTGATTGCAGCAACGGTTTGACCGTCGAGCGCGCTCACAAAGGTGTAGCCCGGCTTGATGTACTTGCTGAAGTGCTGACGAACATAGTAGTTCTTCACTTTCCAATAGTACTGATTGTCGAACTCTCCTTGCACAAGACACCATTGGTCGTTCCATTCCTCTACGTATTGCCAATCGACCCATGCCGTCGGACGCAAATATTCAATGTCGTCGATAAGGCGTTGCGCCAGGCTCAAGTTGCCCGAAATCCAATTGCCGCCGCTTCCGGTTTCGCTCATCCAGAAGCGCTTGCCTTGGCTGCGGACAAGATTTGCCAACTTACAGCGCTCCACGATGTCGCCACCGTAGGTGTGGACGTTCCATTGCGCAACTTTGTCCATTACGCCACCGTTGATGTATGCTTGAATTTCGCCAATCGATGTGCCGACATTCGTTTCGTCGGACGCAGATATAACGGTCGACAGTCCCGATGCTTTCAGAATAGGGTAGAGCACTTTGATAAATTCTACCTGCGATGACGGCGAGAAGTGGCAACCTTCCTGGCCTCCGTTACAGCTCCAGTAGTTAGTATTCGGCTCGTTGAAGGGTTCTAACGTGCGAAATTCTATGCCGTAGGTGTCTTTGTAGTGTTTGCACACGTCGACCAGATAGTTGGCAAATGCGGTGTAGTATTCCGGCTTGAGGTTGTCGGAATTGCTATCCCAATTGCCCGCGCAGCAGCCGCTGTAGGTCATGTAGTACGGCGCGGAATTGCTGAAAGCTTCGAATATCGCATCCGGGCGTTTTTCTTTAATCTTGAGCATGATTTTGCGTTGTGCGGCGTCGCGGTCCCAGTGGTACGAGTCGCCGTCGTAACTCTTAAATCCTTCCATCTCGGCACGCAGACCTTTGCCGCTGCCCATGTGATGCTCCGTGCAATTGGCGTGATTCGGGTCGTCGCCGCCGCCGATGTTGTAGCGGAAAATGTTATAGTTTAGCCCGTCCGGACTTACAAGCCAGTCGACCAACTCGTTAATCTTGTCGTCGGGCCACTTTCCGCACATGTTTGCCCACCAACAGAGCGACACGCCCCAGCCTTCATGCGTCTGGTGCTCGTCGGCTACATTAATTATATACTTATGGTCGGATGAATACATGACGTTACTACACGCCAATAGCGCAATAAAAACAAGCAAATATCTATTCATAATATTAAATTTTGCAACAAAGATAAAAAATGATTTTTAAATAAAAACAAAATTTTGCTTGTTTTTGCATTTTGCGTAGTTCTTATGTAAAAATTGCTTTCTTAGTAAAGTTTTGATACTTAATCACTTGCCGAAAAATATGTTTTTTAACACAAAAAAGTTGTAAAAAAGTTTGGTGGGATGGGAGATTTGCTATACCTTTGCACTCGCAACGCCAAAACGGGGAGGTCCCCAAGGGGTTGCTAAGGACATTGAAATAATGCGACAGTGAGACAAGATAAGCACAGGGGGCGGAAGCCCCCGTCAAGAAGCAACCATCGGT
>JAQXVL010000033.1 GCA_029224905.1 Bacteroidales bacterium
CGCTCTCGGCTCAAACTATGCCGTCAACGAACAGGACTTCCGTTGGGTGGTCGTCCACGAGTTTGAACGCCACGGCTGGACTGTCGAGGCTGTCTATCTCGGCAATCCCATGCGGCACGATGAGAAATATCTTCTCATCAACCAAGGTTTTGCCGGCAAGCAACGCCTTATGCCATTCTTCAACCGCCAGAATAACGACGACCTTATCCTCGCCATTCAAGCAGCCGGCGTAAGCCGAGGCCGCAACGGTTTTCGCAAGGACAAAGGCGGCGAGAAACTTGCCGAGTCGGAAGAAGACCTCCTCGAACACCGCACCGACGGCACAGATGCCTTCGATACTCTATACATCGGCTGTGAGAAATTCCCGTATCGCGACGCTTTCAGCGTGAATATCAGCGGAGTATTATAAATATTTTGTAACTTTGCAGTCGAATCTACAACTATTGGCAGTAATTAGTTATGAAAAAGAACATCGTCTTTATATTGGCTTTTTTCATAGTCTGGGCTCTTATCGCTTTTATGTGCTATATGCTAAACCTTATATTGGGCAGAAACTGGTTTAATGGTTGGCAAGAGTATGTAATCATAGGCTTTGCAGGGGCTATGGCTGGTATCTTTGGGCCTTTATTGGCTGCTTGGATTGGTAAATTTTTCAAAAAGAAGTCGTAATTATTTATGGAGTTGCGACACCGCCACCGCGCTATCGTAAACGGAGCCAAGGTCTCAACCGAAAGGCTACACCCGAGCTTGCGAGCCGTGTGAGGCTTGACCGAACAAATCCCTATCGCACGGCAAAATTTTTTGCCTTTTTTCTTGCATAAGCAACAAATGTTTATTAACTTTGCAGAAGCAAAGCAATAAACTATGGACTACTTTACACAACAAGACAAATTTGTCGCTGATATGGTCGAAGCCTATAAGACAGGCAAACTCGGTGGAGTTTTTAGACCATACATCGAGTGGAAAACAGGCGGCAGCATATTTTCCAAGCAGCAAGCATACACGATGCTCGATGCTGCAAGTGAACTTCTTGAACGAATGTTCGATGACCCCGAAGCAGATGCGGAACTGCGTTCCTATCTCGAGGGCATCGACGGTGAAATCTCCAACATTTTACCTATTCTAAAATGAACGATTCACCTCTCAACATTCGTATTCTGCCGGGAGCAGAAGTGCTTGAACACATCAACTGCGCCTACGTCGCTCGACGATTTTTCAATCGCTCTCGTTCATGGTTCATTCATCGGCTCAACAACAACATTGTCAACGGCAAGCCGGTTAGTTTCACCGATGCAGAACTCCGCACACTCCGTTACGCACTTCGCACCCTCAGTAATGAAATTCTTAATTATTCCTCAAACCTCCCAAACACCCAAGACATGGATATTAAAGTTTACGTCATCACCGACCAAACGGCAATCGACCTAATCACCGACAACGACCTCGACGGCTTCAAAGCCTATCTCGCCGAGGACGACACACTCTATTTCCCCGAACCCGAAACATTTGCCACCGAGGAACAAGCCCTCGCTTTCTGTTCCGGCATCGGCTACGGCATCGATGAACGAGCGCCTATTGAGCGTTATCCGCTCCGCTCGTGCGAGCCAGCCGATGTGCCATTCATTGAAGCGATTGAGAATTATTAAAGTCAATGAAAACTGCATTGCAAAGAATATGGCAATTCGTCAAAACGTAGTTTTTGCCCTCATGTTTGTTTTTGTCAAAATAATTACATAACTTTGCATTAAAGTTAAAATATTTGACCCGATATGGCAAATCTAAATAGGCTAAAAGTAGTTCTTGTTGAACAAGGAAAAACAGGTAAGTGGTTATCTGAACAATTGGGTAAATCAAATTGCACTGTTAGTAAATGGTGTAGTAATACTGTTCAACCTGATCTTAAAACTCTAAATGAAATTGCAGATGTCCTAAAAGTCGATGTCAAAGACTTGCTTGTTAGCAACAATCGTGTCTGATTTATTGGAAGGACAATCTGAAGAATATTACAAATGATAGCAAAATGCCACAAGAGCAATTATTAAATAGTACTTGGTCGGATGCTGTGTCAAATGACCCAAAACACAGACCTCAGGTAATGGATTGGCCATCAACCACAGTACGCAAGGAGTGGTGCAGACGCCCTCAAGAAGCGCACGTGGTTGACGGCAAGAAGATTCGTCGCA
>JAQXVL010000034.1 GCA_029224905.1 Bacteroidales bacterium
GATTTCGAAGGTGCTCTTCTTTGTGAAGTAGCCCGTTTCGGGGTTAGCCATTGTTATGTCTATCTTTGACGAGTCGTAAGCCACAGCGCCCTTAAGTTCATAGCAGCCATTGAATATTCTTTTGCTATAGCTCACCGAACCGGTATTCCAGTCGTCATTGCAGTAGATTGTGGTCAGAGCGACGCAATATTCGAACATAGCGTCCATTCCGACAACATTCTTTGTGTTGAAATTCGATACGTCTAATGTGGTTAAGGCATAACATGTGTAGAACATATAACTAATATCGGTCACATTCTCTGTGTTAAAGCTGCTGAGGTCGAGAGAGGTAAGGTATTGGCAACCTTCGAACATACTTGCCATTGAGGACAAGTTCGTTGTGTTAAAGCTGCTGAGATCGAGTGCTTTCAGGTAATAACAATTATAGAACATATAACTCATATCGTTCACGTTAGCAGTGTTAAAGCTGCTGAGGTCGAGTGCTGTCAGGGAATAACAATGATAGAACATACGGGCCATTTTGGTCACTTGGTCTGTGTTCAGGTTTTCTATGTCCTCAATATTTTCGAGCTTAGTGCAACACGAGAACCAGTATCTTGTATCGGTCGGCTTGTAGTCTTTGAATGAGCTGTCGAAGACTGACTTTGTGATGCGGTCGTTCTTATTATCTAAGCTTCCCGCCCATGCCGGAATTTTTGAATTGTCGGTACGCTTTTGGTCGATATCGTAGATTGTGCCGGTACGAGTAGCTTTGTTGGTGTCGTAGTAGAACGTCAGCGTACTACCGTCTTCCACGACGTAGGCTTCCCGTGTCTGCGCCCGTGCCGTCTGCGACAAGGCAACAAAAGCAACGAACATAGCGACTACAGCCGCTGTCGTTTTTTTAGTAAAGAGTTTGATGTCCATAGTTTGAAATTTTTTGTTAATGTTTTCTTTAGGCAAATATACATTTTTCGGGGGCTTGGGTTATTACGTTTAAGGAACATCATCTTTCGTTTAAGGAACAAAATGAGGAAAAATGCCGATTTTTGCACAAAAAACGAGGCGAAACAACGTGGTTGCTCCGCCTCGGCTATGATAAAAATGATTTTTTATCGAACTACGACTTTTGCTGTTTTGTTGCCGTCGATAGTTGCGAGTTTTACGATGTACAGCCCTGGGGCGATACTGATTTGGCTGTCGTTACCGCTATAGAGTCGTACGCCTTGAGGATTGAATACTTCGGCAGACGTGCAGCCGATGAACGAAATACTGCCGACCGAAGCGATTGCTTTTGCCGAGTTTGTGCCGACTGCGCCGACGCCGCCTTGGGGAGCGAGTTTGTCGACGAGTTTGAACTTAACGGTTCCGGTAGTTTCGTCGCGAGTGACGTCACTGAGCACGAAGTTGGCAAATTCGACAGATGTGGCATTCCGTTTGCCCGGGAACATAGGATAATAGTATGTGGCGCGTTGGTCGGACGTTGTCACGAAGGTAACGCCTGCGCTGCTCGAATAGTAGTTGACCATATTGTTGCGCCAATTGTATTCGTTGTAGGAGATTTTTGTGATGAGCATACCTTTGTCGCCCGGGGTGTCGTAGTAGCCTGCCGTGCCGCCTTGGTCGTCAAGGTATCCGTCCCAACCGCTGCCCGATTTGTTTTCGAGGAGGTAGAAAGTCGCGGGATTGGGGTCGGTTGCGTCCATGTTGTGTTGCGTGCGGTTGGTGGTGAGCAAGAACGCCTTTCCGGTGTCGATTACGGGTAGTTCGTATTCGGTGCCTTCGAGCGAGGGATAGATTTGCGTCGGAGTCAGCCAGCCGCAGAACATACGTTCGTAGGCGGAGTAAGAGGCCGGTGTGCGACCGTAGTTGCAGTAGTCGCCGTGGTCCATCACGTCGTAGACGCCGGGAGTGACAACGTAAGAATTGCCGGTGCAGTAGTGGTCCATCAAGCCGACAACGTGTCCGAATTCGTGGACGAACGTGCCGACGCCTTCGAAGTCGTTGCCAATCCATGTTGCGTTGCCGCTGCAAGTTTCGTTGCCGCAAGCGTAGTCGTCGACGTAGACGCCCGACACTTTTGTTTCGGCGAGGCTGTATGATGTGTTAGCATCGGAGCCGTATTCGTCGGCGGTGTAGACGTTCCAACGGTGAGGCCATACGGTGTTTTTGCTTCCGCCGTTAGCTTCGCCGGCGCCGGCATAGAATACGTAGACGTTGTCGAGGCGGCCGTCGCCGTCGTAGTCATATTTCGAGAGGTCGACGCCATCGGCTTCGGCGAGTTTGCACGCCTCAATGACCATGTCGACGGGGCGTAGGTCTTCGCCGTAGCGGTCGTTGCCGCCGTAGTAGGCTTGGTTGTTTGATAAGGTGTAGGGGCCGTAGAGGTCGAACGTCGGAGCGTATTTGCCGTATGATGAGTTCTTGAAGAAGTCGCAAGCGCTACCTGTCGAAGCGTAGTCGCTGAAGCCTTCTTCGTTGAGCATGCGGTTGAACACGTCGTGGCTGTATTTAAACTGAACGTCGGTATATTGAACCATGATAGCCAGACCGTTGGCGGGTGTCGACGCTGTTTCTTTTTTCTGCTTGAGGGCGCGAGCTGCGTTGCGCGAGGCAGTGATGCTTTCGAGAGTAGTTTTTACGTTTTGCGCGGAAGCCTTAAGGGCTTTAGCGGGGCGAGGCTCACCGATGCGGGTTTCGGTAGCAACGACAGCGCCGTCGGCGATTTCGGCATAGTGGAAGTAGCCGTCGTCGGCGAGGTCGATGAGTGTGCCGTCGGTGAGGGTTGTGTAGTGGAATGCTTCGTTGCCGTGGATGCGATATTCTACGGTAGAGCCGTCGGGCATGGTTTTTGTCAGCGTGCCGTTGAAGGCTTGTCGCGACAGAGCCGGCATTGTGGTTGAGAGCGCCAAAACGGCGAGGAGTAATAGTTTTTTCATCTTAGTTGGTTTTCAAAAAATCGCAAAGACGGGATTGCCAGGCAGTCCCGTCTTACGATTCTGTATAGGATGATTTATTTTGCTTGGCTGTTAGCTTCAGCAATCATAGCTTCGCTCGGGATGAGGTAAAGTTCAACGCGGCGGTTTTGTGCTTGACCTTCCTTAGTGTCGTTCGATGCTACGGGGTATTGATAGTCGTAACCTTCAACCGATTTGAGGCGGCTTGCAGCCACGCCTTTCGATTCGAGGAAGTTAGCAACCGATTGAGCGCGTTGCTTAGAGATGCGTTTGTTCACTTCGAGTGTACCAACGTTGTCGGTGTGACCGCAGATAGCGAGGTCGAATTGCGGGTCGAGTTGGCTTGCGAAAGTTGCCAAAGAGTTTTGAGCTGTTGTCGACAAGTTGATTTCGTTTGTTTTGAAAGTGATACCGCTGTCGAGAGTAACTTTGACGTATTGAACACCGTCGGTTTCGCCTTTTTCAACTTTAGCGCCTTCGATTTGCTTAGCTTGTTCAGCAGCTTTGTCCATCTTTTTGCCGATGAGCACGCCTGCGCCTGTACCAACGGCAGCACCTACTGCAGCGCCGATGCCGGCACCTTTACCTTTGCCAATGAGACCGCCGATGAGAGCGCCTACGCCGGCACCGCTTGTACCGCCGATGATGCCACCTTTAGCGGTGTTGTTGAGCGACGAAGAAGAGCAGCCGGGCAACATTATTGCTAAGCATAAAAATGCGATTGCAAAAAATTTGAATCGTTTCATAAAGGTAGATTTTTAAGGGTTGTTATTAAAAAATGAAAGCCGGCCGATTCGATTGACCGGCTTTCTTTGGGTTGTAGATTGAGAATTAATCAATGTTCGGGTTAAGAGCGTGCCATTGGTCGATAGCGGGAAGCACACCCATAGCGATAACTTCGTCGCGAAGCGCGCAGAGGTGCTTGTAGCTTTCTTTCAAAGCAGCCATTTCTTCGGGTGTGCCGACAACTTCTTCGTAAGCGCAACCGTTAGCAGTGATAGTCACTTCGACAGCCATCATGATGTGGTCGTAGCCGTGGAATGAAACGTAGCGACCTGCAGGCCAGCGGAAAGCTTCGCCACCCATAGCAGCACGAATCATTTCGACAGAAACGTATGCCGGGCTTTGGAACGAAGAGCGACCGCGGAGGTTGATGATGTTTGCACCGCCTTTGATGGTCTTTTGTTGGATTTCAGCCCAGTCGGCTGCGGGAAGTTTGTCGGTGCCGATAAGGTCGAGCAGCGGAGTGCCGTTAACCTTAGCAGTCGAAGCAAATACAGCCATTTGCTCGCCGTGACCGCCGTAAGTGCGGCAACCTGTAACGGCGCTTTGCGGAATGTTGAAATATTTTGCCAATTCGCTTTGCAGACGAGTGCTGTCGAGAGCAGCCAAAGTGTTGACTTGCGAAGGTTTCAAGCCCGAGTAGAGCAGGGTGATAAGACCTGTGATGTCGGCGGGGTTGAAGATAACGACAACGTGCTTAACGTCAGGGCAGTATGCTTTTAAGTTTTTACCAAACTCCTCAGCGATAGCAGCGTTACCCTTGAGAAGGTCTTCGCGAGTCATACCGGCTTTGCGAGGAGCACCACCTGAAGAAATTACATATTTGGCATCTGTCAACGCCTCTTTGATATCGGTAGTGAAAGTGATGTTTGCACCTTCGAAACCGCAGTGGCGCATTTCCTCTGCTACGCCTTCAAGACCCGGTCCGTAGGGATCGTAAAGACAAAGATTAGGAGTCAAACCCATCATGAGAGCGGTTTGTGCCATGTTAGAACCAATCGCACCGGCTGCGCCGACGATTGTCAATTTTTCTTCTGTAAGAAACTTCATAATTGTTTGGTTTAAAGTGTTTTTATAATAAAGTTATTTATACTCTTGTTTGCGAACTTAGTGCACGTCAACCCGTGCTGCGGGCTTGGTCCTACGTTCGTGCTACAAAGATAAAAAACATTCTCTAATCTTGGTATTATTTTTTGCTCAAAAATGCGAATTTTTATATCTATTTCGCCATTTTGTTAAATTAATGAAAAATTTCCGCAATTATTGAGGGCGCACTCCGTCGCTAAAGCACGGGGCTAAGCAGCCTGACAAGCGATTCTTTGAGTTTCTCGAAGAAAGGGCGGTGTCGCCAGTTGGTCGGGTTGACTCGCGTGCACTTTTTCATATCGCGGATAAATATTTCTCGCATTTTTTTGTTGAACTCGCGGCTGTAGATGAATGCGTTGCATTCGAAGTTGTATTCGAAACTGCGGAAGTCGAAGTTGGTCGAGCCGGTGGTTGTAAATTCGTCGTCGACAATCACGACCTTCGAGTGTAGCATACCAGGCTCGTAGTAGTAGATTTTTATGCCGGAGCGCATACATTCGCTCAGGTAGGACGCCGAGGCGAGTCTCAGCGTTGCCGAGTCGGGGTTGCGCGGGATCATAATGCGCACGTCGACTTTCGACAGAGCCGCCGTCTGGAGTGCTATCAGAAGTCCCGACGTGGGTAGGAAGTAGGGCGTCTGGATGTAGATGAGTTTCTTGGCGTTGCCGATGGCTTTTTGGAAGAGTAGGGCGATGTTGTGCCATTGCCCGATGGGGCTGCTGCCGACGATTTGAATGCCTGCCATGTCGGATAGCGCCGGCTTGTAGCGATGGTAGTCTTCTTCGAAAGTCGGCAGACCCATAAAGCACCAGTCGATGGCGAATGAGTGAAGAAGTCCGTAGACGCTTTGCCCGCAGATGCGGATGTGCGTGTCGCGCCACACTGACGTTTTGCCGAGGTAGCGGTTGGCGATATTCATGCCGCCGATGTAGCCCACGCGACCGTCGATGACCGTCACTTTGCGGTGGTTGCGCCAATTCACTCTGGCGGCAAATTCCGGGAATGTCACTTTGAAGAACGGATGAATCTCCACGCCGGCTTCCGACATTTGTCGGTAGAATTTCTTACTGACGCGGAAACTTCCGACGTGGTCGTAGATTACGCGGACAGCCACACCGGCACGCGCTCGCTCGCACAAAATCTCGCTGATTTCGTGCCCTAATTCGTCGTCTTCGAAGATGTAAAACTGGAGGTTAATCGACGATTTTGCCGACTTGAGGTCGTCTTTGAGCTGTCGGAAGAGCGCCTCGCCGTCGATGAAGATGTCGATGTCGTTGCCGGGGTAGTAGACGGCGCCCATGAGCGAGTGTGCCAGGCGAATCTGCTGCAGCGAACTGTCGGACAGCGGCAATTTCGTGAAGTCGACCTGCTTGACCAACTCCGGCTGTAGAAGTTTGCGCTTTTTCATCTTGGAGAGCATGGCTTCGTTCTTGATGCTCCGCCCGAAGAAGATATAAATAATGAGTCCGACGACCGGCAGAAACAGAAGCACCGTGACCCACGCCAACGACCTTACCGGGTTGCGATTTTCGGTAATTACCACAACAATCACCGAGATAATCGTAATCCAATAGGCTGCCATAATGATAAACGACAGTACGTAATATGGCGATATATCAGGCATTAAATTCGTATTTTTCAGTTTGCTAAGGTATAAATTTTTAAAACTATTTCCAAAAAAACACTTAAATATTTGTTGTTGGAATAATTATTTGCTAACTTTGCGGTAATAAGAAAGGAAATATCTATGTCGAAAGTATTTTCATTGATATTGGCTATCGGTATATTTGGTACCGTGGCTACTGTTGCGCAGCCCGTCAAGAGGGAGGCTGTGCGGCATACTATCATTGTGTCTTCGACGCATCCCGGCACTCTTACCATCGAAAACTATACGCCCAAAAGCGTTACGTTTACCGTCTACTCCATCACCGGACAAGTGGTAAGAACCGTCGAACTTAAAAACGACAGCACGACAATAAGCTTGCCGCAAGGGTTCTACATCGTCAAAAGCGATAACGGTACGATGAAAGTTGCTGTCAAATAGCCCCGCTTATTAACCCCTTTATGATTCAATAACCACTTATGTCAAACACTTTAATCAGACTTGTCGCCGCTTCGGCTTTCGCATCAGCGGCGTTTATGCCTATGACCCTTTCCGCACAATCGTTTCCGCAAATCTCCGAAGCGGAATTGAACGCCTATCCGACCTATAACGGCGGCGATTTGGAACTCACCGTCGACGCCCGCGGAACACATTTCCGCCTTTGGTCGCCCGGCGCAGAAGCCGTTCGCTTGCACCTATATGCTACCGGTCGCAACGGGAAACCCATCCAAACAGTTGATATGAAAAAGGCTGAATCCGGCACTTGGACAACGTCGTTTGCCGACAAACTTTATGGCAAGTTCTATACCTTCCAAGTGAAAGTTAAGGGCAATTGGCTTGCCGAAACCCCGGGCGCTTGGGCGAAAGCAGTGGGCGCTAACGGACAGCGTGCCGCTATTATCGATATGGCTAAGACCAATCCTTGCGGTTGGGAAAAAGATACTTACGTCACTACCGCAAAGCAGACGGATGCCATCATGTATGAGATGCACCATCGCGACTTCTCGGCGCATCGTAATTCAGGAATTACCAATAAAGGTAAATTCGTTGCACTGACCGAAGAAGGTACGGTTTCCGCCAACGGACAACCTACCGGCATCGACCACCTCAAGCAACTCGGCATCACTCACATCCACATCCTTCCGTCGTACGACTACAACACCGTCGACGAAACACAACTCGCCGACCGTCAATACAACTGGGGCTACGACCCGTTGAACTACAACGCTCCCGAAGGCTCGTATTCGACCAATCCGGAAGACCCGTATGCTCGTATTCGCGAGATGAAGCAAATGGTAATGGCACTCCACCGCGCCGGAATCGGTGTGGTTATGGACGTGGTCTACAACCATACAGCCCTCGGCAACGAGTCAAACTTCTCGCTGACAGCCCCCGGCTACTACTATCGTCACCGCGCCGACGGCTCGTATAGCGATGCTTCGGGTTGCGGCAACGAGACCGCTTCCGACCGCAAACAAGTGTCGGACTATATCGTTGAGTCGGTTAAATATTGGGCTACTGAATACCATATCGACGGCTTCCGCTTCGACTTGATGGCTATTCACGACACAGAAACAATGAATCGCGTTGCCGAAGCCGTTCGCGCAATCAATCCCAATGCCGTAATCTACGGCGAAGGTTGGACCGCCGGCGACAGCCCGCTGCCCGTAGAGCGTCGCGCTCTGAAAGAAAACGTTTCGAAAATGCCCGGCATTGCCGTGTTTAGCGACGACATTCGCGACGCTGTCAAAGGTCACTATTCGCGCGCCGAAGATTGCGGTTTCGCTTCCGGTAAGCCCGGTCAGGAAGAAACTATTAAAATAGGTGTTGTCGCTTCGACGGCTCACCCGCAAGTAGACTATTCGAAAGGTAGCAACTCGAAATTTGCTTACGCTTCGCAACCTACGCAAATAATGAACTATGTGTCGTGCCACGACGACCTTTGCCTTACCGACAAACTCCGCAAATCGATGCCCGAAGCAACCGACTCGGTGCGTATGCGCGTGGCTCGCTTGGCACAGACCATCGTATTTACCTCGCAAGGCACGCCGTTTATGTTTGCCGGCGAAGAAATCTTCCGCGACAAAAAAGGTATTCACAACACCTTCAAATCGCCCGACGACGTTAACGCAATCGATTGGAATCTCAAAGCCGACAACATTGAGCAATTCAACTACTATCGCAACCTCATCGCTCTGCGCAAGGCACATCCTGCATTCCGTATGGGCACCGCCGACGAAGTGGCGAAAAACATCGTGTTCGACAAGGTAAAAGTCGACAATCTCGTGTCGTACTCTATCAAAAACCACGCCGGTGGCGACGAGTGGGAAGAGATAAAATTGGTGTTCAACGGTTCCGACAAACCGCAGATGGTCAACGTGCCTAAGGGCAAATGGACTATCATTGCAGCCGACGGACGTCTCGACAAGGATGGTCTCGGCGAAAGCAAAGGTGGAAAAATCGAAGCCGCTCCCCAGGCTGCTCTAATCCTTGCAAGATAATGGACCACAACAAACAGCGAATCACTCTGAAAATCGCCGACAAAAAGATTATTACCTATATTAATCGGCGTGATGAGGCTTATCTTAAAAAAGTCGAGGAGGAGCTTAACAACCTTTGGAATCAATTCAAGGTAACTCAGCCCGGACGTGAAGATGATGAGTATATCGCTCTTGTGGCATTTCAGTATGCGAAGATGTACTACGATACGCTCGAGCAGAGTCGGAAACGCGAAGAGGCGCTGCAAAAATTTCTTCAGCAAGCCGAAAAACGTATGGACGACATCCTTTTAGACGTAAAATAAGCATATTTTTATATATGGTGTGGCAAGCCGGTTTCGACTTGTCACATCTTTTTTTTGAAAAAAATCAAACTATCCTCTTGACTCGTACCTTAGGTCAGGCATTATCTTTGCCGGCGAATCAATTTTTTACAACAATGGAAAACGAAAAACAATTGACAATTGGAGAGTTCGCACGACTTTGTGGTGTGACAGTCAAGACATTGCGTCATTATGAGAAAGTAGGGCTTGTTGAGCCGGTCATCGTCGACGATTTTACGCACTATCGCTACTATTCGCCGTGCCAAATGCAGAAGATGAACGCCGTCAAATCGCTGAAGCGGTTGGGCTTTCGTCTCGACGAAATCGCCGAAATCTTCGACGAAGAAACCATTCGCCCCGAGGCAGATGCCCTCGACGTGAAAATCGCACAGGCAACCGAACAAATCGAGGCGCTTCGTCGGCGTTTGAAGGCGCTCAAAGCCATTCGCAAGACCTACGACAACAAGCCGCGAAACGGCATCGAGTTTTGCGCATTGCCCGAAATCATCGTGGCGTTCAATCGCAGAAAGATAAGCAGTTATCAAGAATTGTTCGACTTTCTGCCCAACCAACTCGGACCGGAAATGGCACGGCTGGGATGTGAATGCGCCGAGCCCGGCTATTGCTACGTGTCGCGTTTGATCGACGCCGACGCCGACGGATTCGACATCGAATACGCCGAGCAAGTCGTCGAGGCAAAGCGGAATTCGTCGCTCATCGCCTTCCGTACGGTCGAAGCAGTGTCGCTTGCCGCGTGTCTGAACTACTATGGAAATTACGACGGACTCGACGATGCGGCTCGCCGGCTTACCGCCGAAGTTGAGGCTATGGGCTACCGAACGACTGCGCCGGCGCGATATTCGTTTGTCGACGGCATCTGGAATCAAGCCGACCCCGCCAAGTGGCTCACCGTCGTACAACTCCCTGTTGCAA
>JAQXVL010000035.1 GCA_029224905.1 Bacteroidales bacterium
TATTGCCTACGACATCGTGAAAAACGACGTACCGCAGCGTCAGATGGTGGTCGACAGCAGTATGCTCGAGCAGGCAATGCGCGAAAAGCGACAAGCCGACAAGCCGGAACGCCGCCGCGTCGAAAAGCATCAACATCACCCGAAAAAAGGCGAGATTATCGAGGTCGATCTTCACATCGGCGCTCTGCTCGACACAACTGCCGGGCTGTCGAACGGCGATATGCTTGAGGTGCAACTCGGCGAATTCCGCAAAACGCTCGACGCAAACCTGCGCAATAAAGGGCAAAAAATCGTGTTTATCCACGGCAAAGGCGAAGGTGTACTCCGCAAGGCGATTCTCGACGAACTCAAGCATAAGTATAAAAACTGCGAGGCGCAAGACGCATCGTTCCGCGAATACGGCTTCGGCGCTACGCTGGTAACGATCCACTAAGATGATACTCTAAGATGATACTCTATTTCTCGGCAACCGGAAACAGTCGCTGCGTGGCGCGCCGACTCGGCGAGCGCCTCGGCGAACGCGTGGCTGACTTGCGCACATGTGGCGAGGTACGTCTTGCCGACGGCGAATGCCTGGGATTTGTGTTTCCCATCCACTGCTGGGGAATTCCGCCGACGGTGGCTGAACTCATCCGACGGCTGTCGACGACGGGCAGCGCTGCCTATTGCTTTATGGTGGCTACCTGCGGCGACGACACCGGACTGACCGCCCGCGAGTGGTCAGCACTGATGTGCGAAAAAGGCTTGACAGCCGATGCGCAATTCTCCGTGCAGATGCCCAACACCTACGTGCTGCTGCCGGGATTCGACGTCGACAGTCCTGCCCTCGAGGCTCGCAAACTCGAAACGATGCCAAGCCGTGTCGATACCATCGCCGACCTCGTTCGCAACCGCCGTTGCGGCGACTTGACGCACCACGGTAAGTTTGCTTGGCTCAAGTCGAAGGCTATCCGCCCGGGATTCATCAAGCGCATCAACGACAAGAAGTTCCACGTCGACGACTCGTGCCGCGGATGCGGTCGGTGCGCTGCAAATTGCCCCGTCGGCAACATCGAAATCGTCGACAACCGCCCCCGATGGAAAGGCAACTGCATAAACTGCCTTGCCTGCTATCACACCTGCTCGCACCACGCCATAGCATACGGCAAAGCAACCGCCCGAAAAGGTCAATACAACAAACTGCTTAAACGATAACATAGATGAAACTACAAGGCGCAATTACGATGATTGCATCGATAATAATCTCACTAACAGGCTGTTCGAACACCAAAAGCAGCTCCACAACCGATGCTGCGGCAGAGCAGTCAAAGCCCGAGCCGCGCGTGGCGTTCAGCGCCGATTCTGCCTACCGCTTCGTCGAGGCGCAGTGCGAGTTCGGACCGCGTGTGCCCAACACGGAGGCACATCGCCTTTGCGGCGACTATCTGCTCGCGCAGCTGCAAGGCTACTGCAACGCCGTCACCGAGCAACGCGTCGACCTGCGCGCCTACGACGGCACTCTGCTCAAGGCACGCAATTTCGTCGCCGAATTCTATCCCGACAAGCCAAAACGCATTCTCCTCTTGGCGCACTGGGACTGCCGTCCGTGGGCGGATAGCGATGCCGACGAGGCTAAACACCACCAGCCGGTTATGGGTGCCAACGACGGCGCGAGCGGCGTGGGCGTAGCGCTCGAGATTGCACGACTCCTCGCCGCTAACGAGCCTAACGTGGGCGTCGACATTCTCCTCACCGACGCCGAAGACTGGGGCGACCGCGAAGGCGATAGCGAAGACTCGTGGGCACTCGGCACGCGCCGGTGGGCGGCGAATCCGCATCGCGAGGGCTATGTATATCCCGGTAGCGGCATACTTCTGGACATGGTAGGCGACGCAAATGCAAAGTTTTTGAAAGAATATTTCTCCTATCAGAGTGATGCCAAGACGCTCGCCACGCTGTGGGCGTTGGCGGCGCAACTCGGGCACGCCGACCGATTCGTCAACGACTTCGGCGGCGCCATAACCGACGACCACGTCGAAATCATTGCCGCCGGCATACCTTGCATCGACATCATCGACCAGCGCAAAGACACCCCGACAGGCTTCTGCCCGCAGTGGCACACCACCGACGACACGATGAGCCACATCTCGCCCGCCACCCTCGCCGCCGTCGGCGAAACCCTCTCAGCCTACATCTTCGGAATGAAATAATATGCGCCTGCGGCGCAGTTAGAAGGCTGCTATCGCAGCGGTTATTCGGCGCTACGCGCGGTTATTCGGCATCTACGATGCGGTTAACAGGTTAAGGCGTCATTATCCGGCAATTCCACGCAGCGTCAGCTGCCGATTAACCGCGCTCTGCGCCGAATAACCTCTTAACCTCCTAACCGCGGAGCAACGCTCCGCCATTCAGCGCCTCGGTGCGACCGGGCAGGCGATGCTATTTATTTCGCATCCATGATAGGTCGCAGCAAGCTGCGACCCTACACCGCTGATACTCAAACATATAACTGCGTTTACGTTCCCGCCGTTCGTAGGGTCGCGCCTCGGTGCGACCGGGCAGGCGTGTGGATGCCAATTGGGTTATCACCAAGATGCAAGCTTGAACCACTGCCGTGTCGTAGATACGGCAGAGGTGGCTGTGCCGGAGGTACAGCGATTGTGGGTAACGCCGGGTTCAACCTCGGAGAGGTTTAACCCGGTGAATGACTGCGGAGTAGACATTCGAGCTTCGGAGATGCTCGGTTGTGATAGCAGATTTGTACCGGACCACATCGGCGACTTAACAGAGAAGGTGGAATAGTGGTATATGAAAGGTGTGCCTATGTATCAGAATCAGCATCTGTTTTGAGGACTGAACGAAAATTATTCGTTATATTTGCAAAAAATAGGTCTATGAGTAAAGTAAGAAACCTTTTGCATATAGTGTTCAACACAAAAAGCCGCAAGATGACCATCGCTAATGATTATCGTGAAGATGTGTATCGCTTTATTTGGAAATTGTGCAAAGAAATGAATTGCTATCTCCTTCAAGTAAATGGGATTCCCAATCATATTCATATTTTGGTAAGTCTTAGCCCCTCCATTTCCGTAGCCGATTTTGTTAAGAAAGTAAAGCAACAAACAAGTAGTTGGATGAAAGAATGCGGAAGTTTTCCCGATTTCGAAGGTTGGGGCCGAGAATACGGTGCGTTTTCAGTATCAGAATCGGCGAAATTCGACGTGATAGAATACATTAAAGGGCAACAGGTGCATCATCGGAAAGTAACTTTTGAGAATGAATACAAGGACCTGTGCTCAAACAGTGGCTTGTCATTTACCAGCTTTGATTTAACTTAGCGCGTAACTCGCTGTCACGAGAGAGTACTGAGTTAGAGATATGACTCTATATCGGCATCCGTCTATGCTTTCACAACCGAACCTCTCCAAGGTTCGTCCGCAGTATATCGTTCTCTTTCACCGGGTTAAACCTCTCCGAGGTTGAACCCGGCGTTACCCACAATTGACGCGTCTCCGACGCTTTGCATCGTCATCGTATCTTCGACACGATGACGATGTCCACCCATCCACTCATCACACTCGTCCTCTCTTACCTCTTACCTCTTACCTCTCCACTCTTACCTCTTACCCCTCTAGCCACCGACCATCTTTTATGTTATTTTCGCTTGTTTATGAAATAATTATGTTGTACCTTTGCGGGCGAATGCTTTTCCGGTTGAAAATCAGAACTTTTTAACTACATTCACTTATCAACTTGCGATTTTTATTATACTAAACTTCTATTATATCTATGAAAAAATTTTACTTATTATTAACGCTTCTGCTTGTCGCTTTTGTCGGTCGAGCTACGGAAGTGACGTGGACCAAAGTTACCGACGCATCGGTTCTCAAAGCAGGCTACAAGGTGATTATTGTTTGCGAATCCAAGAACGACGCAATGTCGAATGCTCAAGGCAGTAGCACATCAAACCGAGGCACGGCAACCTACACAATTAATGAAGGCCGTCTTATTCCCTCCGACGCTGTACAAATCATCACTCTTGAAGATGCAGACGGCGGCTTCTACTTTAACCTTGGAGAAGGAAAGTATTTGGCTTCAACCGGTGACAAGAAACTATCTGTTACCACGACGAAGGACAACTCTACAATTTGGACTATAAGCATTGCTAATGGTAACGCAACAATGCAGTCTGGAAAATCTGCCACTGTAAAGAGTTACATTCAACACAACAGTAGTTCAAACTTGTATACAACATATGCAAGTAACCAAACCAAGGTTCAACTCTACTACCTTCCTGCGTCGACGGCTGAAGAATGTGCCGCTCCAGTTTTCTCGGTAGAGGGAGGCACTTTCTATGGCAATAAAGGCGAAACAAAGGATGTAAAACTTTCGTGCATTACAGACGGTGCTACTATCAAATATACCGTGAACGGTGGTGCTGAACAGACTTACAACGGCACTAACATTCCCGAACTTGTTTTCCCCGGCACTTACGAAGTAACTGCTTGGGCTACCAAAGACGGTCTCGACAATAGCGCAACTGCCACTAAAAATTATGAATTAGTCGACGTTGCTACATTAGATTTATACACAAAAGTAACTGATGCTTCTGTTCTCAAAGCCGGCGATAAGGTGATTATCGTTTGTGAATCCAAGAACGACGCAATGTCGAATGCTCAAGGCAGTAGCACATCTAACCGCGGCACGGCTACCTACGTAACTGAGGAAGGTGGACTTATCCCTTCCAACGCAGTGCAAATAATCACTCTTGAAGATGCAGCCGGCGGCTTCTATCTAAGTCTCGGCAATGGCAACTATCTTGCTTCAACAGCCTCTAAAAAACTCTCTGTATCAACAACAAAAAACAACCAAACAATTTGGACTATAAGTGTTGCAGCAGATGGTGTAGCATCAATCCACTGTATTGCCAATACGAATGCAAAATCTCGTATTGAGCGCAACAACAGCTCCAACTATTACACAGTTTACGACAGTACACAAACCGGAGTTCAACTCTACTACCTCCCTGCGCCGGCGGCTGAAGAATGTGCCGCTCCGATTTTCTCGGTAGAAGAAGGTACTCACTATGGCTTCAACGCTGAAACCAAGCAAGTTACGCTCTCTTGCTCGACTGAAGGTGCTACTATCAAGTACGCCATCAACGACGGCGAACTTTTGACTTACGACGCTCCGATTACTATCACTTGCCCGAGCACAACGAAAATCAGCGCTTACGCAATGATGGAAGACGGCTCACTTGCTGATAGCCAACTTATTGATAAAACATACAATTACGTCACTTATCCGACCGTAGCAAACATCGCCGAATTCAAGACTCAAGGCGCTGCTGACGCTACCAAGCCTTACATGTTCACTTGCCCGCTCACGGTGACTTACCAAAAGGGCACTCGCCTCTACTTGCGCGACGCCGACGGCGACGCTATCCTGGTCTACGGCGCTATCGACAAAACTTACGAAGCAGGCAATCAACTTCCCGCAAATGCCATTGTCGGCACTTACACAACCTACAACCAAATGGCTGAAATCAAACCGGTAGCAGGCGTTACATGGCCCGAAAGCAACGGAACTGCCGACGCTTCGCCCATCGAAATGACTATCGCTCAACTCAATGCTGTTACCGAAGCTGAACAATGGAGCACTTTGGCAAGCAAATTAGTCGTTATCAAAGGTGCTAAGGTTAGCGCAGACGGCGCAACTATCACCGTCGGCGAAGAATCTTTCACTCCGGCTATCGCTTACCGTTTCGAACCGGAGCTGACCAACGCAAACTGCGTTTACGACATCGTCGGCATCATCGAAACTCACTGGAATAAAACTACTAAGGCTGTCGACGGCATCCAATTCTGCCAGACCGCTTATCTCGACAACCACAGCCCCGAAAAGATGTATATGATTGGTTACATTCAAAGCATCAACCAAGACTGGAATCCTACACAAGGTATCGAAATGGCGAAAGAAGCTGCGGGTCGCTATTCTGCAGATGTCAACTTGACATTCAACGACTGGTTCGCAGTCACTTCGCGCATCGCCAATGACGACAACGAAGGCGGTTGGGCTTGGGTTAACGGCGACCGTTACGCATATACATCTGGCGTGTTCGGCAAAGTAGCAACAGATTATGTAATGACTCAAG
>JAQXVL010000036.1 GCA_029224905.1 Bacteroidales bacterium
TGACGCCTATCGGGTCGCGTGCAATCAGGAAATCGTCGTTTTCCGCATCCTAGAGTGCAAAAGCAAAGATTCCGCTAATGTCTTCGAGAAACTTTACGCCCTTCTCGCGATAAAGCGGCAAAATCACCTCGCAATCGCTGCCCGTCTGAAATTCGTACTTATCGGCATAGCGACTGCGAATGTCGCGATGGTTATAGATTTCGCCGTTGACAGCAAGCACTTGCTTACTGTCGGGCGAAAACAGAGGCTGACCGCCGCTCTGAGGGTCGACAATCGACAGACGCTCATGCGCCAGGATTGCCGAGCCGCCACAGTAGATGCCGCTCCAATCCGGACCGCGATGGCGTATGCGTTTCGACATGTCGAGGGCTTTTTTCCTCAACTCTTTTGTTTGCTCTTTTATATTGAATATGGCTACAATTCCACACATAATTGACTATTTTTTTGATAAGAACGAATCGATGTCGGCAGCGGCTTTACGTCCGGAAGCGATGCAGCGCACCACAAGGCTCGCGCCCGTTGCGGCGTCGCCGGCTACAAACACGTTGTTGGCAAACTCGGGTTGCGTCGGCTTGAGGAAGCCCATGGCGAGAAGCACCAAATCGGCTTTGATAACTTCTTTCTTTCCGGTAGGTTTCATCGTCGGGCGGCCGCCTTCTGGATTGGGCACCCACTCCACTTCTTCGACCTCAACGCCCGTCACGTGACCGTTTTTGCCGATAAACTTATTCGACGCGAGGCTCCAACGACGTTCGCAGCCTTCGAGATGGCTCGAACTCGTCTTGAGCACCATAGGCCACGACGGCCACGGCGTTGCCGGATTGTTGCCGACCGGCGGCTTAGGCATAATCTCGATTTGCGTCACGGAAGTGGCTCCGTGGCGGTTGCTCGTACCGATGCAGTCGCTGCCGGTGTCGCCGCCGCCTATGACCAGCACACGCTTATCCTTTGCCGAGATGCGTTCTTCCTTCGAGAAAGTCTGTCCGGCGAGAACGCGGTTTTGCTGAGCAAGCATTTCCAAGGCAAAGTGAATGCCTTTGAGCTCGCGACCGGGAATGTCGAGGTCGCGCGCCTGCGGTGTGCCGGTGCATATACAGTAGGCATCGAATCCGTCAGGGAGATTAGTCACATCGATGTCGCTGTTGGTTTTGAAAGTAATACCTTCGGCTTCCATAATGCCTACGCGACGGTCTATAATGGCTTTGTTAAGTTTAAAGTTAGGTATGCCGAAGCGGAGCAATCCGCCGACATATTCAAGGCGTTCGAACACGGTGACGTCGTAGCCGCGACGATTCAACTGGTTGGCGGCGGCGAGTCCTGCCGGCCCCGACCCGATGACGGCTACGCGCTTACCCTTGCGCGGATAAGTCTTCGGCACGACATAGCCTTCGCGGAACGCCGCTTCGGCAATTGCGCCTTCGTCTTCGCGAATGGTCACCGGTGCGTCCATTGTCAGTTTGAGCACGCAACTCTTCTCGCACAATGCCGGGCAGATACGTCCGGTAAATTCGGGGAAGTCGTTGGTCGTGGTAAGTATTTCGTAAGCCTCTCTCCATTTGCCCTTGTAGAGCGCATCCTGGAATTCGGGAGGACGATTGCCCAGCGGGCATGCCCAGTGGCAGAAGGGCACGCCGCAATCCATGCAGCGCGATGCCTGCTGGCGGCGCTCCGACGTGTTAAGGGTCTGTTCTACTTCGCCGAAGTCGGCAATGCGGTCGTGTATCGGGCGATAGCCTGCTTCTTGGCGCGGTATGGTGAGGAATGCTTTAGGGTTTCCCATAATGATATCTTTGTTTCAAAATGATTGACAAATAAATTAGTAATCTCGTTGCACTTCGGCAATCTTTTGACGCAGTTTGCGCATCTGTTCTTCGGCGAGCACGCGCTTGTATTCGATTGGCGTCACTTGGATAAACTCGTCGATGTAGCGGTTCCAGTTGTCGAGCATCGTGCGCGCTATCTGCGAGCCCGTGTAAAGGTAATGCTGACGCACCAGTTCGTGCAACTCTTTGCGCGCTGTCGAATCTTCGAGAAGCGACAGTTCTACCATTTCCATATTGCAGAAGTAGTCGAAATTGCGGTTGCGGTCCCAAACGTAAGCCACGCCGCCGCTCATACCTGCCGCAAAGTTGCGTCCCGTGTCACCGAGCACAACGACACGTCCGCCGGTCATATACTCGCAGCAGTGGTCGCCCACGCCTTCGACAACGGCGATTGCACCCGAATTGCGCACGGCGAAACGCTCGCCGACCATACCGTTGATATAGACCTCGCCCGACGTTGCACCGTAGAGGATGGTGTTGCCGGCTATGGTATTCTTCTCGGCGTCGAAGTTGCTGCGCACCGGCGGCTGCACGCTGATGCGTCCGCCGGAAAGTCCTTTACCCAAGTAGTCGTTGGCTTCGCCTTCGAGTTTGAAGCTGATGCCGTGAGCAAGGAATGCGCCGAAACTTTGTCCCGCCGAGCCTTTAAACTTGACGTTGATGGTCTGCTCGGGAAGTCCGGCATTGCCGTAACGCATGGCTACGGCTCCCGAAAGCATTGCGCCTACCGAACGGTCGGTGTTGGCGATGGCATACTCGAGCGACACCTCTTTTTGGCTCTCCAGAGCGTCGGCGGCTGCGGCTATCATTGCAACATCTTTGACGGTGGCAATGTCGTGACGTTGTTCCATCACGTTGTGGATGGCTGCCGTGCCGGGTACGCGGTAGAGCATCTTCGAGAAATCGAGCAACGACGCTTTCGAGCCCGGTGTCGTCGGCTTGAGTTCGATAAGGTCGGTGCGACCAACGATTTCGTCGAAATGACGATAACCCATTTCGGCAAGATATTCGCGTACCTCTTGCGCCAAGAAGCGGAAGTAGTTGACTACGTATTTATAATGTCCGCGGAAATGTTCGCGAAGTTTGGGGTCTTGGGTTGCAACGCCAACCGGGCACGTGTTTTGGTGGCATTTACGCATCATCACGCAGCCAAGCACGATGAGCACGGTTGTTCCGAAGCCGAACTCTTCGGCGCCGAGCAATGCCATCGACACGATGTCGCGACCGGTCTTGAGTTGACCGTCGGTCTGCAAGCGCACCTGACCGCGAAGTCCGTTGAGCACCAGCGTTTGTTGCGTTTCGCTCAAACCGATTTCCGGCGAGATGCCCGCATAGCGCATCGACGATGCCGGCGATGCTCCCGTACCGCCTTCAGCACCCGAGATTACTATCAAATCGGCTTTCGCCTTGGCTACTCCGGCGGCGATTGTTCCTACGCCGCTTTCGGCAACGAGTTTTACGCTGATTTTAGCCTTCGGATTGACGTTCTTAAGGTCGAAGATGAGTTGAGCAAGGTCTTCGATTGAATAGATGTCGTGGTGCGGCGGAGGCGAAATCAACGAAATGCCGGGTATCGAGTGACGTGTCTTGGCAATGATTTCGTTAACCTTAAATCCGGGCAACTGACCACCTTCACCGGGTTTTGCTCCTTGTGCAACCTTGATTTGAATTTCTTCCGCATTTACGAGATATTCTGTCGTCACGCCGAAACGTCCCGATGCGATTTGCTTGGTCTTGCTCGAGAGCGAGATGCCGTCGACGTCTGCCGTAAAGCGGTCGCTGTCTTCGCCGCCTTCACCGGTGTTGCTGCGTGTGCCAAGTTCGTTCATCGCCAGAGCGAGCGCCTCGTGTGCCTCTTTCGAGATGGCGCCGAACGACATCGCTCCCGTCACGAAATGCTTGACGATGCTCTCTACCGGCTCGACCTCGTCGATGCTTATCGGGTTGCGCTTGAACGTGAAGAAGTCGCGCAAGAATATCGGTTGTTCCTTGCCGTCGACGGCTGCCGTAAACTCTTTAAACTTCTTGTAACTGCCAAGTCGCGTTGCAAGTTGAAGAGTAGAGATTGTTTCGGGATTCCACGCGTGCTTTTCGCCGTCTTTGCGGAACGAGAATTGTCCGATGTGAGGCAGCACGGCGTCGTCGGCACAAGCATAGCCGTCGTCGTGGAATTTGATGTAGTCGCGAGCAATCTGCGCAAGATGTATACCGCCGATGGTCGACGACTGCGTGCCGAAGTAAGTCTTGAGCAAGTCGTCGCTCAAGCCAATCGATTCGAAAATCTTCGCACCGCGGTAAGAACGGATGGTGCTGATGCCCATCTTGCTCATCACCTTATACAAGCCTTTGCAGATGGCTTTTATATAGTTCTTTTCGGCTGTTTCGTAGTTCATCTGCACATCGCCGCGGGCTACCAAATCGTCGAGCACGGCAAACGCCATATACGGGCAGATTGCGCTCGCACCGTAGCCGAGCAAAAGGGCTGCATGCATCACCTCGCGAATTTCACCGCTCTTGACAATCAACGCCGTCTGCACACGTTTCTGCACCGAAATCAGGTGATGGTGCACGGCGCTCACTGCTAACAGCGACGGAATTGCCGCATGAGTCTCATCGACTCCGGCATCGGTCAGCACGATGTAGTTAACGCCATCATCGACCGACTCTTCCGCCTGGCGGCACAGGTTGTTGATGGCTTCGCGAAGCGCCGCCTCACCGCCCGCAACGTCGAACAGCATCGGCAGTTGAACGGTGTTGAAGCCTTTATAGCGAATGTTGCAAAGTATGTCGAGTTGAGTGTTCGTCAGCACGGGATGCGGCAGGCGCACCATCTTGCAGTGTGTTTCGTTGGGCACGAGGATGTTCATACCAACGGCACCGATATATTCGGTAAGCGACATCACGAGTTCCTCACGAATCGGGTCGATTGCCGGGTTGGTGACCTGCGCAAACTGCTGGCGGAAATAGTTGAACAAAATCTGCGGCTTTTCCGAAAGCACGGCGAGCGGCGTGTCGTTACCCATCGACGCTGTCGGCTCGGCGCCGTTGACACACATCGGCGTAATGGTGCGCTCGATGTCTTCGCGCGTAAAGCCGAAGATGCGCAACATCTTGGCGTAGTCGGGTACGCGGTTTTCAACCTTACGACCGCTGCGAAGCGTATGCAGCTCAATACGGTTGGTCGACAGCCACTGGCGATAGGGACGCGCTGCGGCGAGTTGCTCTTTGAGTTCGCCGTCGTAGTAGATTTTGCCTTCCTGAGTGTCGATGAGCAGAATCTTACCGGGCTGCAACCGACCTTTCTGCTTGATTTCGCCGGGCTCGAAACTGATAACGCCGGCTTCGGAAGCCACGACCATCATATCGTTTTTCGTTATCAGATAGCGCGCCGGACGCAATCCGTTACGGTCGAGCATACCTCCGGCGAAGCGTCCGTCGCTGAAGAGCAACGCTGCCGGACCGTCCCACGGCTCCATCAAGATGGAATGATATTCGTAGAACGCTTTGAGGTCTTCGCTTATGGGATTTTTGTCGTTGAACGACTCGGGCACAAGCATTGCCATAGCGTGCGGTAAGCTGAGTCCCGACATAACGAAAAATTCGAGCACGTTGTCGAGCGACGCACTGTCGCTCATGTTTGGCTGAATGATGGGGCGTATCTTCTTGATGTCGCCCAAAGCCGGTGTCGACAGCACACTCTCGCGCGCCTCCATCCATGCGCGGTTGCCGCGGATGGTGTTGATTTCGCCGTTGTGCGCCAACAAGCGGAACGGCTGAGCGAGGCTCCACGTGGGGAAAGTGTTGGTGCTGAAGCGCGAGTGAACGACCGCCAAACCGCTCGTGAAGTACGGCTGCGTCAAGTCGGGATAATACTCGCGAAGTTGCATCGACGACAACATTCCCTTATAGACTATGTTTTTGCTCGACAACGAACAGATGTAGAAATCTTTGTTGTCGATGCGATTCTCTATTTTCTTACGAATTGTATATAACGTACGATCGAAACCTTCGACATCGGTCACGCCGGTGATAAACACTTGCTTGATGTCGGGCTCGGTGGCAAGCGCATCCTTACCGAGTATCGACGAATTGACAGGCACATTACGCAGATGCATCAGCGTCAAGCCTTCGCGCTCGATTTCTTCAATCATCACGCTCAGTATCAGCGATTGCTCCTTCTCGTCTTTCGGCAAAAATATCAAACCGGTACCGTATTTTCCTTTCTCGGGCACGGGAATACCTTGCAGAAGGATAAACTCATGCGGTATCTGCAAAAGTATGCCGGCACCGTCGCCGGTCTTATTGTCGGCGCCCTCGGCACCGCGATGCTTCATGTTTTCGAGCACTTTCAACGCCTGGTCGACAAGTTCGTGCGACTTATCGCCATGAATGTTGACAAGCATTCCTACTCCACACGCATCGTGTTCGTTTTCTGAATCGTATAGCCCCGCACGACGAGGCTGAAACAGCGACAAATCTTGCACCTTTCCCGGCGCAGTCTTCCCTGAAGCGGCAGGATTCTCTTTCATATTCTTTCCTGTTTTGGTTTATTACTTTCAATTTACGCCGCAAAGATACAAACAACTTTCGTTTTTTAATATAAAATTCCAAAAAATTTTCTTTTTGCTCGATTTTTTGTGTTTTGTTGGAAATTTGCCAACCTATAACACACCATATTAATGTACAAAAAAAAGACTGCCCCGAATTCGCATCCGAAGCAGTCCATTACTGAAAATGTATTGTTAAACCCTATTTTGTAAGTTATAAGGGAAAAAGCGCTTATTTACAGCATTTGCTAATCATTACTTTCTTCAAAGTCTCTTCGTCGACCGACTTGAAGTTCTTATAAGTAGCGGGATAACCTGTAACTGTCACGCTCTTGATTTTTTTACCCGTCAAACCGGTTCTTACGTATACCTCTTGTTGCGATTCAACGAGAACGTCAGCGTTGCCGTTCATGCGGAGTGCCTCTGCAACTGCAGCAGCCTTAACATTCTTCTCACCGCCACGACGTACTTGCTTCGACGGATAGTAAGTGTAAGAGATTTTTGTTTTTTGGACATCGAGGTCAGCTGTTACTGCGGCTTCGATAGGAGCGCTAATCTGACGAGTGGTCGATGTCTTGTGAACTGTTTTGCACGATGCGCAAAGAAGGAGTAAACCTGCAAAAAATACAACTTTCTTCATAGTACTTAAAAATTTACACATAGCCGAACAAACATTTACACTTCAACCGACTTCGGCTATTAGCCGGCTGAATTCACCGACAAATATAAAACGTCTCCGTCGGTTTTGCAAATCCCGACAGCCGCCAATACGGCATTTCAAGCCGTTTTTCGACGGTCGAAAGCCTCAAATAGTTGCACGTTTTTGACAAATAATCCGCCGCAGAAATAGAATAATCACGAATTTCGCCCTTCCGCAAAAAATCGAAAAAAATTCTATTTTTGGTAGAAACACAAGACAACAATAAGACGCATACCCCGACGAGCGTCGTTCGTTATTTATCGTCGATTAACCAATCTTCGATGGTATGGGTGTCGGAGTTGAAATTGATGCCGACTTTTATGACGGGCAGCCCGGTGAGGGCGAAGCGCGACGGATAGTCTTTCAGATTTATTTGATTCATCGCCGCTTCCGCCGATTTGTTGAGTTTGAGTTCGAACAGATAGAGCGCCTTGCCTGAATTCATCACCATGTCGACGCGTCCTTTCGGCGTACGAACTTCCACGTCGACATATCTACCTAAAAGCGAGAAGATTACGTAGAGCATCTGCTGGTAGTGACCCTCGTAATTCGTGTTGTCGCATTGCGGTATCGTCAGCAGATAGGTTTGCAGCAAGCGCAACATTTCGTCGAGGTTTTCGTTTTCGAGTGCTAAATACATTTCCGCAACAGTCGCAACTCCCACATAAGAATCTCGTGTAATGTAATTTGGCAACAGGCTCTCCATCAAGCCAATACGAATCTCGTTGTTAGGAATGTCGAGGGTGTAGATATTTGCCATGCGGTTGTATCCCTTGATTGTCATATAGCCGGACTGATAGAGCAACGGCATGATTGACTGCATATTCTCCGTCGGCGCATCGAAGCCCGAAGCCATAATATTTGTGGGCTTGAGCATTGACGGAATAATATTGAATTTTCTCATCATTTCGATGAGGAAAGTCGGCGTTCCGCTTTCAAACCAGTAGCTTTTAATATTTTCGTTTGCAAAAGCAAGCATTATGCTGAATGGGTTGAAGATATCCGGTGAGGGCCAGGTAAAGTGGTAGCCGTCATATTGTTTTTTCAGCTCATTAAATACTTCATCATGTGTTTGCCCATTCTTTAGCGCCAACCTATCAATGTAATCCGACATTTTTGTCTGAACTTCATCCACGGTAATACCACAAACGGCAGCAAACTGCTCTTGCATACTGATGTTATTCAGGTTGTTCAGTTCGCTGAAAATGCTGAGTTGCGAAAACTTGGTGATTCCGGTGATAAAAACGAATTTCAAATATTTGTC
>JAQXVL010000037.1 GCA_029224905.1 Bacteroidales bacterium
ATTTACTACTTTTGTGCTCAGGTTAAGTGCCGAAGCGTCGGCAAAATTTACTTGGTTGAGTGGCTTGGATGTTTTCATAATTATTTGATTTTCACCTATAAAATTACAAAATATCCGCCACTTAACCAAATTTTTATAGCACTTATTTGGTTGAATATAAAATATTTAACGGTTTACGCGATTTGAATTTATATACACAAGAAGGCTGAGGGAAAAGATAGGCTAAAGAAGAAAATCCGCCGGAATTCGCGCTATAAAATAGAACTATTTTTGAGAAATCACGTTTTTTTTAAATGAAAGAGCCGTGCCGCTTGGGGTGGTTTTAAGCATTTTCGTTTTGTTTTTCGCTCACCTTGCACTATCTTTGCAGATGGAAGTCGCTGATTTAGTATAAATTCACAAAAACTCGCTTGGGTTTGTGCGCGATTTCCCATCAATCTATGCATTAAATAATCAATATGGGTATATTTTCAATTTTTTCAAAGGACAAAAAAGAAACTCTCGACAAGGGTTTGTCGAAGACGAAAGAAGGCTTTTTCTCAAAAGTGGCTCACGCTATTGCAGGCAAGTCTACTATTGACGATGACTTTCTTGACGAACTCGAAGAAATCTTTATTTCTTCGGATGTCGGCATCGATACAACGCTGAAAATTATCGACAAAATCAAGGCGCGCGTCGCTCGCGATAAATATGTCAGCACGAACGAGCTTAACGAGCTTCTTCGCGAGGAAGTTACGGATTTGTTGGTCGGCGACGAAGACGACGATGTCGAAGAATTTGTTGTCCCCGACGATAAAAAGCCATATGTGATAATGGTTGTCGGCGTGAATGGTGTTGGCAAAACGACCACTATCGGCAAACTTGCTTACCAATATAAGAAAGCCGGCAACAAAGTGGTTCTCGGTGCTGCCGACACGTTCCGCGCTGCGGCTATCGAGCAACTTGAAATCTGGGGCAAGCGCGTCGACGTGCCTGTCATCAAGCAGCAAATGGGTTCCGACCCTGCGTCGGTGGCTTTCGACACGGTTAGTTCGGCGAAGGCGTCGGGTGCAGATGTCGTGATTATCGACACGGCAGGTCGTCTACACAACAAGGTCGGACTGATGAACGAGTTGACAAAAATCAAAAACGTAATGAATCGCGTTGTGCCGGGCGCACCTAACGAGACGTTGTTGGTACTCGATGGCTCAACCGGACAAAATGCTTTCGAGCAAGCCAAACAATTTGTTGCCGCAACCGACGTCAACCAACTTGCCATCACCAAGCTCGACGGAACAGCCAAAGGTGGTGTGGTTATCGGCATCAGCGACGGTTTCCGCATTCCGGTAAAATATATCGGCTTGGGCGAAGGTATTGAAGACCTTCAGATTTTCAGAAAACGAGAGTTTGTCGATTCTCTTTTCAAGAAATAATATGAAACAAAATCGAGTAGATATCGTCTCGCTCGGATGCTCCAAAAACTTGGTCGACTCCGAGCGATTGCTTAAGCGCTTTGCCGATTGCGGCATCGAAGCGCATCACAATTCCGACAACGTGTGTGGTCGAATTGTGGTCGTAAACACATGCGGATTTATCGGCGACGCAAAAGAGGAATCGATAGAAACAATCCTCGAATATGCGCAAGCGAAGAATGAGCACCGCATCAAGGAACTGATTGTTATGGGATGCTTGTCGGAACGCTATCGCGACGAACTTCGCAAAGAAATTCCCGAGATAGACCGAATCTACGGCAAATTCGACTGGACAAACATCATCGACGACGTCGTCAAATCGCATCCGGCTACTCTGCCCTACGACCGAATAATCACTACGCCGTCGCACTCGGCATATCTTAAGATTTCGGAAGGTTGCAACCGTTTCTGCTCGTTTTGCGCCATTCCGCTGATTACGGGCAGACACACGTCGCGCCCCGAAGAGGAGATTCTGCAGGAAGTGGAAACTCTGGTTGCCCGGGGTGTAAAAGAATTCAACGTCATTGCACAAGATTTGTCGTCGTATGGCACTGACCTCTACGGCGAAATGCGTCTTGCCAACCTAATCGACCGTATGGCATCGATTGCCGGTGTTGAGTGGATTCGCCTCCACTATGCCTACCCCGCACAATTCCCGTACGACATTCTCGACGTGATGAATCGCCACGACAATGTTTGCAAATATCTCGACATCGCTTTGCAGCACATCAACGACACGGTTCTCACCAACATGCGCCGACACATCGACCGCGAAGCCACGCTCGAACTTATTCGAACTATCCGCGAGCGCGTGCCCGGTATACACTTGCGCACGACTCTTATGGTTGGTTTCCCGGGCGAAGACGATGCGGCTTTCGACGAACTTAAAGATTTCGTGCGTCAATGTCACTTCGAACGCATGGGGGCATTCGCTTATTGCGAAGAAGAAGACACCTACGGCGCAAAGCATTTCGCCGACGACATTTCGCAAGAGGTAAAAGACCGCCGACTTGACGAGTTGATGGAAATTCAAGAAAACATCTCGCTCGAAATCAATCAGAATAAAATCGGCAAGACCTTCAAAGTAATCGTCGACCGCGAAGAAGGCGACTACTACGTCGGGCGCACCCAATTCGATTCGCCTGAAGTCGACCCCGAAGTGCTCATCGAGAAGTCGCAAAGTCTGACAATTGGAGAATTCTACAACGTAAAAATCTCAAATGCTTACGCTTTTGAACTAATCGGGAAAGTAGAATAATGCAAGAGTCTATCAAACAAGCAATTCGCAATTCGCTGAAATTCGGCTATTCGTTCTATGCTTACAGCACTCGCGACGGATTTGTGTTCGGTGCGCAAATCGATGACGACTTCACCGGCACGAACGGATTCAAAATCGTCCCGTTTACCGATAGCGGCGCCAACGGCATAACGATATTCCGCCAATACGACGAAACCGATTTGCCGACATCGTCGGCAGACAAACAGCTGAAGCCCGTTGCCGCCCTATCGACCCCAAAAAGCGACTACATCGATTGTCTGAGCGACTGCATATCGACCATTCGCACATCGCCGACGCTCCGTAAGGTTGTCATTTCGAGAGTGATAAAACGTGCGATTTCCGACGTCGACTGGCCCGGATTTATCGAGCAACTCCACGACAAGAATCCCGACTCATTCACATTCATCTATAACACGCCTCACTCAGGTGTATGGATTGGCGTTTCGCCCGAAATAATCGGCGACTACAGCGACGGAAAATTTTCGACAATGGCGCTTGCCGGCACGCGATTGAAAGGTGAATCGGTTTGGTCGGCAAAAGACATCGAAGAGCAAGAATTCGTGTCGAACTACATCGCCGAACGCATCAAAAATGCCGGCTTCGACTACACCGTGTCCGACAAATTCACCCTTCCGGCGGGCAACGTCGAGCACATCTGCAATATGTTTACCGTCCGTGAATCCGACATCCGAAAAATGTTGGATTTGGTCGACCTGCTGCACCCCACTCCGGCGCTGGCAGGCACGCCTAAAGATGAGGCGGTTGAATATATTTTATCGCACGAGCATCACAATCGCGAATGCTACGGCGGCTACATCGGACCGTTCGACGCTCAGTCGTTTCATTTCGCCGTAAACCTGCGAAGTATGTGCTTCGACGAACGCTCGGTAGCCGTTTTCGTTGGCAGCGGAATTACCGACAAATCAATCCCCGAAAGCGAATACGCCGAAACTCAAGCAAAATCAGAAATAATTCTCAAAAACCTCGACCGGCTACGTTTTGCAAACAATAAGAAATAGCAGCGCGCTAATCGACAGCTCGAAGGAGAATTTCCTCCATCACCTTATAGCCCTCGAGCGTAGGATGAACGCCGTCGTAAGTAAACTCCTCGCGAAGCGATTCGCCGTCGTCGGCAACCATCGACGTAAAATAGTCGATGTAGCCGATTCCCTTCTCCCCGGCATATTGGCGTAGACGCGAATTGAGTTGCTCAATTTTTTGCGGACCGTCGGTAATGTTCAGATTCCACCGGTAACACCGAGCCGGCAACACAGAGCAAACGTAAGGCACAATGTCGTTGTCGATTGCCATTTCCACCATAGCAACAATGTTAGCAAACGTCGC
>JAQXVL010000038.1 GCA_029224905.1 Bacteroidales bacterium
GTTCACTCTTATCCTGCTAAGTTCTGGTGCATCCGCTACGTTAAGGGTGCTGACCAAAACGGCCAAGGCTTCAAGTTCAACTACAAGACTGCTTGGGATGGCCACGACTTCGGTTTCGCAGGCGTTACATTCAAGACAACCGTTCCGGGTCTTGAAATGGTAGACGCAGGTGGCAACATCGGTCTCAACAAGAGTGGTTGGTATATCTTCGCTATCGATATCGCTATCGATGGTCGCGACTTCAAGTACACTCTCAACGTATTCCCGCCGACAGTTTACGTCTACGGTCCTGCTAACGGTGGCAACTGGGGCGACGATCCCAACTGGACATTGTCAGTTCCTGACACAGCCGATGGTATGTTCGAATCGCCCGCGTTGGTTGCAACTCCGGGTACTGAAGAAGGCGGTTGCTTGCGTCTGTGCATCCACCCCGAAGACACCGAAGGTGGTTACTGGGGCGGTGACTGGTGGCACACCGAGTTCATCTTCTTCGACAAGAAGATTGCTTACCGCGGTAACGGCGGCGACCAAGCACGTGTTGGTAACGCTGCAGGTGCTAAAGTTTACCTCAACTTTGCAACCGGTTACGCAGAAGTAAAATAATAACCTTAAAAGGCTTCGTAGGGGTGCTACCCACCGCGGGCACGCACCCCGATGAAAGCCAAAAAACAGAGAATACAATATGAAAAAATTAGGTATATTTTTAATGTCGGTCCTCGCACTTGGCTTCGTAGCCTGCGACGACTATGATGAGGCTCTTCCGCAGTCGAATCCGCAAGCGCCTATCACTTCCGTTAACGGATTGACTGTAGCGCCGGGTTCTGACTTGATTGACGCGCTCAACCTCAACAATGTTCAGACTTCATACCAACTCGCTTTGGTTAACACTACTGCAACACCCGCTCTCAACGCCGGTGCCGGCATCGACTACGACGTGCAAATCGCTGCAGACGAAAACTTTGCTGACGCTAAGCAATATAAAATGAACGGTGGCGCTATCCAAGCAAACAACGTAAACGCCGCTTTCCGTTCTTTCTACGGCAAAACTCCGAACGCTAAACCGCTTTGGTTCCGCTTCATCCCGTATCTCACCGACGGCACTTCGCGTGTTGCTTTTGCTAAAGATACTTATTTGATGGCTACTAAGGTTGTGGTTACTCCTATCGACCTCGGTATCGTTATCGACCCGACTTACTATGTTGTTACCGACGTTTGGTACGGTGACGGTTGGGATAAGAACCTTATCAAACTCGACCACGCTGACACTGACCTCTACGACGATCCCATCTTCTCGGCTACTGTTGAGTTGAAGAAGGGTGCTATCCAAATCATCGGTTCTCGCGGTCTTGAAAGCGCTAAGGCTGATCCCGACAACGCTTACCTCTACGCTTGGGGTGCTGCTAACGAAAATTCTACTTCGGGCGACCTCGCATATGGCGACGCTGCTAAAGCAATCAATATCGCTGAAGATGGTCTCTACAACATCTCTATCGATATGCTCAACAATACTTTCAAGGTGGCTAAAGTCGTTCCGACAATGTACATGATTGGCGACTTCTGCGGTTGGGACTGGAAAAACGCTTCGACAATGGTTCCCGCTTGGGCTAACGATAACGGTGCTAAAGATTCTTGGAAGTACTGGGTATTGGCTTACGTTGGCGAAAAGAAGGGCTTCAAGTTCAACACAAGCGCAGCTTGGGACGGTGGCGAATTCGGCTACGACGGCGCTACTCTCGTTTCGAACGTTGCAGGTGTCGATTTCGTTAACGACAGTGGTAACATCGCTCTCTCGAAGGCCGGTTGGTATCTCTTCGGCGTTGAAAAGAAACTCGGCAACGCAGGCTTCGAATTCGTTGTTAACGTATTCGCGCCGAACGTATACGTTTACGGTTCTTGCGCAGGTGGCGTTTGGAACGACGACGCTAACTGGTTGTTCAACGTACCGACAACTGCCGACGGCGTATTTACTTCTAAACCGCTTGCTGCCGACGGCGAACTCCGTCTCTGCGTTCACCCGTTGAACGGTGACGGCAGTCAATGGCTCGGCGACTGGTGGCAGAGTGAGTTCATCTTCTTCGGCGACGCTATCGCTTACCGCGGTACAGGTGGTGACCAAGAACGCGTTAACGTTGGTGCCGGTCAAGTTGTAACTCTCAACTTCACTACAGGCAAAGCATCTGTGAAATAAGTTTAGAACTTATATATCGAAAAAGCGCATCCTCGACGGGTGCGCTTTTTTGTTGCTTCTCGGCGAGCATTTTTGTGCGTTTTCGCTTTCTATTTTCGAGAATTTTTGCGAACTTGCAGCCCGAATGGATTATAGTCGAAATTTTACTAACATAAAACCTATATTATGAGAAAACTAATCACTTTCGTACTCCTTATCGTAGCGTTAGGCGTCTATGCCTCCACTCAATGGACACTCAACCGCAACGATGCCACCAACGGCGAACCGATTGTCGAGACGTTTACGGTCGACACCCTGCGCCACGAAAAAGTCGGTCCCGGCACGATGTATACGCTCGTCTATCTCCACGGCGAAGGCTTGACAACGCATATGCGCGCCCACTTCTTGACGTTCGACATGAAGAACCACGACGATGTGCAGTTTCGTATGGAGTTGGGCAACGACTCGCTTCTCACCGTCGAAACGCCCTCGTCGATTGCCATCCGCAAAAACGCTCCCGGCAATTACTATTACGCAAGTTGTAATGCCGACTTCTACATTACTTGGAACCCCTACATCGGCAATCCGCATCGCTGCTGCTACATGGACGGACAAATTGCCATGTTCGACGACGATGAGGCGACAAACTACGGGCATTTCTTTATGGACTACAACAAAAATATGTGGTGCGACTTCCCCAAACAGTCGTGGACAATGACTCGCGCCAACGGTGCACAAGTGTCGCTCAGCCACATCAACCATGACCTCAACGACAGCCAGCTCGTGCTCTACAACGAACTCGGCGGACACTGGACAAAGACATCCGATGCCACCGAGATTCGCGTGCGCCTTGCCGACGGCGAGCGCTGGGCAATCAATAGCCCGTTCAAGATGGTCGTGGTGGGCTCTCCCGTTGTCGGAGGAAATATGCAAGTCAAGCCCGGCGAGGCTGTTCTGTCGGCTAAAGGTAGCCGCGTCGCCGACGTGCTCGCCCTTGCCGACGGTGAAGAAATCACAATGCTCTTCGAAACGCGCTTGGCAAACTACGACATCAAGCCCGACCTCAAAGAAGCCAGCGGCGGCGACGTCATCATCCTCGACCGCGGCGTGACCGCCTACTCTGCCGGACGTTTCATCAACGCCCGCGATGCCTACAATCCGCGCACCATGTTCGGCTACAACGAAGACCGGTCGATGATGGTATGGGGACTCGTTGACGGACGCAGCGCACGCTCAAGCGGCTGCACCTACACCCAGGGCGCCGACATTATGCGCTACGCCGGATGCTACGACGCTGTCAACGTCGATGGCGGCGGCAGTTCGACGATGTTTATGCAGCAATTGGGCATCGTCAACGACCCGAGCGACGGCCACGAACGCCCTGTGTCGAACAGCCTCCACGCCGTGTTGAATCAACCCGAAGACAACACAATCGCCGAAATTCGTTTCGTCGACTGGTCGATGAAATTCCCCAAATACGGCATCTACACGCCCAAATTCTACGGCTATAACCAATACGGACTGCTCATCGACACCGACGTGCAAGGCGTTACGCTCTCGTGCCCCGAAAGCCTCGGCACGATTATCAACGACGGCACTACGTTCTACGGCGTCGGCAGCGGAACTCAGGCGCTTACGGCGACCTACAACGGATTGACGGCAACCATTCCCGTTACCGTCGAACTCAGCGACAACGTGGCTTTGCGCCTCGGCAAGGTGTTGCTCGACAATCGTCGCACCTACGAGGTCGAAGTCAATGCTATGATGGGCGAAACGTCGATGCCAATCAGTCCGATGGCAGTGGCGTGGACCTCAGATGACAGCGAAATTGCCACTGTGGGCGCTACAACAGGAGTGATTAGCGGTCTCAAAGACGGCACGACGACAATTACCGGAACGGTAGGCAACTTCGTCGGCGAACTCGAAGTGACCGTCGAGATACCGACAGCCAACGTAATGCCCGTGTTACGCGAATTCCCCACCGACGGCTGGACACTCAAGCAGACCGGCGGCACCGGGCTCGCCATCTCCGAACTCGGCAACGGCTTCCGCTTGAACTATACCGGCAACGGCTCATCGCGCGGCGCCTACATCTCCGTGGAGCGTCCCATAACTGTTTGGAGTATCCCCGACAAATTGCGCGTGCGCGTCAACCCCGGCAACACAACAATCAAAAAAGTTGCGTCGTCGGCATCGAATGCCCTTGGCGAAAGAACGAGCGTATGGGTGGCAACTAACGAAACACTTCCCGCAAATGTCGAATCGACCGTCGAGTTCGATTTGAGCGACTGGTGCGATCCCGACGACATCGGCATTTATCCTATCACGCTCAACACGTTGCGTTTCGATATGGGCGCATCGGCGAAAGGCACGGAGTTTGAGATACAAGTCCTCGGCTGGGAAGCAGTCTACAACCACGCACAAGGCGGCATTTCTGCGACAAAGGCAAGTGCGGCGGCAATCTATCCCAATCCGGTAACCCGCGGCGGACAGTTCACCGTGGCAGCCGAGGGTGCGGCTCGCGTCGAAGTCTACACGTTGAGCGGAAGCAAAGTGATGGAGCGCAGCATCGATGGCGTGGCGGCACTGTCGACCGACGGCATCGAGCGCGGCGTCTATCTCGTGCGCGTAGCCGATGCCCGTGGTACGAATACCGCAAAATTGATTGTTCGATAAGTCGAAATATTAGTCGATAATAGATAGAGCGTGTTCCCCATGCCGGGAATGTGAAGAATCCAAATAGAAGTGCAACGTTTTTCGTGATAAAACAATGAAAAACACTGCGGGGTATGCCTAGCGGCGGGGGCGCGAAGTCCCCTAGTGCGTCCAACAGCAATCCAAAGTGTTAATAAA
>JAQXVL010000039.1 GCA_029224905.1 Bacteroidales bacterium
AAAAAACGTTGGGCGTTGGCGTCGGTTCGCGCCGACACTTCGTCGATGGTCGTGCCGAGAAGTTCTGCAATCTTAGCCGCGACGTGCGGGATATAAGCGCTCTCGTTTCGGCGTCCGCGATGAGGCACAGGCGTAAGGTATGGGCAATCGGTCTCGAGGAGGATTCGGTCGAGCCCGATTGCGGGCAATACGTCGCCGAGTTTGGAGTTCTTGAAGGTGACGATACCGTTAATACCGAAAAGGAAGTCGCCGCGGCGACGAATAGCCTCGACGTCGGCAACGGTTCCGCCAAAACTGTGGAACACGCACCCGGGCAGCGTTCCGCCGTAGTTGTCGAATGTCCAAAGAATCTCGTCGAGCCCGTCGCGGCAGTGAATGATTACCGGCAAATCGGCGTGCTCAGCCCAACGGAGTTGCTCGTCGAACACCTCGATTTGCTCGTCGCGGTAGGTTTTGTCCCAATAAAGGTCGATACCCACTTCGCCGACGGCAACGAATCCGCCGCGGTCGAAAATTTCCTTTATGGCAGCCAAATCTGCGCGGTAGTTTTCGCCGACGGATGTCGGATGCAGCCCCATTGCGACCGACGTGTATGTCGGGTAGGCGCGATGCAGCGCCATCATCGGCTCGACGGTGTCGAGGTCGACGTTGGGCAGCACCAACCGGCGCACACCGGCTTGGCGAGCGCGAGCGACGACGTCGGTGCGGTCGGCATCGAATTCTTCGAGATAGATGTGCGAATGCGAGTCAATCATCGTTTGCGACCCATTAACGATTCGGCGAATGCTTCGAAGAAGGCAACAGCCTCGTCGGAGAGACCCGAGCCGCGGAGGCTTTGGCGAGCGCGCGAGTCGTAGTCGGCAATGGCTTCACGGCAGAGACTGCCGACGCCGAGAGTGTTGTAGATAGCGGTAACGGCAGCGATTTTCTCGCCCGGGAAAGGATGCGAAGCGTTGAGCCATTGGTTAAGTTCGGTTTTTGTGTCGCCTTCCGCCAGATTGATAGCATTGATGAGCAAGAAAGTTTTCTTGTTGTTGAGGATGTCGCCGCCGATAGCCTTGCCAAACACTTTCGGGTCGCCGTAGACGTCGAGCATATCGTCTTGCAACTGGAAAGCGATACCCAGATTCATGGCGAAGTCGTAGAGCGCTTGCGAGCGACTGCTGTCGGCGTTGCCCATCACGGCGCCAATTTTGCAGGCAGCTCCGAGGAGAACCGACGTTTTGAGACGAATCATGTTGACGTAGTCGTCAATGCTTACGTTGTCGCGGTTTTCGAACATCATGTCGTACTGCTGACCCTCGTAGACCTCGATTGCAGCGCGATTGAAGATTCGGAGCAATTCGACAGCCTTTTGCGGCTCAACATTTTCGACCACCTTCTCTACAGCGAGCGTTAGCAGGGTGTCGCCGGAGAGAATGGCGGTATTGTCGTCCCATTTAGCGCAAACAGTAGGTTTGCCGCGGCGCAAGTCGGCGCGGTCCATCACGTCGTCGTGGAAGAGCGTGAAATTGTGAAACATTTCGATTGCGGTGGCTTGGCTGAGAGCCTTTTCGGCATCGCCGCCGACAGCCTCACACGATGCAAGCAGCAAAGCCGGGCGCAGAAGTTTTCCGCCGTTCGAAAGACCGTAGGTAATCGGTTCGTAGAGTCCTTGGGGCTCGGTTGGCAACGTCAGCGCGGCAACGGCTGTTTTTGCAAGAGTGATATAATCTTCAATCGTTCTCATATGTCTTAGAATTTAATTTTCGTTATATAGTTACCCGACGGGTCGGCGGCAAGGAGTCGTCGGCTGAAAGCGCCGGTGAGTTGCTCGTATTGAGCGTCGTCGTAGAGTGTGCGCAATACGGCAAGACGCTCGTTGACGTCGGCAGCGACAGCGTCGGAGCCTTGTCGATTCATTACGTCGTCTGCCATCACCTCGCCGAGACTTACGGGCGTCGACACTGCGACGTAGATTTTCATCTGCCGGTCGAGCGGCAGACTGTCGATTCGTGCTTGGTAGGCTGTGTTGAAAATCGCAAAATCGTCGATTCTGCCCACGGCGTCGTAGAGATAGCGCACAGTGCCGAGCGTGGTTACGAACACTTCGAGCGGCTCGTCGTCGGCTTCGATAAGCAAGTCGGCGAGCGTTTGCCCGAGTTGCTTGGGCAGTTCAGCCACGACGCGTATTGCCATATTTGCCGTATCGATTTTTTCGTCGGCATATTCGGCAAGGCACTTACGTCGGTCGAGCGCATGCTCCGGGTCGGTAGCCATATCGGCTTGGAATGTGCTGTCGACGGCGGCGAGGGCTGCCGCATCGCCTGAGGCAACGGCGTTAGTTATTTGCTCGGCAACGGTTTTGCTCTCTTTGTCGTATTTCGAGCAAGCCGCGGTTGCCAGGGCAAGAAGTAGGATTGCGAATGACGTCAGCGATTTCATTATTTTAAATATTTAAAGATATCCAAGGTGTTCAAGCAAAATCTTTACACCAATGCCGATAAGCACAACGCCGCCGATGGCTTCCATCGGAAAGCGGAATTTGTTGCCTACGTATGCTCCGATAGCCGAACCTGCCAAGGCGAACATGAACGAGCCGAGCCCGATGATGGCGACGGCTTCGAAGAGTTGCAGCAAGCCCATGTTGATGAATGCGAAGGTCAAGCCTACCGCCAGTGCATCGATGCTTGTCGCTACGCTGAGGGTGAGAAGCACGCGCCAACTATGCGGGTCGAACGTCTTGTGCTCTTCGTCGCGGAAGCCTTCGACAATCATTCGTATGCCGAGAATTGCGAGCAGCCCGAATGCGAGCCAGTGGTCGAAGCTTTGGATGATTCCGCTCAGCGAATAGCCGAACGACCAACCTAACAGTGGCATCAGCGCTTGGAAGAGACCGAACATGAATCCCATACGCAAGAACGTGCGGCGGTCGAAACGTCGCAGCGTAACGCCGGCAGCGAGGCTTACCGAAAAGCAATCCATCGCCAAACTAATCGAAAGCAGTATTAAGGCGAGCAGTCCCATTAACTATTGCGGATTTGTCCGTTGCCGGAGATGATGTATTTGTAAGTAGTCAGTTCGGGCAGAGCCATCGGACCGCGAGCGTGCAACTTCTGCGTAGAGATGCCGATTTCGGCGCCGAAGCCGAATTGTCCGCCGTCGGTGAACGACGTGGGCAGATTGGTGTAGACGCAAGCGGCGTCGACTTCGCGGGCAAAGCGTTCGCAAGCCTCAGGGTCGTCGGCAACGATGCTTTCGCTGTGTTTCGACGAATAGGTGGCAATGTGTTTGAGTGCTGCGTCCATTCCGTCGACGGTCACTACGCACATCTTGTAGTCGAGGTATTCGTGCCCGAGGTCGCCTTCGTTGGCGCGCTCGAGTAGTTGATATTTGCCTTTGGCTGCTTCGTATGCTTGCGAGTCGGCAAAGACTTCGACTCCGCGTTCGAGCATCGGCGCAAGCAGTTCGGGCAGGTCAGCCAAACGGCTGCGGTCGATGAGCAGACAGTCGAGCGCATTGCAGACGCTGACGCGACGCGTCTTGGCGTTGAACACGATGGCGCGACCTTTTTCGAGGTCGCCCGACGAATGAAAGTAGCAGTGGCAGACGCCGGCGCCGGTCTCGATGACCGGAACGAGTGCGTTGTCGCGCACCATTTTTATCAATCGGCTGCTGCCGCGAGGTATCACCAGGTCGATGTAGCCGACGGCTTGCAGCATTTGTCGCGTCGTTTCGTGGTCGGCGTCGAGGAGCGTGGCGCAGCCTGCCGGCAGGTTGTGTTCGGCAAGCACGCCGCGAATCAGCGCGATGGCGGCTTGATTGGAATGCTGTGCGTCGGAACCGCCCTTGAGCACGCAGGCATTACCGCTCTTAAGGCAGAGCGAGAACACGTCGAACGTCACGTTCGGGCGAGCCTCGTAGATAACGCCGACAACGCCGAAAGGTACGCTCACTTTGCGGATATTCATGCCGTTGGGCTGCGTCCATTCGCGCAGAGTGACGCCCAGCGGCGACTCCAGCGTAGCCACCTTGCGCATGTCGTCGGCAATGCCGTGCAGGCGCTCTTCGGTGAGGCGAAGACGGTCGTATTTCGGGTCTGACTTGTCCATAGCGTTGAGGTCGGCGACGTTGGCAAGGAGCAGGTCGTCGATATTGTTGTCGATAGCGTCGGCAACGGCGTTGAGCACGGCGTTGATTTGCTCGTCGTCGACAAGGTTGAGTCGGCGCGACGCTTCGCGCGATTTTTCCAATAAAGTTTTCAGTTCGCTATTCATAGTTTGTCAATCAATACACAAATAATCGTAATGAATAATTGGTTTAAGCCCTTGTTTGCCGATAGCCTCTGCGGCTTCGCTGCTGTCGTACGACGTACGTCCAACGGCAAAAGCCTCCCCGTCGGGACCTACAATTCTGACGATGTCGTCTTTCTCAAAGTCGCCGACCACACGGGTAACTCCCACGGGAAGCAGCGACGATGCTTCGGCACCGAGCAGTGCGCGGCGTGCGCCTTCGTTGACGTGAATTTCGCCTTTTGCAAAGCCTTCGCTGTGCGAAATCCACTTTTTTACGCTTGACACGGGGCGGCTCGACGGCGTAAAGAGCGTGTAAGGCACGTCGGCGCGTCGGTCGGCGATGATGTCGACCAAGATGTTTTCGCGCGTGCCGTTGGCGATAATTACAGCGATGCCTTCTTCGGCAACTTTGCGTGCAATGCGGAATTTGCTCTGCATGCCGCCACGACCGTAGGTCGACTTCGTCTTTTGGACGAACGCATCGCTGTCGAGGGCTTGTTCGGGCTCTATTTCGCGAATCAGTTGCGATTCGGGGTCGGCGGGATCGCCGGTGTAGACGCCGTCGACGTTCGAAAGCAACACAAGCGCATCCATGTCCATCATCGAGGCAATCAGCCCTGAGAGTTCGTCGTTGTCGGTAAACATCAACTCGGTAACCGACACCGTGTCGTTTTCGTTGACGACGGGGATTACGCCGCGCTCGAGCATCACCTCCATACAGTGTTTCTGGTTGAGGTAGTGCAACCGCGTGCTGAAGTTTTCTTTCATTGTCAGCACTTGTCCGCACACGATGCCGTGGTCGCGGAAGAACTCATAGTAGCGGTTAATCAACTTGGCTTGTCCGACAGCCGAAAACAGTTGCCGCGCCGACACCGGGTCGAGCCGCTCTTCGAGGCGCATTTCGCTGCGTCCCGAAGCAACCGCTCCCGACGTAATCAAGACCACCTCGATGCCGCGTCGGCGCAATTCGGCAATTTGGTCGACTATCGCCGACATTCGGGTTATGTTGAGCGTGCCGTCGCGTCGCGTCAGCACGTTGCTGCCCACTTTTACCGCTACTCGCTTGTATTGTTTCATTAGAATATTGTTATGCTATTGCTCGTCGTACCACTTTGAGTACATCAAATAGTTGTGCGCAATTTTGACGTTCATCTCTTTCGCTTGAGCCGGGTCGACCATCTTCTTGAATCGTGCGGGAACGCCCATCCAGAGTTCGTGAGGACCGATTTTCGTGCCGGGCGACACTACCGAGCCGGCGGCAACGATAGCACCTTCGCCCACTTCGGCACCGTCGAGCAGAATCGAGCCCATGCCGATGAGCGCGTAGTCGCACACTTTTGCGCCGTGGATGGTCACGTTATGGCCAATCGACACGTCGTTGCCGATTTCGATAACCGACTTTTGGTAGAGCGTATGTAGAACTGAGCCGTCTTGAATGTTTACGCGGTCGCCGATTGTAATGGTGTTGACGTCGCCGCGGAGCACAGCGTTGAACCATATGCTACATTCGTCGCCCATGGTTACGTCTCCGACAATAGTTGCGTTGTCTGCCAAAAAGCAGTCTTTGCCGATTTTCGGCGTAAATCCGCGTACAGGTTTTATAAGAGCCATAGTTTATTTCGTTATAGGTTGTGTTTTTTCGTTAAGCCAAGTTGCTTGCTCGTCGTTGAGCAACGGAATCAAGCGGCTGCGCACCATTGCGTGATAGTCGTTCACCTGTCGAACCTCTTCGTCGGTAAGCATATCGACGTCGATGAGTTTCGTATCGTAGGGGAAGAGCGTGAGCGTCTCAAACCGGAGGAAGTTGCCAAAGTCGGCTGTTTCCTTGTAAGATGTTGCAAGCACGAGGTTTTCGATGCGAATACCGTATTTATCGGTTATGTAGAGTCCCGGCTCGTTGGAGATAATCATCCCCGGGCTAATAGTTGTAGGATTCTCGTTGAGACGAATGTTTTGCGGACCTTCGTGCACGTTGAGGAAGTGACCGACACCGTGTCCTGTTCCGTGCCAATAAGTTTTGGCTTCTTTCCAGAGGAATTGACGAGCCAGCGCATCGAGTTGACTGCCGCGAGTGCCTTCGGGGAAGGTGACGTGTCCGAGAGCCAAGTGACCCTTGAGCACAAGTGTATAGTCGTGGCGCTCTTCTTCGGTAGGAGTGCCGAAGCATACGGTGCGCGTGATGTCGGTAGTTCCGTCGAGATATTGTGCGCCCGTGTCGACAAGTAGGAGTCCGTCGACACCGACAGTAGCCGCCGTTGCGGGTTCCGCTTCATAGTGTACGATTGCGCCGTTGCCGCGATAGCCTGCCGCCATGGCGAAACTTTCGCCGCGGTAGAGCGGGCTCTTGCCGCGAAATTCCATAACCTTTTCAGCTACGTCGACTTCGTTGACCGTTCCTGCCGGCACGTTCTGCTCGAGCCACATATAGAGTTCGACAAGCGCAACGCCGTCGCGCTCCATCGCGCGGCGTGTGCCTTCGATTTGCGTCTCGTTCTTGCAGGCTTTCATCAGCGCAATCGGCGATTGACGGAAGATGGTTTCGGCGTTGTAGAGGCTACGTGCCGTGGTGTCGCTCGTCGAACGCGGGTCGAGCAGCACGACGTCGTTTTTGACTTTAGTCAGGAAGTCGTTGACCGCCTTGTAGGGAGCCACCGTGATTGCGTGATCGGAGAGATATTTTGCAGCGGCTTCGTCGACCTTACGCTCGTCGATGAAGAGCACACGTTGACGCTTGCTGACGTAGGCGTAGGCTGTGGCTACAGGGTTGAACATCACGTCGTTGCAGCGAATGTTGAAGAGCCAAGCCACTTCGTCGAGCGCCGATAGCAGCGTTGCATTAGCACCGTTTTCGGCAAGCGCGTCGAGAAGGCGGTTGATTTTGCTTTGGGTCGATTCGCCGGCATAACTTTCTTCGTGCACGTAAATCGGATCAAGCGGCAGTTCGGGACGGTCGGCGTAAATTTTGTCGAAAGGAGCAAAATCGGCAGCAAAGCGAGCGCCGATTTGTCCGCAGATGTTCTCCAAACGGTTGGCAGCCGGCACGCTGAAGAGTGAGCCGTCGACAGCCAACAAATCGCCTTCGCTGAGGTTTTCGGCGAGCCATTGCTCGATTGTCGGGTCGTTGCCGCCGTCTTCTTTCATCATAGTGATGCCAGTGCCCTCGAGTTCGATTCCCGCTTGAAGGAAATAGCGAGAGTCGGTCCAAAGGCGAGCATCGTCGAGCGTGATTACGGCTGTTCCGTTCGAGCCGGTGAATCCGGTCACCCAGTCGCGCACTTTCCAGTGGTCGCTGATGTATTCGCTTTGGTGCGGGTCGGTGCCGGGGACGATTACTGCCGTGATTTTATATTTACGCATTTCTGCGCGTAATGCTTCTAAATTTTTTAATACTTTCTCGTTCATATCTTTAGTGTATTAAAGTTTCTCAATTTTCAAACGGTCGATAGCGAAGTAGGCGGGATTGTTCATGCCCCACATACCCGTGTCGGACGATTCCATAGTCATGCAAATAGCCGTGAGCGGACCTCCGTCGGCGAGCGACGAAAGGTTGCACAACGTCCATCCGTCGACAATCTTGTCGGCGCCGTCGCGCATGTCGGCAAGGTAGAAGTCGAGCGGTTCGGTGAGAGTGCCGTCGGCATAGATGCCGCGTATCACAACCTTGCACCAGTCGCCGTCGGCAAACTTCTTCGACCACGCCGTGCCGTTAGCCATAGCGTAGTAGCCGTAAGTCGTGTTTGTAAAGTAGATGTGGATAGGGTTAAATTCGCCGCCGTCAGCCAAACTTATACGCAACGAAGCGTCGCCTTCGGCGGGATTGTCGATGGTGTTCCAGTAGGCTACGATATACGGTGTGCCTTTGCCCGACGTGCTTCCGCCCGGCATTGCTGTGTATTGATGGTCGAGCCAGTTGCCGTCGCTGTAGTCGGCATTGTCGGAGTTGCGGCTCGGGCAGAAGCCGTACCAGTAAGTGCCGTAAGGGGTTGTTTCGGCAAAATGGCTGAAGCGCACGCCTTGGCAATCGATGTACGCTGCTTCAGGATTCAGGCAATCTGCCCAAACGCCATCGTCGTCGTATGCAATCTGAGTCATCGCCGTGTCGACGGTTATCGTGTTGTCGGGGTCGTTGTCGCTACAAGCCGCTGCACCTATAGCCAATGCGACAAAAATCGTTAGTTGTTTAAGTGTAAATTTCATTTTATACCTATTTTTTGTTTGTTAAATCAAAGTTACTTGCTTAGCATGTACATCATCGCCGAGAAAAAGAGAAGCCATCGAGGCAAACTTCTCAGCCGATTCGGTCGATAGATAGCGAATCGACCCGCCTTGCGTGCATCGCTGCTCCATTTCGGGATGCCGACGAAGATAGTCGCCGAGACTGTCGGCAACGATTTCGCCCTGGCAAATCACGTTTACGCCGGATGGCATATAATCCATAATTTTATTGTATAGCAGCGGATAATGCGTGCAACCGAGTATAACCGTGTCGATGTCAGACGATTGCGCAAAAAGAGCGTCGATATATTTTTTCACAAAATAGTCAGCCCCGTCGCCATCACTCTCGCGATATTCCACCAAAGGAACCCACATCGGGCACGGCTGTCCATAGGTGCGAAAGTCCGGATACATCTTGCGGATTTCCATCGGATAACTCTCGCTCTGGATAGTTCCCGCCGTGCCAAGCACACCGATAGCACCCGACTTCGTCAGTTCGCCGAGTTTTTCCACCGTCGGACGAATCACGCCAAGCACGCGACGCTGAGCGTCGATGCCGGGCAAGTCGTTTTGCTGGATAGTGCGTAGTGCCTTTGCCGACGCCGTGTTGCATGCCAGAATCACCAACTGACAGCCCTGAGCAAACAAGTAGTTAACCGCCTGTAACGTAAAGCGATAGACCACGTCGAACGACCGACTCCCGTAAGGAGCCCGCGCGTTGTCACCCAGATAAATATAGTCATATTGCGGCAAGATGCTACGTATACGGGACAATATCGTCAGACCTCCATAGCCCGAATCAAATACGCCGATAGCACCTTTCCTATCGCTTATTGCCATTCTTTTTCATTTTTTATGTTACAAAGATAGTGCAAATTGAGAGCAAAAGCAAATCAAAACTTGTTTTGAAATTTGCTTTTGCCGAAATGCAGCCTATCTTATCCAAAGTAGTGCAAATTGAGAGCAAAAGCAAATCAAAACTTGTTTTGAAATTTGCTTTTGCCGAGCCGCAGCCTATCTTGCGCGAAGCGAAAGTAGTGCCTATCGGCGTGAACGAATGCGTACCTCGTACATTTTGTAATTTCCCGATATATTTTGCTATTGATTATGGTTACATTTTATGGTATCTTTGCATAAACAAATAAAAAAGTTATGGTACAAGTTATTACAAAAGAATGGGAAATCGCTAAGACTTATATGCTTGATGTGGTTTCGAAGGCGGGCAATGTTAGCCTGGATTGGGATGATTTTGAGGTGTTTGCAAGGCAAAGTCGCCCTGCTATTGCTGTTAAGGTCGACGAGCCGCTCAGTGTGGCGGAGTTGACTGCCAAGGCGCTCGAGGAGGTTAAGAATGTCGTAAAAGGTGAGCTTTTCGGCGTAATGGTCGTCATTGCCTACAAAAATGACCAAAAGCTTGTGATGAATGAGTTGAACGAGATGAACGAAGCGCTGCCTTTTGGCGACGACAGCGATGTGGAGGTCATTTGGGGCGTGACTCCGACAGACGACATTGCTAACGCGCGTTGCATTACGGTGTTTGCGTTCGAACGGTTCTAAGAGCATCTACACGTCGGGGTGCGCAGTGCTTGCCGCACGGAAATGCGATTTTTTTAGAAATGTGTGTGAATTTTACGCAAAAGATTTGGCGGATTGGAATTTTTGTCTTTTCTTTGTGGCGTAAAATTTACACGCATTTTTGCTGTGCTATTGCAAGGTGTTGTAAATGAGGTTTTTAAAGCGAAAACATTATGTACGACAGAAGATTTACACCCGAAATGATTTCGGAGCTTGGTGAGAATGAGATTTTCGTATTCGGTAGCAATTTGGCGGGGATGCACGGCGGCGGTGCTGCGCGTGTGGCGTTTCGCTACTTTGGCGCCGAATGGGGCAAGGGCGTGGGGCTGTACGGCAGAACGTATGCTATCCCGACGATGCAGGGCGGCGTGAATACTGTCAAGCCGTATGTCGACGACTTTATTGTCTTTGCCAAAAATCATCCGGAACTTACGTTCCTTGTGACGCGCATCGGTTGCGGCATCGCCGGATTTCGCGACAAGGATATTGCGCCGCTTTTTGCTGATGCTATCGACGTGGAAAACGTCATTCTGCCACGTAGTTTTGTTGTATGTTTGAATAGTTAGGCGAGATGGACGAAGAACTTAGAGCCTGTTTCATAAGAAAAGTTAATTAATGAGGCTGTCAGTCATTGAGCAGGTTTGTTTGTGCTTATAAGGGCGTGTGGCGAGCCACATAACCGTTAAGCACGGACAAAGATGCTAATGAATGGCAGAGCAGGCTAAAAGAAATGTCAAAAAATGAAAGTACAAAATAGAAAATGACAAATATAAAAAACATAAATAATACTAAAGCATCGCATCTTTTTGTTGCTTTTCGCCCTTTACTTCAGTCACTTAGCTCGCTAAGCTCCTTCAGTTCAGGACAAAAATCAATCAAAAATCTGCGACCTCATTTTTAACTTTTCTTATGAAACAGGCTCTTAAATATCATTACAAATATCCGCATCCGAGCGTGACGACCGACTGTGTTATTTTCGGCTTTGACGGCACGAAATTGAGAGTGCTTTTAGTGGAGCGTGGCATTGAGCCCTACATAGGTCGATGGGCTTTGCCGGGAGGATTCCTCAGAATGGACGAATGTGCCGAGGACGGTGCGCTGCGCGAGTTGCAGGAGGAGACCGGTTTGGCGGGCGCTTACATCAGGCAGTTTCACACGTTTACCGCCGTGCATCGCGACCCGCGCGAACGCGTCATTACGATTGCGTTTTATGCTTTGGTGCGGTTGCAAGAGGTGAAGGGCGGCGACGATGCTGCCGATGCGCGATGGTTTGCGCTCGACGAGGTGCCGCAGTTGGCTTTCGACCACGACCAGATACTTCGCAAGGCTGAGCAGGCGCTGCGCCAGCAGATTCACTTCGAGCCGGTGGGCTTTGAGCTGTTGCCGGAGGAATTTACCATCAAGCAGTTGCAGAACCTCTACGAGGCGATACTCAACGTGCATTTCGACCGCCGCAATTTTTACAACAAGATGAAGCGACTGGGAATGCTCGAGCAGACCGACGAAACGGTCAACCCGTCGCAGAAGAAAGAGGCGTATCTCTTCCGCTTCAACAAGGCGAAATACGACGAACTCAAGCAGAAAGGATTCAGATTAGAATTCTAAACCTGTTAGCGAACGATAGGGAAACTACGACGAACGATTGAAGACGGAATCGTGAGACATTGCGGTCTTGAACCCACAGCGGCGAGGCGCACACAGCCCCGCCGCCGGTGCGGGAATTGACTAATCAAAATTTCCAATATCTCCAATATCTCCAAACGTAGCTATAGAATGTCGATTGTGGTTTGTCTTGAGAATATTTGGTTGCACTAATCTTTTGAGAATAAACGATATTAGGGTCTAATCCATTATTAACCCCGGTAGTAAGTACATCCAGAATTTGGTGCTTGTCACCAAAAGATGCATCTTGGCAATGCATAACGAAATCAATGAAGTCTATAATCGAATTATCGTAAAAGACGTATGTATCGTCAGAAGTTACAGTAACTTTTTTAAGTTCGCAGTTGCCGAAAAACACAATTGCCGAAAAAATAGGAATATTTGGGTTATTAGTTAAGCATTCTCTTAAAGCACTAATGTGACCGGCATTTTGCATTATAGGGTTATAAAAGCGGTGTTTCTCTTTTCCAAAAGCGAGTATCTGAGTCCAGTATTTTTGCTTCTCATTACCGAAAATCCAACCACTATAATCTTTTACCTCAAATACTATCAACCCCGATTTCGTTGCTACAGCCACATCTATCTGTGTATATTCCCCATTAGCTTTTTGAATGTATAAATCGTGAAAAATAGCACGTGGATTTATCCCTGCTTTAAGGAGCATCAAAATAAGTCTGCGTTCCGACCATTCACCTCGATTTAACTGAGTAACTTGTTCTATTAGTTTATTGTCTTTGTAATTTTTATAGATCTTAAATGAGATATATGACAATAAACACAGAAATAACAAAACAAGGAGAATATTCATAATGCTAATAAACGATCATAGTAAATATATATGGAGAAACAATACGATATAATAATGTTTTAATCCTTTAAGCGATGCAAATATACGAAATATGTTTTAACGAATATGGCGAAAACGGAATGTTTAAGGGCATATAAGTTGTAAATTGTTATAAAAAAATACCCCACAGGGGTGGCGGTTTGCAGCTGTCCTCTGTGGGGTTGTTGGGTTTCGGCATCGGTGCGATGCCGTTTGCCTAAATGTCAGTCAATGATATCGACGTGGTGTGGCTGTCAGTCAATATGCCGACGTGGCTGTTAGTCGATGATGTCGAAGCCGGTGTAGGGCACGAGCACTTTGGGAATGCGGATTCCTTCGGGTGTCTGGTTGTTTTCGAGCAATGCGGCTACGATGCGTGGCAGGGCGAGTGCCGAACCGTTGAGGGTGTGGCAGAGGGTGATTTTCTTGTTTGCATCGCGGTAGCGGCAGTGCAAGCGGTTGGCTTGGTAGCTTTCGAAATTGGATACGGAGCTTACTTCCAACCAGCGTTTTTGTGCTGCTGAGTAGACTTCGAAGTCGAATGTGATAGCGGATGTGAAGCTCATGTCGCCGCCGCAGAGGCGCAGGATGTGCCAGGGCAGTTCGAGTTTGTCGACGAGGCTTTGCACGTGGTCTTTCATCTCTTCGAGTGCTGCGTAGGAGTTTTCGGGCTTTTCGATTCGCACGATTTCTACTTTGTCGAATTGGTGAAGGCGGTTGAGTCCGCGCACGTCTTTGCCGTATGAGCCGGCTTCGCGACGGAAGCAAGCTGAGTAGGCGCAGTTTTTCTTGGGGAGGTCTTTCTCTTCGATGATTACGTCGCGGTAGATGTTAGTCACGGGCACTTCGGCGGTGGGGATGAGGTAGAGGTTGTCGAGGTTGCAGTGATACATCTGACCTTCTTTGTCGGGGAGTTGACCTGTGCCGATGCCTGATGCTTCGTTGACGACGTATGGCGGCTGAGTTTCGAGGTAGCCGGCTTTTGATGCTTCGTCGAGGAAGAATTGGATGAGTGCGCGTTGAAGTTTAGCGCCTTTACCGATGTAGACGGGGAATCCTGCGCCGGTGATTTTGACGCCGAGTTCGAAGTCGATGAGGTTGTATTTTTTTGCCAATTCCCAGTGGGGCAGAGCGTCGTCGCCGAGTTCGGGCATTTTGCCGCCTTCGCGCTCAACGATGTTGTCTTCGGCGGTACGTCCTTCGGGAACCATTGCGCAGGGCGTGTTGGGGATTGTGAGCAGGATTTCGGTGATTTTAGCACCTGCGGCGTCGCATTCTTCTTCGATGCGTTTGTTTGCGTCTTTGAGGGCGGCAACTTCGGCTTTAGCGGCTTCTGCTTCGTCTTTTTTGCCTTCTTTCATGAGGGCACCGATGCGCGCGGCAGCTTTCTTGAGTTCGGCACCGTTGCGGTCGAATTGTGTCTGAGCGGCGCGGCGGGTTTTGTCGAGCTCGAGTATGTCGTCGATTAATTTTTGTGCGTCGAAGTGCTTAACTTTCAAGCGTTCGACGATTGCTTGCGGATTTTCTTTAATTGCAGCGAGTGTTAACATACTGATATACGTTTTTTGATGTTTATTTATGCAAGGAGTTCGCGGACTTTTGCCGAGATTGCTTTACCTTCGGCTTTACCGGCGAGTTGCTTTGTGGCAACGCCCATCACTTTGCCCATGTCTTTTGCGGAGGTAGCGCCAACTTGAGCGATAATCTCGGTGAGAGCGGCGGTGAGCTCTTCGTCGCTAAGTTGTTTGGGCAGATATTCGGCGATGATGTTTGCTTGCGCCATTTCGGCTTCGGCAAGTTCGGGGCGGTTGTTTTGAGTATAGATGTCGGCGCTTTCTTTGCGCTGTTTTACCATCTTGACGAGGATTTTTTGAGCGGCATCGTCGGCGAGTTCGCCGTCGCCGCCTTTAGCTGTTTTTGCTTCCAAGAACTCTTTCTTGACGCCGCGCAACGCTTCGAGGCGTACTTTGTCGCGAGCGAGCATTGCCGACTTGATGTCGGCGCTGATTGTATCAAACAGACTCATAATTATGTATATTTAGTTGTTAGTTTTAAAAGTTAATTTGACGTTTGTCTTTGGTTTCTGCAACGATTGTTTGCTGCCGTTCTTCTTGAGGTTGGGTTTCGGCGGTGGAGATGTCTTTCCATTCTTGTTGGAGGTTTAGGTCGTTTCCGCGGCGAATTGTGGGATTTTTCTCCAAGAAGTTGATGATGGTCTCGTTGTCGATTTGGTCGCGCGAGAGCACGATGTAGCGAGAAGCTGCGGCTTCGCTTTCGCGGCGGATAATCGTATCGTGGCCGTATGCTTGCTCGATTCGTTCGGCGTCGCTGATGGCTTTTTCGGGCTGACGCTTGTCGTCGTCGGCTTTGCCTGTTTTGCCGGCTTTGGGCTTAGGCAGATTGCTTTCGCCGGTGTTGCGCTCGAATCCGGAAGCAAGGATTGTGATTTTGACCTTGTTGCCGAGGGTGTTGTCGACCGAGCGACCCCAGATGACGTCGACGTTCGGGTTGAACTCTGCCATGAAGTTGTCCATTTGGTCCATTTCGCCCATCAAGAACTTTCGGTCGGCTTTGGTCGAGTAGTAGACGTTGAAGAGGAACTTAGCCGATGTTTTGACGTTTTGGTCTTTGAGCAGTGGCGAATTGAGGGCATCGATGATTGCTTCGCGGATGCGGTATTCGCCTTCGCCGTAACCGGAGCTGATGATTGCGGTGCCTCCGTCGCGAAGGGTGGTGTTGACGTCTTCGAAGTCGAGGTTGGTCTTACCGATCATGTTAATCATGTCGGATATGCTCTTAGCGGCGTTTGTGAGGGTGTCGTCGGCTTTTGCAAAAGCGTCGTCGAACTGCAAATCGGGATAGATTTCGTTGAGGCGTTGGTTGTTGATGCGCAGGATTGCGTCGGTGTTTTCTTGCAACTTGTCGGCGCCGTCGAGAGCTTTCAGAATCTTGTTTTTGCCCTCGAAGAGAAATGGAATTGTGACGATACCGATAGTCAGGATGCCCATTTCGCGAGCAATTCGAGCAATGACGGGCGCGGCGCCGGTACCTGTACCGCCGCCCATGCCGGCTGTGATAAACACCATCTTAATGGACTCGTCGAAGAGTGCGCGGATTTCGTCTTCGCTCTCTTCGGCGGCTTGGCGACCTTTTTCGGGTTTAGCGCCGGCGCCGAGACCTCCGCAGGTGTCCGGACCGAGGAGGATTTTGCGCGGCACCTGCGAGTTGTTCAACTGTTGGAAGTCGGTGTTGGCGAGCACGAAATCGACGCCTTCGATTTGCTGGTCGTACATGTGCGACACGGCGTTGCCGCCGCCACCGCCTACGCCGATGACCATAATCAGTGGCTTGCCGGCTTCGTTAAACGACACATATGTGCCGCCTTCGTTCTCAATCGGGGGAAACACTGTCGATTGTTCTGCTATATTTTGACTGTTATCGAGCATACCTTATCGTAAGAATTGCTAATTCGTTGCAAAGTTAAACATTTTATTATCAAAGTCCTATCAATAGTCGACGAAAATTTACTCGTCGTCGTCTTCTTCTTCGATATCGCCGCCTCTGGCAACGTCGTTGAGTTTGCCTAAGAATTTCGATATTTTTCCACCCCAAAGCTTTTTCGTCTTTTTGTCGGACTTTTCTTTAGCCTTTTCGTCGACTAATTCGGGCTCGTCTTCGAATTCGTCGTCGTCCTCGTCGACCTTGTCAGCCACGGGCATGTTTGCGGTGGTGTTAGTGGGCATAAAGAGGCATGTGTCGTCTTTGCCCATCGTCTCTGAAGCGGCGTCGAGAATCGACAGCAGTTGGACGTTTTCGTCGAGCGAGGAGCTGTCGGTTTTTCCGGAGAGCGAGCCGATGCTAACGGGCATTTTGCAGTTTGCTTTGAAGAGGTCGCAAAGGTTGTTGAGCTTTGAGCCGCGACCAATCAAGACGATACCGGCGGGCAGTTGAGAGTCGTTGAGCCCGGTGAGTCGAATTTGGTTGATGACGTTTACGACGATTTCTTCGGCGCGGGCTTTGATGTAGCGAGCCACGTCGATAGAGCGAACGCCGTTGATGTTGTCTTCGGGGAGGTCGCTTTCGGCAATCACGCCGTATGCTTTTTTGCAGCGCTCAGCTATGTTTTCGAGCAGGTTGAGCGATGTTAGGTCGCGCGTGATGTTGTGCGAGCCCATAGGAAGGACGGTAAGGCTTTCGAGACGGTTGTCTTTGTAGACCGATACGGAAGTCGTGTCGGCGCCGATGTCGACGAGCGCACATCCCAGGCGTTTCTGCTCTTCGCTCAGAATGATGTTCGACACGGCGAGTGGCACGCAGACCAGTCCGGCGAGTTTCAGCCCCATACGCCCTAACAGCAGGTTGATGTTTTTAGTTATGGTTTGTCGGCAGACGATGACGTTTATTTCGGCACGAATTGTCGAGCCGACGGAGCCGACGGGGACGTCGACGTCTTTACCGTCGACCTCGAATCGTTTAGGCACAACCTTGAGCACAGACAGGTCGACAAACTTCGGGTTGTTTTCGGCTTCGCGGAGGATGCTTTCGACGAGTGTGCTGCTGACGGGCAGACCTTCGTTGATTTCGCGCTCGACGACAACCATTTCGGAGCGCACCGAGCGAGCGTCGACGCCGATAAACACGCTGCTGACGTGGCGCGGGCTGATGTTCTTATGTTGTTGTATTTTGTTGACCACAACGCGCAAGTCCGAAAAGAGTTCTTCGACGTTGGTAATGCTTCCATAACGTACGCTTCCTCGAGTTGATTGGTCGAATGAGCATATCTTATATGTGTCGCGATTGTCGGCGTTGAATGTCGAGGCAGCGCCCGACACGTGCGAACTTGCTATTTCTAATGCTACTATGTATTGGTTGTTGTCCATAGTCGGTTGAATTGTATGTGGTTAATGGTTTGTACTGTCGTTTGGCGTTGTTTCGGTAGCGACTGTCGAAATGTCGGGCGCTTGCTCGTCATCGTCGTCGGTGGTGACTACGATGTTGAGTCGCGAGCCTCCTTTTCGGCGAGTTGCCACTATCTGGTAGTCCCATTTGAGGCTTATCGTGTCGTAGAAGTTCCATCCTTTGACGGGGATAACTTCGTTGTACATTCTTTCGAGTTTGGCGAATTTCGAGTCGAGTCCGTCGGTGTTGCCGAGGTTGATGACGTGGTTAGCCACCTTTGGGATGAGGAAGATGTTATTGCTGTCGCGCACTTCAATCATACCTGCCAGGTTGCGCCAGCGTTCGCTTTTGTCGAGGAATTCGATAAGCGGCAGCAGTCGTGTCGGCGGATATTCGTTGGTGAATTTTCCTTTGACGACGGGTCGGTCGATGAAGAAATCGGCGTTGCTATGCATTCGCTTGTTGTCTTTGTTGACGTAGTAGGAGTCGGCTCCGTCGAACACGCGCATCACCGGCTGCAAGGGCTTGATGTCGATGTGCAGGAGGTTGTCGGCGGTGACGTAGCATTCGGCGTTTTCGATGAAGTCTTTGTCTTGCAGGCGTTTTTCGATGTCGGAAATATTGATGTCGGCAATTCTTTTACCTTCGGGGTCGATGCCCATTTCGTGCAGTTGTGAAGAAATAAAATCAACGGTCACAAACTTCACCGATTCGGCGTAGTCTATGACGATGTCGACGCCCTTGCAGCAGTCGTCTTGCTTGAGCAATTTCACGAAAGGAAACGCCACGACGACGTAGGCGGCGAGCAGCACCGACACAACGATTAATGTTATTTTCTTCACTTTCATTTGGTTGCGTTTTCGACAATTTTGCGTATTTCCGGCAGGTAGTTGCATATGTCGCCGGCTCCTGCGGTCAAAAG
>JAQXVL010000040.1 GCA_029224905.1 Bacteroidales bacterium
CGGTATAACTCTTTCCTATTAGATTTACTTAAGTATTATCGGTTTAAACGCATTTACAAAAATAATAAAAAACATTGTAAATCCACGAGATTTTTCAAAATCTTAACCATAAAATTTGCTAAAAAAGCGCCAACAACCCTATTTGGCAAAATCGAATGACATAAAAAACAAAAAAAGTTGCACCGAAAAGATGCAACCTTTGGAGCCTGAAGCGGGACTCGAACCCGCGACCTTTTCGTTACGAATGAAATGCTCTACCGACTGAGCTATTCAGGCTAACATGTATTTGTGCTTCGAAAAGCGGCACAAAGATACAAATATTTTTTGAAATAACGACTAATTAAAATCTTTTTTACTGCAAGTAAGAATAATTTTTGCCTTTTCGAGGTCGATTTTGCCCATCGAAGGCAAAGAAATCTGCGGAGTCATCGAAATCAGAGTCTGCGACGTCGTCGAACCGTAGTAGTACGAATAGTAGTAGTTCGAGGATGACGACGACGATTCAAATCCGGCATCGACGGGAATCAGCATCCAATCTTCGTCATCGTCGGTCGGCTCTTTGCCCTCGTCGAGGAATTTCTTAAAGAGCGCTCGCATCGAGAACGAATAGGTGCCGGTCGTCGAATTATACGACGCATAATAGGAGTCGACGCTGTCGGGAAGTTTGATTTTGCTGAAGAATTCATCTTTCTGACTTGCGCGGATAAAGAGCACATATTTCGGAAGGTCGATGCCGTTGGCATTTTCGATTTTCGATGCCGGGAACGACACGTCGACGCTGTTGAGCACCACCGACGATTCTGTCTTAAGCTCTGCTAAACGGTTCATTATCGCCTTGACGGGGAATTTCATGCGCACATTGTAGCCGCCCGGCGACTGAAGGATTGCCTCGCCGGCTTCCACACGAGCAACGAGCGACTCAGCGCTGCGGAGACGGATATTGTTGTTGGTGATGATTTCCGGAGTGGTTCCGAAATAGCTGCCGTTGCGATAATATGTCGTATCGCTACCCGACTCGAGCGTTTCGTGCTTGCGGTAGAACATATTGAGGACCGTACCGCCGATTTGAATCACGCGACCTCTACCGAACGACGTGGTGGCATAGATGCCGGGGAAATACTCGGCAAATGCCTCCGGATTCTGATAGAGTTCGGGATTGGTCTTATATTTTTGGAAAAACTCGCGTCCGAGTTCGAGCGGCAATTTGACGTCGATTTCGCGATAGTAATATTTCACGCCGGTCGACGAATCTTCGTAGTAGAGCGAATCCTTTTGGTTGAGCATCGACACCGTGTACGACGCCGAGCCGAGCAAATCCGACTTCGAGTAGTAACCTGTCGGGTCGAAATCGCTATGTATGGGATACGGCAGGTTTTTGTTCAAGCGATAGACGTTGACGCGCATCGGCGTAATCGTATCACCCACCCAATTGCCCATCTGCACGAGCAGTTCGAGGCGCAACGAGTCGATGTCGTTAACCGTAACGCCGACCGTATCTATCGACGAAACCGGCATAAATTCGCTGACGAAATCCGAGCCGAGTGTACCGTATTCCGGGCTGTCGATGACGCCGAGCAACTGCGACACCGTGCGCGACAGCAAGCGTCCGTCGGCTTCCGACTGTCCGGTCACCGTGAATGTCGAGTCGACAACGATGTGCGTTGAATCGTCGATTATCGAACTTCCTATTTCATTTTCGTCACATGCCACTGCTGCAACCGCCACGGCTGAACATAGCAAGAACTTCCAAGTTTTCATACAGAAAAATTGATGCTGATTAGTTTTTATAGAGAGTTGTAGAACTCTGCAGTTTTTTCGACCACGTCGTCACCCTCTTGCAAGGTGAGGCATGGGATATTCTTTTCCTTAATATATTCGAGCAAGGCAGGCGAAACGTTCGGCGAATGGATAATCACGCCATCGGTATGCGCCATCGCCAATTTCGAGAGCGCATCGAAGTCGACCGGCTTGCCGGCAATCGGAGCGAGGTCGTCGTCGGAGAAGCCTTCCATGCGGAGTTTTTCTTCGAAACGCGGGTCCAAGCAACCGTCGAAGCGCGAGCCTATCAAGGAGTAAACGATTTTAGAGTTGCGGAACGACGGGTCTTCGGCGAACACGCGCTTGAGGTAGAGCGGAGCCAAAGCGCTTATCCAGCCCTGACAATGCACCACGTTGGCTTCCCAACGAAGTTTTTTGACGGTTTCGATGGTACTGCGGACGAAGAAGATGCTGCGCTCGTCGTTGTTTTCCGCCATAGTGACGGTTTCGAGGCCTTTGTCTGACGTACGTTGGAAATAGTCTTCGTTGTAGATAAAGTAGACCTGCATACGAATAGGTTGCAAGGTAGCCACTTTGATAATCAAAGGATGGTCGGTATCATCGATAATCAGGTTCATACCCGACAGCCTTATCACCTCATGGAGCTGGTTGCGTCTTTCGTTAATACAGCCGTACTTCGGCATAAACGTGCGTACTTCGTAGCCGCGTTCTTGCATGCCTTGAGGCAAATCGTGACCCATATCCGCCAACTCTGACGACGGCAAATAAGGGGTAATTTCTTGGCTGATAAATAATACCTTTCCTTTACTCATAGTTTATACTTTATTACGCAAAGGTACGAAATTTTATTGTGATAGAAAAATTTCGAGCCAATTTTGATTCGGTTTTGTATATATTTAATATAAAATAGGCGTTTTATGCGCCATTTTACAATTATTAATCTACCAAAGTCATAAAAATTTCGATTTTTTCGCCAAAATATATATTTTTCTTAATTTTTGTTGGTCAGACACCGATAATTGTATTAATTTTGCTGCCTAATAATAAACATCAGCAAATAAAGATTATTTATTCACACTTAGCTTATGAACAGATTCTTTCTTTTAGCAACCGCACTGCTGGTAAGTACCTGCGTTTGGGCAAAACAAATCAGCGAGACAGAAGCAATGTCTCTCGCAAGCAAGTATGTCGATATCGAAATCGGACAAACTCCGATTAAGACACTCAAATCCGCATCAAAGCGACAAGCGAAGAATGCCGAGTATTATATGTTCAATTCAGGCAACAGCGGCTTCGTCATCATCTCCGGCGACGACTCGTTGACCGAACTCATCGGCTACAGCGACAGCGGCTCCATCGACGAAGACAATATGCCGACCAACATGAAGGCTTGGCTCGACCAATATGCAGAATATGTAAGAGCCGTACGCAGCGGTGAAGCAGAGCCTATAAAAATAACCACTCGCCTCACCTCTACAGGGTCGGTTGCTCCGTTGGTAACAACAAAATGGGACCAAGGCACGCCCTACAACAACCTCGCGCCGACACTATCGAACGGTTCGCGCTGCGCAACAGGCTGCGCAGCTACAGCTTTGGCTCAAATTATGAACTACTACGAATGGCCCGTCAAAGGATTGGGTAGCCACTCCTACTCGACGAGCTCCAACGGAGGCACACTGTCGAGCAACTTTGCAAGCCACACCTACAACTGGGCGAATATGCTCGACGTCTACGCCGACAACAACTGGACCACGACACAAGCTTCTGCCGTTGCACAGTTGATGTACGACTGCGGCGTGGCTATGGATATGGACTACGGTGAATCGAGCGGCGC
>JAQXVL010000041.1 GCA_029224905.1 Bacteroidales bacterium
TAAGATTCTCTTCGTCTGTCTGGGCAACATCTGTCGCTCGCCGGCGGCGCAAGGCGTTATGCAGAGCATCATCGACGAGCGCGGTCTTGCTGACCGCCTTGAGGTGGACTCCGCCGGAATTTCGGCTTACCATAGCGGCGAATTGCCCGACAGCCGGATGCGTCAGCATGCGAGCCAACGCGGATTGCAGCTCACGCATCGAAGTCGCCGCGTGCGCTCGTCCGACTTCGATGCGTTCGACTTGATTATCGGCATGGACCGCAGCAACGTTGAGGATTTACAAGAACTTGCGCCGACGATGGCTCATGCCGACAAGATTGTTCGCATTTCGACGTATTTCCGGCATCATCCCGATTGGGATTCTATTCCCGACCCCTACTACGGCGGCTGGCAAGGATTCGAAGATGCTCTCGACTTGCTCGAAGACGCTTGCAACACGATTGCCGACCTCTTCGCTGCCGGAAAATTGTAAAACATTGCTAATTGACATAGTAATGAAAAAAATAATATTTTTACTTAATGCACTGATTATCAGTGCAACAATTGCTGTAGCCAATCCGCTCGAAGTGGAATGGCAAGTGTGCTCATACGACTCGGTAAACCGCATCAGTCACTGCCAATTCATCTTGACGAATACGTCGGACGGCGCCGTGACCGACAATTGGGCGTTCTACTTCAACTCGTTTCCGCGGCGCTATTCGCCGTCGGCAGGCGCACCCATAACCTTCGAAACCGTGCAAACGGGATATTTCTGCGTTCGTCCGACAGCCGGATTCCGCCTTGATGCCGGCAAAACCGTTGCGCTCAACTACGAAATGGTAGGTATGGTCAACAACCTCTGTTACGCACCCGATGGCGGACACATTACCTTCGGCGATTCCGCGCCCGAGGCGGCTCCTATCAAGCATCGTCCCATTGCGCTCGACATCAACCTTCGCTTTGCCAATTTCCCCACGTCGCAACGGCTCTTCGACCTCTATGAGTCGGTTGGCGGCTATAGTCGGTGTGGCTCCTACGACATCCTTCCGGCACCCAAAGACATTACTACGACCGACGAAGTTTGCCCGATTGGCACGTTCAGCGTAAGTGCCGCCGACGGACTTGACGTGGCTGCCAACTATGCCCGCAACGAGTTGAAGCGCATCGGTCGCGACAATGCCGCAGGAACACCCATAGAATTGCAACTGCTCAGCCGTTCCGACGCACTTAGTCCGGAGGGTAAAACGAATACCGAATACTACGAAATCGACGTCACGCCCGAGCGTTGGCGCGTGGCGGGCGTAAGCCGTGAGGCTGTGCTCAACGGCGTGAAAACTGCCATACAACTCATTCGTTGCAATGCCAACCGTGGTGCCGTCGAGGCTGCTTATATCTGCGACTGGCCCGACTTGCGCTATCGCGGCATTATGCTCGACGTGTCGCGCAACTTCTATCCGCTTGCGGCGGTAAAACGTATGCTCGCCGAGGTGGCTAAGTTTAAGATTAATCGCTTACACTTCCACTTGACCGACGACGAAGGCTGGCGATTGCAAATCCCCGGGCTGCCCGAACTCACCGACGTTGGCGCTCGACGTGGCTTGACACGCTCGGAAACCGACTTTTTGTGCCAATTCTATAACGGCGACGGCAATCCCGATAGCCCGACAACCTCCAACGGATATATCACCGTCGACGAGTTTGTCGACTTCTTGCGCTTTGCCGACAGCATCGGCGTCGAAGTAATCCCCGAAATCGAATCGCCGGGACACGCTCGTGCAGCCATCACGGCTATGCGTGCGCGCTATCGCCGTTATGCCGCAACCGATTCCGTTGAGGCTTGGCGCTATCGCCTCGACGACCCCGACGACCGCTCTGTCTACACCTCCGCACAAGGCTATCACGACAATGTGCTCAATCCGGCGATGGAAGGCTCATATAGGTTTATGGAGAAGGTTATCGACGAGATTGTCGCTATGTATGAGCGTGCCGGCGTCAACTTGCCGTATATCCATGTCGGTGGCGACGAAGTGCCGCGCAATCCGTGGGCGCTGTCGCCGGCGGTGCAAAATCTGATGCAGCGCAGTGGCTTTAGGACGACCCACGACGTTGAACAATACTACATCACTCGTATTGCCGACATCGCCGACGCCAAAGGTATACGCATCGGCGGTTGGCAGGAAGCGGCAATGCGCCATAGCGCAGCGGTCGACGAACATCTGCGCGATAAGTTTGGTGGCGTCTACTGCTGGCAGACCGTGCCCGATTGGGGTAACGACACCGTGCCTTATTCGGTGGCTAACAATGGCTACCGCGTTGTGCTCTGCAACGTCGGCAATTTCTACTTCGATATGGCATACAATCCACATCCGGCAGAGCGCGGACTCAACTGGGGCGGTTATACCGACGAATATCGCGCTTGGGATGCTCGTCCCTACGACATCTACCGCTCTACGACGACTCGTATCAACGGCGAGCCGCTCGACTCCACCCAAATTCGTGTGATTCGCCCAAAACTATACAGTCGCTCGCGAAAGATGATAGAAGGCGTTCAAGGACAGATTTTTGCCGAAACGATTCGTTGCCCGGAGATGGTTGAATATTTGCTGTTTCCAAAAGTGTTCGGCTTGGCGGAACGCGGCTGGAATGCCGAACTGTTGCCGGGACAGACCAAAGCACAGTTTAATGCGCTGATAGGCGAGTCGCTGCTACCGCAATTGAGCGACGACGGGCTGAATTTCCGTATCGGTATGCCCGGCATCACGCGCCGCGCAGGGCGCATTGTAATCAACAGTGCCTATCCGCAAGCGCAAGTGCGCTACACCACCGACGGCAGCGAGCCCACTGCCGATTCTCCCCTCTACACGGCACCGCTGCGCACCCGCGCAAAGACTATCCGTGCAAAAACCTTCTACCTCGGACGCGAAAGCCTCACAACAGTGTGGGAGAGGTAATAGTGGAGAGGTTAAGAGGTAAGAGTAGAGAGAATAGTTTGTTCATTGTCCCCAATTCTCTCCACTCTTACCTTTTATCTTTTACCTTTTACCTCTCATCTTTCATCTCTCCACTCTTCACTGTCGTTCCCG
>JAQXVL010000042.1 GCA_029224905.1 Bacteroidales bacterium
TCAGCGAGAAGAAGGCTTGCCCGACGGCGCTGATGAGCACGTTGGCGTTCAGTTTGCTCCAATCGGGGCGCAGGAAATAGTCGACGCCCTCGCCGGCTCCGGGCAACGACAGCGACACGCCGCAGAGCACTACCAAGATGACAAACAGTGTGGGCATCAGCAGGTTTGCCATGCGCTCGATGCCTTTATGCACTCCGCGCAGCAGCACGAACAAGTTGAGGAATATCATTATCGCGGTCCACATCACTGGCTTGAATCCCGACGTGATTGCCTCGTTCATTATGTCGGAGAAGTATGCCGTCGATTCGACGCCTTCGGGCACCGATGATATCTCGCCGGTAAGCGAAAGCCATAGATATTCGAGTGTCCAGCCCGACACAACGATGTAGAACGACAAAATCAAGTAGGAAGCTACGACGGCTATCGCTCCGACAATCCACCACGGCTTGCCGGGTGTCAGTTTCTTGAACGACCCGACGGCATCGGCTCCGCTGCCGCGTCCTAACGAAAATTCGGCAAGCATTACCGGTATGCCCATCAGCAGTACGCAGAAAAGGTATGCCAAAAGAAATACCGAACCGCCGTTTTCTTGCACCTCGTCGGGGAAGCGCCACACCGTGCCGAGTCCGACTGCCGAGCCAACTGTCGCCGCTATGACGCCTATCTTCGATGAAAATTTATTTTTCGTTGCCATTTCCTTTTGTTTTGTTTGCAAAATTAGCCATTTCCTTTCGATTTTCCATATCGAATGCCAATAAAAAGCCGGGGTTCGATCGATAAAAAGAAAAAGGTGTGTCGAAAAATCAACACACCTTTGTGCTTTGTCGGGGTGACTGGATTCGAACCAGCGACCACACGCCCCCCAGACGTGTACTCTAACCGGACTGAGCTACGCCCCGATTGCGGTGCAAAAGTACTGCTATTTTTTGAATCTGCAAAATTTTTCCGCAAAATTTCTGCACAAATTGCGATTTTATCCTTTTTTAAGGCAAAATCAGTCGTCGAGGGTCACGCCGTCGATGTCGGAAAGCTGTTTTCGTAGGCGTTCAATGTTGTCGAGGCGTGTCGATAGCGTCATCGTGCACGCATTGTCGAACGTTTGGCTGACAATGCTCACGTCGCCGCCTTTGGCAATTTTCATCACGTCGTTCATCGACAGATAAGGGAAAGTGAAATCGACGGTGCCTTCTTCGTGGCATTCAATAATTTCGGCATTGCGGATAGCCTCGGCAGCCGCCTCGCGGTAGGCTACGATGAGTCCCGACGTGCCCAACTTGATGCCGCCGAAATAGCGCACAACGACGATGACGATGTTGGTCAGCTCGAACGAGTTGATTTGTCCGAGGATGGGTTTTCCTGCCGTGCCCGACGGCTCGCCGTTGTCGTTGCTCATATGTTCGGCGCGTGCCGTACCTATCATATATGCCCAGCAAACGTGCCGCGCATCGAAATATTTCTTTTGATATTGCTTGACAACCTCCTTCGCTTCTTCGGCTGACGAAACCGGATGGGCAAACGAGAGAAATTTGCTCATCTTTTCTTTGTAAAGCCCTTCGGATGCCTCGCGGATGGTCTTGAAATAGTCGCTCATAGTTGCAAAATTAAGCATTTATCAATTTATTCGAAAAAAAATCGCCGAAAATTTTGGTAAATCAAAAAAAAGCGATACTTTTGCACTCGCAAACAAATGGTACCGGTAGCTCAGTTGGTTAGAGCATCGGATTGTGGTTCCGAGGGTCGAGGGTTCGAGTCCCTTCCAGTACCCCAAAAGAAGTCGCTGATTAAAGCGGCTTCTTTTTTGTTTATTATTTCAAGAATTTCAAGCACACGGGTGCGGGGAGATGTAGTTCGGAAACACGTTGCGGTGTGATGATGCCGGTCGATTTCGAGCGACGATAGACTTCGATTCGGTTGTCGTCGCGACAGGCTACGAGGATGTAGTTGCCGTCGGGCGAGAAGGTGAAATTGCGCGGATGGCGGCCGGTAAGCACGTACTGAAGGCTTTTCAGACTGCCGTCGTCTTGAATGGCAAAAACGCGGATGCCGTCGTCTTTGAGGCGGTTTGATGCGTAGAGGAATTTGCCGTCGGGGCTGATGTGTATGTCTGCCGAGCCGTGTGCTCCGACGGTGTCGCAAACAGCACTCCCAATCTTGCTGATGTTTTTGCCGTCGAGACGAAGTGCTTGAATGAGTCCGCTTAATTCGCCAAGGATGTAGCAGTATTTGCCGTTCGGCGTGATGTCGACGTGCCTCGGTCCGAAGCCTTTTTCTAACTGTATGGTGTCGGTAAAGGCAAAGCCACTCTTGTTCGTCTGCGATTTTTCGGCAAAATAGGCGCGGTCGCCGCCAAGATCGGTGACAATGAGCGCCGACTCGTTCTTTATCGGGTATACGGTGTGAGCGTGCGATACCACCTCGCCGTCGGATAAGTCGATGCGAGTCAACCGTCCGTCAACTTTTCCGTCGTCGTTTATGCCGAAAACCGTTACAGCACCGCCGGAATAGTCGGCGGTTAGCAGTTTGCCGTTGAAGATATCCACGTAGCACGGGTCGGCGCTTGCGCCCTCGCAAAATTCCGTCTCGCCGAATGCGCCGGTTTTCTTGTCGCATGCAATGGCGTAGACTCCGGCATCTTCGCCTGTTTCTTTCACGGCATAGATGAAGTCCCGGTCCTTCGAAATTGCTACATACGACGGGTTGCAAGTCTGTACGGAATCGACCACCGACAGTTTGCCTGCCTTGGCGTCAAATGCCAGTGAATAAATGCCCCGGCTGCCTGTCGATGCGCCTTTCATCTCCGTATAAGTGCCGCATATAAGTAGTTCATTGTTGTCGCTCTGCTCGCAGCTCGCCAACATTGCGGCTGCAAGTGCGCAGTTCGTAATCATTCCTAAGTAGTTTTTCATTGTGTTGTTATCTATTATGTAAAAAAACAAGGCTTTCTCGCTGAATTTTGGTAAGAAAGCCTTGTCTATGAGGTGGTGAGTTATCGCTTGATTGCTTTTTGAGTTTTCGTTCCGGTCGGGCTGCTTACCTTAATTATATATAGTCCGCGTTGCCAAGCCGATGTGGCAATAACGACGTTGTCGGATGCTGTTGTCGAATAAATTTTTTGTCCGGCAACGGTGTAAACGTCAACACGGTCGCCTGCAGAAGCCTTAACCGCGAGCACGTCGTTGAACAGACCTGCCGAAATGGCGTTGCTGTCGCGGTCGAGCGACATTACTGCGCCGTTGCCGGTCTGCGTGAGTCGGTATTTCACTTCGCTGTAGCCGTCGGTGAACGTAAACGATGCACTGCGTTCGGTAAGTCCTGCCGGGAGCATATCGTAAGCCACGGTGATTTCGTCGAGGGTATATCCGTTGGGCTCGCTTGTGATGCGGCACCAGTCGGCGCCACCGGTCGGCGTTTTGTAGCCCATCCACGAGTAGAGCTTCAGCGTGGTTTCGCCGGCTGCGCGACCTACGGTGATGTCGGTGTCGGAGAACGGCATCATCACCGAGTGGCGAACGTAGGGGAATATGCCATACGATGTGTGGTTCTTGCCTGCGGGGAAGTAGTCGGCGCACGAAATCCATTTGTCTTCTTTTGCCTTATAGAAATAGGCGGTGTTGCCGTTGTTGCGGAAGTTTGCCAATAGGAATTGCACGGTGCAGGTTTCGCTCTTTTCGGGGATTCCGTCGATGACGATGAAAAACTCATCGTCGACCCAAACCGGGCTGCTGAACACGAAGTCGGTGCCTGCGAGTTCGCTTCCGGTCGGCGTGTCGAGTTCGAACACGTTCCACGACGCAAAGTCGAGTTTCTTGCCGGGCAGTCCGTTTTCGCTCGTATAAACGGCAACCGATACCGGCGCAATTTGTTCGATGAGTTCGTCGGCTTGCGCTTGTGTGAAGAATACCTGAACGCCCGTGATGCATATCGGTGCCGACGGTTTGGAGAAGCGTTCGGCGTATTTCGTAATGCCTAATTTATTCGTTCCGGGGAATTCGCCATAGCCGTCGCCCAGGTCGAATGTCGTTGGGTCGTCGTTGGGCTGGAAGTTGGTGACAAAGCCTTCGTATTCGACCGAAACTTCTTGCATTGCCGACGATTCGCCGTGGCGGTTCGATGCTGCCAACAATGCCGATTGCTTATGCATTACTTGGTAGGATACTTTCGGATTTTGCTCGGTCAACTGAGTTGTTGCCGCGAAGTCGTTGGCGTCGATGCCGCTCATCCACCATTCCCAAGCCGTGGGAAATCCCGTAGAGCCGTCGGTCCATTGCACCGGCACGAGCGGCGCTACCATGGGCAGACGCGTTTCGTGGAAACGGAATGTTGCCGGAGGTATTATTTTTGCAAGCGGAGTGACGCCTGTTACGGTGACAAATCCGGTGCGGGTGCGGGTCGACGTCGATTCGCCGTTGCCGACTGTCAGCGACACGTCGTAGGTGCCGTCGTCGGTATAGTATACGGTGGGATATTGCTCGGTGGATGTCTCGGGAATGCCGCCGGGGAAGTGCCACAGCCAACTTGTCGGTGAGCCCGACGAGGTGTCGGCAAACTTGATGACTTCGCCGGTCATAACGGAAACGCTTTCGACTTCGGTTGCTCCGACAATCTTAAGGCCGTCGATGGCGAAAGAGCCCATATAGCCTTTGCTGTCGAAGCCGCTGTTGCCGCCGTAGAGAAACTTAAACTTGACGGTTTCGCCGGTGTAGGCTGCCAGGTCGAGGCTGAACGGATGCCAAACCCAGTTGTTTACGCCGCCACATTCGCTGCTGAGCCACAGACGTGTCCAGTTTTGCCCGTCGTCGGTGGTGATGTATATCTCAAGATAGTTGTACGAATCAAAGTTGTGCGAAAAGCCGATGTAGCCGGTAAATGTAGCGTTGCTCGGCACAGTGAAAGCCGGACTGATGGCTTCGGCGTTGTCGCGGTCGGCATAACGATACGGACCTTCGATGTAAAGCGACTGCACGTCGTCGGGGTCGATACCTTTGAAGGTGTAGGTGTCGCCGGCCATTGCTTTGAGTGTCCACGAAAATGTTGCGGCGTTGGTCAGCGTCCATCCGTCGGCTCCGTCGTCGAAGTTTTCGCTCCAAGTCGTTTCGGTGTGGATGCCGTCTTGGATGGTAAAACCTGCCATAAGGCTTTCGGAGTCGGTGAATAGTTTCGGCGAGAGCGACGACGTTGTGTAGTGCATCGTGGCAGGTTGCGCCGCCTTGCCGCGCTGTTGCTCAACGGCATTTTGTGCCATGGCAAACGCACCGGTCGCGAGAATTAGCAGATTGAAGATTGTAAATCTTTTCATTTTTGTGATATTTTGTTATAATTTGTGGCAAATATAATTATTTTGCCGCAAATTATGCATATTTGTCTTGCAAAAAATCAAATTTTATTTAATATTTCTCGCATCGAGGGCTGCTTGGTAGCGGCGTGCATTTTGCATATGTTCGGCGTAGCCGGCTGTGAAGTTATGCGAGCCGGAGAAGTCTTCTTTCGCGCACATAAAGATGTAGTCGTTTTCGGGCGCGTTGAGCACGGCGTCGATTGTCGCCTTTGAGGGCATACGAATCGGACCGGGCGGCAGTCCGTAGACGATGTAGGTGTTGTAGGGCGATTCTGTCACGAGGTGTTTATGTAGGATGCGACGCAGTGTGCGGTCGCCGACGGCAAATTTGACGGTCGGGTCGGATTGCAGTTTCATACCTTGCTTGATGCGGTTGAGGTAGAGCCGTGCCACGGTGCCTTTCTCGGGTGCATAGGAAGTCTCTTCTTCGACGATAGAGGCGAGTGTCGAGGCTTCGACCGGTGTCAGCCCGATTTTGTCGGCTTTGGCTTTACGGTCGGCATCCCAGAAACTGTCGTAGTTTTTGCGGAGTTTTGCCAATAAATTGTCGGCAGACGTGGTCCAATACACTTCGTAGGTGTCGGGTAGAATCATCGCCGGAATGGTTTGCTCCGTGAAGTCGCCCTCTGCGATTGTTTTGTCGATGGCGCTGCGCATTTCGTCGGCATTGAGTGCGAGTTGGCTGCTTGCTTTTGTGACGAAATCGTCGATGGTGCGCATGTTGTTGAGGCGGAGTTTTACGGGAGTTTGCTCGCCTGCCGCCATTTTTCGCCACGTGTTGTAGACCGAAGCATCGGCTTCGACGGTGTAAGCGCCGGGACGCAGTTTACGCAGTTTCGAGAGCGTGATAAGTCGGTCGGCAAATGTCGCATCGAGTTGCATTTTTAATGAGTCGGCATTCTGACTGTCGCTGACGTTGGGGTAGACGTAGACCGTTTGGGGTTGGTCGTTAGTGGTGAAGAAGAACGGACACACCACAGCCGCACCGATGACAAGCACGAGTGCGGCTGCGATTGTGATGATTAGTTTTGTCTTTTTTGATTTGACTTTATTTTTGTCCATGTTCGTTAGTAATTATTTCCGAATGAGAGGGTTGTGTAGAATCTCGACGAGCCGCCGAAAGCGTTTCCGTAGCCGAGCGAGAGAGTGATGTAGCTGCTACCGGAGCCGTCCCACCACGATGCGCTAAGTGAGCCTTGGTAGTTGTTGACGATTGCAGGTCTGCCGTAGATGTTGCAAAGGTGTGCATATACTGCATCGTAGCGGCGGGTTGAGTAGCGTGTCGTGGAGTCGTAGAAACTTACGCCTGCCATGTTGCCGTAGTCGTCGTAGTAGATAATGGCGTCGTCCCATTGGTATCCGCTGTTGCGTACGTTGCGGAGGTAGATTTCGCTGCCGGTGTAGCCGTCGATGACGTAACCGTTATTGGCGAGAATTTCAATGCTGTAGCCCATTGAATATCCGAAACGGAGTCCGAAGATTGCGCTGATGGTCGGAGCGTAGGCGTAGGGACGATAGGTTGTCGGGAAAATCGGGCGGTGGCAGCAATGAGGCACCGGACGATGCGGACGATGCGGCGGCGGAGTGGGGTGTACGTAGTGGTTGTGATTGTGATTGTGATTGTGATTGCCTCCGTCGTAGTGGTGGTTGTGGTTGTCGTGGTGGCCGGGACCTACGTTGTCACCGTGGTGCATTCCGCCGGGACGAGTTCCTGCGCCGCTACCGGGACGATTGCCGTTGTTGTCAGGGCGTACGTTGTTACCGGGTTTTGAGCCGCCGTCAGGACGATTTCCCCCGTCAGGGCGATTTCCGCTACCGCCGCCGGGACGATTGCCGCCGTTGTCGTCGGGACGAACATTGCTGCCTGAGCCGGAACCTCCGTTAGGACGAGTCCCTGCGCCGCTGCCGGGACGGTTGCCGTTGTCGTCGGGACGTACGTTAGAACCTGTGCTCGAACCTCCCGTCGGACGACTGCTTGTGCCGCTGTTGCCTGTCGGACGATTTATAGTGCCGTTGTTTCTTGACGGCGTACTATTTCTGTTGCTGTTTATGTTGCCGCGATTGTTGATGGCTGACGATGTCTCGCGCTTGCTGTCGCTTACGCTGCTGCGTACCGTGCTATTTTGTTTCGACGTGGAAACGGTAGAACCGTTCGAGCGACTAACCGTTGAGTTCGAACGACTTACTGTCGAGCTGTTCGAACGACTTGGAGTCGAACTGCTTGAACGACTAACGGTAGAGCTGTTCGAACGACTGCTCGATGAGCCGGAACGACTAACGCTTGAACTGTTGTTCGATGAGCCGCCGCGATATCCGTTTCTGCTGTTTTGTGCACTTGTTTCGCTAAAAGCAAATGTCATTGCTACTGCAGCAATTGTTGCCATTGTGATTTTGTAAAAAGTTTTCATCGTCGTAGCGTTTTTGGTTATTAATTAACTCTTAGACCAACCATTTTGCTTTTGGTTTAACTTAATTCTGATGAATTTGTTAAAAAATTGTCAAGTTAAATGCTTTCTCTCTGATTTTTGGTGATTTAAAATTAATTCTTATTTTTGTAGTGACAAAAAATTTTACCATAATAAACTATAAATTGCGACAATTATTATATATAATCTTGCTGATTTCGCTGATGTCGTGCGGCAATGTGTCGCGTGAGGATTCGGAATTGCTTCGCCGCCTCGACGATAGCATTGCGGCGCGTCCCGCCATTGAGCGGCGCAAAGAAGCCGACTTGCTGCGGCTGAAGACGTTGAGCCGTTCGCAGCATGGCGATGTTGCGCGCTATAGCGTCTATGACCGTCTGTTTGCGGCATATATCAACTACGAAATTGACTCGGCGATGCATTATGCTCGCCTGAAACTTGACCTGGCGCGGACTTTCGGCAACGATTCACTCGTCTGCGACGCCCTGCTCGACAAGATGAATGCGCTCTCGGCAACGGGTGTCTACGTCGAAGCGGTCGACACTTACGAGGCTATCGACACGACTCTGCTCTCTGCGAGCCAGCAGTGGCAGTATTTCAATCAGTCTTACGGACTCTTTACCGCATTGCTGTTACAAAAAGGCGTGGCAGATAATGTTGACAAATACGTAGAAATCAGAGATTTGTCACGGCGCAGGATGTATGAAATATGCGACACAGCGTCGCTCAACGGACTCTTTATGACTGCTACTTTCGCTGTCGACGGAGAGGGCGATGCGCATCGGTCGATTGCCAAAATTCAGCACAACCTCGAGCATAATGATTCTCTGACAATCCACAATCGCGCTATTCTTTATTATATACAGTCGCACTTATATACGACCGTTGGCGACGATGACCGAGCCTTCTCCGCGATGATTAACAGCGCTATTTGCGACATTTCGACGCCGGTGCGCGAGCATAGGTCTCTCTACGAACTCGCGGCAATGCTTTGTCGCCGCGGCGACATTGAGCGCGCGTACCGATATATCGACACGTCGCTCGACGACCTGTTTAAAACCAAAGCGCATATGCAAATGCAGTCGATTGAGGAGATTATGCCCACAATTGCCGGCGCCTATCAGGCGAAGAAGGAGAACGACCAACGGCGGGTGAACATACTCTTGGTGCTCTTCAGCGTTGTGTCGGTGCTCGCTGTCGGCGCTTGCTATTTCGTCTATCGCGAGAAACGCAAGGTCGATGCTTCGCGCCGCGTGCTCGAGGAAATCAACGAGCGCCTCAGTCTTGCAAATGCCCGGTTGAAAGAGTCCGACCAGGTTAAGGAACTCTATGTGGGTCAGTATATTAATATGTGTTCGTCGTATCTGTCGCGGGTCGATAAATATCGCACGCATCTGCTCGGAATCGCTCGCAGTAAGAGCGTCGACGCTCTGCTCACAGCGCTGAAGTCGCGCTCGTCCGTCGGCTCTGAATTACAAGACTTTTACCAAAGTTTCGACGATTCGTTTTTGGCTATCTATCCCAACTTCGTCCACGAATTGAATATGCTCATCGTCGAAGAAAGTCGATTCGACGAAGTCGATTGCAAAACACTCAATACCGAATTGCGCGTCTTTGCGCTGATACGCTTGGGCATTACCGATTCGACGAAGATTGCCGAATTTCTGCGCCGCTCGGTGTCGACCATCTACAACTATCGCGTCAAGATGCGCAACAGTGCACTCTGTCAGCGTGACCAATTCGAAGAAAAAGTGAAGTTAATCGGCAAAACGGAACTGTAATTTTACTACTAATACCTAATTGCTAATTTTAATTAACCTATTAATACACAAGATGTAAACAATTAGATATTGCTACTATTTCACCACTTGGTGTTCGTTTAGGTAAAAACTCGTATTATCTTTGGAGTGTGGAAACACAAAGAGACTTTGCATTACCTTAATAATATAGAGTAGAAAACTACATAAAATCAATAATAACTATGAAAAAAATTCTTTTATCACTTTTGATCTTTGCTGCAGGAATGTGTTATGCGGCTGAAGTGCAAACGTCGCCCGACGGGCAAATGTCGTTGAATTTCGACATCCAAGATGGCGGTGTGCCTGTCTACAGTATCGATTTCAAAGGTAAAACCGTGATTTCGACAAGTAAACTCGGTTTGGAACTTACCAAAGGAACCTCGATGCTCGACGGTTTTAAATTGGAAAAAGTTACCCGCGGCACATTCGACGAAACGTGGACACCCGTATGGGGCGAAACCAAGACAATTCGCAACAACTACAACGAAATGGCGGTTCGCTTGGCTCAAGACGTTGAGGGCAAGAGTCGCACGATGATTATTCGCTTCCGCGTATATAACGACGGTGTCGGCTTCCGTTATGAATGGCCCGAGCAAGAAAATCTTAACTACTTCGTAATCAAAGAAGAACGTTCGCAGTTTGCTATGACCGGCGACCACAAAGCCTATTTCATTCCCGGCGACTACGATACACAAGAGTACGACTACTGCATCTGCCGCTTCTCGGAGATTCGCAAGGAGATGGTGAAATATCTCAACCCCGGCAACGCGTCTACTTCGGTATTCTCGCCGACCGGTGTGCAAACTTCGTTGCAAATCAAGACCGACGACGGCATCTACATCAATATTCACGAGGCTGCTTGTGTCAACTACTCGACGATGCACCTTAATTATAACGAGAAAGACAACCTCTTCGAATCGTGGCTCACTCCGAACGCTCGCGGCGAAAAAGGCCACATGATGAGCCCGTGCCATTCGCCTTGGCGCTCGGTGATGGTCTGCGACGATGCGCGTAAAGTGCTCGACTCAAAGATTATCCTTAACCTCAACGAACCCTGCAAAATCAAAGACACGTCGTGGATTCATCCTACGAAATATATGGGCGTTTGGTGGGAAATGATTACCGGCAAAGGCACCTGGGCATACTCCGACGTAACTGCCGTAAATCTCGACAGCATTGATTATAAGCAACTCAAACCCAACGGCAAACACAGCGCAAACAACGACAACGTGAAGCGTTATATCGACTTCGCTTCAAAGCACGGTTTCGACCAACTCCTCGTTGAAGGCTGGAACATCGGCTGGGAAGACTGGATTGGCAACGAGAAAGAAGACGTGTTCGACTTCGTTACTCCGATGCCCGATTTCGACATCGATATGCTTAACAAATATGCACACGACAAAGGCATCAAACTTATGATGCACCACGAAACGTCAGGTTCGTTGCGCAACTACGAACGCCATATGGAGGCCGCTTACAGCCTTATGAACAAATACGGCTACGACGCCGTCAAGAGCGGCTACGTGGGCAACATCCTTCCGCGCGGCGAATATCACTACGGTCAATGGGCTAACAACCATTACCTCTACGCCATCAAAGAGGCTGCAAAACATCACATTATGGTTAACGCACACGAGGCAACCCGTCCGACCGGTTTGTGCCGCACATATCCTAACCTCGTCGGCAACGAAAGTGCTCGCGGTACGGAATATCAAGCATTCGGCGGCTCGATGCCTCACCACGTTACAATGTTGCCCTTCACTCGCTTGCAAGGCGGTCCGATGGACTACACTCCGGGTATCTTCTGCATGGATCTCTCGACGTTCTGCGACAACGATTCGAAGGTTAATTCAACCCTCTGCAACCAACTCGCACTCTACGTTACACTCTACTCTCCGCTCCAAATGGCAGCCGATATGCCCGAGCACTATGAGCGCTACATCGATGCATTCCAGTTCATCAAAGACGTGGCAGTCGATTGGGACGACAGCAAATATCTTGCAGCCGAACCGGGTGAATATATCGTCGCAGCCCGCAAGGAGAAAGGTGGCGAACGCTGGTTTGTCGGCGGCGTGACTAACGAAGAAGCGCGCACAATGCCCGTTGCATTCGACTTCCTCGATGCAAACCGCAAGTATGTGGCTACCGTCTATGCCGATGCGAAAGACGCCGATTATGCGACGAATCCCGAGAAATATGTCATCACCAAGGGTATCGTAACGTCGAAAGACGCCGTGAAACTTTTCATGGCTCGCGGCGGCGGTTTCGCCATCAGCCTCGTTCCGGCTACCGACGCCGACAAGAGCGTAAAACGTCTCAAATTGAAATAATCAACCCATCCATCCTTATAGGTTTCTAAACTCGTAACCGCTCCTAATTTTGCTGTGAGGCAAAACTCGACGGTTACGAGTATTTTTTTTGCAAAGAATTACTACCTTTGCCGAAAATTACACCTTATATATATGCATAAGATAGCAATCTCCTGCGACATCAACCGCGAAGGGCGACTGATGTTGCGACAAGAATACCATCGCGCCATTGTCGATGCCGGCGCAGTTCCCGTAATCGTGCCGCCTCTCGACAGTGATTCCCTCGACGAGTGGCTCGACGCTGTGTCGGTCGCCGGACTTCTGCTCAGCGGCGGCGCCGACGTCGACCCTGCACTTTTTGGCGAAGAGCCCGTAGCCGGGTTGGGGAGGGTGAGTCGTCAGCGCGACGACTACGAAATCGCGCTTTTTCGTGCGGCGGAGCGTCGGCGAATCCCCGTGCTGGGTATCTGTCGCGGTTTGCAAGTCGTCAACGTGGCGCGCGGAGGTACGCTTTGGCAAGACATGGCATCGCAACTCGGCGAGCAATATGCATGCCACGACCAAACGCAGGCTACCGAAATCGGTACTCACGAAGTGCTTATAGAGCCCGGCTCGAAGGTTGCCGCGTTGTTCGAATCGACCCGACTCAACACCAATACACATCATCATCAGGCTGTTAAATCGGTCGGCGACGGCTTGACGGTGTCGGCTGTGGCAGCCGACGGCACCATCGAAGCCCTTGAAGACTCGTCGGCTAACATCGTTGCCGTGCAATTTCACCCGGAACGTATGCCCGATATGGCATATTTTTTTCGAAATTGGATAAAGTCGCTCGTGTGAAAAATTGAAAATCAATGGAACATTTTACGCAAAAAATGCCCTAAAACATATAAATTTGTGCACAAAGTGATGATTTTTGTGCAAAATAGAGTGTTTTTTCACGGAAAAATTTCCGTATTTAGATATTTATTGCTTACTTTGCAGACCTAAAGAAGAAAATAATCTAATTATTAATTTTTAAAATTTAAAATTATGTCTGAAATTTCAGAAAAAGTAAAGGCTATAATCGTTGAGAAATGTGGCGTTAGCGAATCAGAAGTAACACCGGAAGCATCTTTCACTCAAGATCTCGGTTTGGATTCACTTGATACAGTAGAATTGATTATGGAATTCGAGAAAGAATTCGGTATCACAATTCCCGATGACAAAGCAGAAGGCATCAAGACAGTAGCCGACGCTGTAGCATATATCGAAGCAAACAAATAATTAACCCGGAAATGGAATTAAAAAGAGTTGTTGTAACAGGTTTGGGTGCCATTACTCCGATAGGCAACACCACCAAGGAAACTTGGGAAAACGCTTTGGCCGGAGTGAGTGGCGCAGCTCCTATTACTCATTTCGATGCCTCGTTGTTTAAGACGCAATTTGCGTGCGAGGTAAAGGGGTACAACTCTGCAGAGCATTTCGACCGCAAAGAGCTACGCAAGTATGACCTCTATGCGCAATACGGAGTAGTGGCAGCCAAAGAAGCCATCGCCGATTCCGGCTTGGAAGCTTTGGAAACGCTCGACCGCAATCGCGTAGGTGTTATCATTGCAGCAGGTATTGGTGGTCTTCACACCTTCGAAGAAGAGGCAGGCTACTATGCAATAAACAAAGAAAACGGTCCCAAATACAATCCGTTCTTCATTCCGAAGATGATTGCCGACATGGCAGCCGGTCACGTATCGATGATTTACGGCTACCGCGGACCGAACTTTGCCACTGTATCGGCTTGCGCATCCTCGACCAATGCCCTTATCGATGCGTTCAACTATATCCGACTCGGACAAGCAGATGCTATCGTAACCGGTGGCGCAGAAGCTGCTATCTATCCCGCCGGTGTAGGAGGCTTCAACTCGATGCATGCTCTTTCGACACGCAACGACGACCCCGAACACGCTTCACGTCCGTTCAGCGGCTCACGCGACGGCTTTGTGATGGGTGAGGGTGGCGCTTGCTTGGTGTTCGAAGAACTTGAGCACGCACTCGCTCGCGGAGCACACATCTACGCCGAAGTGGCAGGTGGCGGTCTTTCTGCCGATGCTTATCACCTTACGGCTACTCATCCCGAAGGCTTGGGAGCTAAGTTGGTTATGAATAATGCTCTTGCAGATGCCGGTATGAAACCCGAAGACATCGATTATATTAATGTTCATGGCACATCGACTCCGGTGGGCGACCGCTCGGAAGTGAAAGCTATTCAAGACGTATTTGGCGAGCACGCTTATAAGCTCAACATCAGCTCGACCAAATCAATGACGGGTCACCTCCTCGGTGCTACCGGCGCTCTTGAAGCTATCTTCTGTGTTAAGGCTGTTACCGACGACGTTGTTCCGCCGACAATCAACCACGTTGATGGCGACAACGACCCGGAAATCGACTACAATCTGAATTTTACCTTCGGTAAAGCTCAAAAACGCACGGTTAATGCCGCTCTGTCGAACACGTTCGGCTTCGGCGGTCACAATGCCAGCATTATTGTGAAGAAATTTAAATAGACGACTGTGCCGTTTTACGACAAGTTAAGATACGGAATAAAACTCCTAAAGTCGAAAGACAAGGAGTTTTATTCCTTTTTATATAACCTTACCGGATTTTGTCCGCACGACGTTGAAATCTACAAAACGGCGTTGCGCCACAGTTCGCTCCGCCGACAGCAAGGCAATGCGAACTTCGTCAACAACGAGCGACTCGAATATCTCGGCGATGCACTGCTCAACGCCATTGTCTCCGACGTGGTCTATCACGCCAACTCGTCAGCCGACGAGGGTAGGCTCACCCAACAGCGTTCGCAGATGGTGTGCCGCGCCACGCTCAACGAGTTGGCGGAAAAACTCGGGCTGACGAGTCATCTGCGCCATTCCGTAACTTTGCAGAGCCACAACTGTTCGATGGGCGGAAATGCTCTTGAGGCATTCATCGGCGCAGTCTATCTCGACCGCGGATATTACGACTGTAAAGAGTTTATTTGTCGGAAAGTTTTGCCCGAGTACAACGTGTTGAAAAGTCAAACACAAGTGGCGATAAACTACAAATCGTTGCTTATCGAGTGGAGTCAAAAACGTCACACCAAAATCGAGTATGTGCTCGAGCAAACAACCTATGATAATCATAAAAATCCGATTTTCCACACCGCCGTATTCATCAACGACGAGCGGATGGGCTCCGGCGTGGGCTATTCAAAGCGCGAATCACAACAGCATGCTTCGCACGACGCCGCGAAAAAATTATCGTTGGCAATTTGAACGGATTTTGCAATTTTGCAAAATTTGTGTATCTTCGCACTTATAATGTTTCTAATTAATAACTTATGAGAAAATTTTATTTGTTTTTAAGTTTGCTTATTGTTTCTATTTCCGCGATGGCATCATCGTTTGTAGGTAACCGCGATGACTTCCGCGACGAAACAATCTATTTTGTAATGACCACACGTTTCTACGATGGTGACCCGTCGAACAACACCCAGTGCTGGGACGGGCAGTCGTACAACGTCGGCGACCCGGCTTGGCGAGGCGACTTCAAAGGCCTTATCTACAAGCTTGACTACATCAAAGCCCTCGGTTTTACGGCTATTTGGATTACTCCCGTGGTGGAAAATGCTTCGGGTTACGACTATCACGGCTACCATGCTATGAATATGAGTAAGGTGGACCGACGCTACGAGTCGGAGGGCGTTACGCTGCAGACTCTCGTCGACGCCGTGCATGCCAAAGGCATGAAACTCATTGTCGACATCGTGTTGAACCATACCGGCAACTTCGGTGAGGCAAATCTTTGCAAACTTTTCGACCGCAATTGGAATGCCGACCAAAGCGACATCGAAGCGTGTATGGTTCCTTTTACTCAAAAAGACGGCGGCCGCTTGCCCGACAACTATCTTGACTTGCCCGGCGGCGAACAGTATGGCGCACGTCTTCGCGAAATGAAGAATACCGACGGTCAAAATCACGACACAAAGAACTACTGGCACCACTTCGGTAACTTCAACTGGGACAACCACACACGTTGGTGGGCACAAATCGCCGGCGACTGCGTCGACCTCAATACCGAGAATCCCGCCACATATAACTACCTCATCGACTGCTACAAGCAAATGATTGAAATGGGCGTCGACGGCTTTCGTATCGACACCGGCGGCCATATCCCTCGCCTGGTTTTCAATAAAGCATTTATCCCCGCTTTCGAGGCTGCAGCCCTCGATAACGCGGAAAAACGTAACGGCGCACCGTTCTTTATGTTTGCCGAGGTTTGCTCGCGCTATACTCAGATTTGGTATCGCGAACAGCCCGCTCTTTCCGTGCCGTTCTATACCTGGAAAGAAACTAAAGATTATGCTTGGGATTCCGACCCTTCTTCGTGGGAATCGATGGTCGTGTTCGAAGGCGAAGATTATCTTTCGCACACGAATCAGCAATCGTGCTTGCAACAGTATAACGACAACCTCAATTCGTCGATTTCGTCGCAACCTACTTCCGACAACGTGTTCCTCAATGGAAACGAATACCACGCACCCGACTACTCCAAGTTTTCCGGTTTGAGCGTTATCGACTTCCCGATGCACCACAACTTCAGAGACATCGGCGGCGCATGGTCGATAGCCAAGAGCGGCGACAAATATTACAACGACGCTTCCTACAACGTGGTCTACGTTGATTCGCACGACTACGCGCCTAACGGAGCGCCCGAAGACAAACGCTTCTCACAAGGCACAGACGCGTGGGCTGAAAATCTTGACTTGATGTTTACCTTCCGCGGCATTCCGTGCCTCTATTACGGTAGCGAAATCGAGTTTAAGAAAGGTTGTCCTATCGACAGAGGTCCGAGCATTGCGCTGAAGGATTCGGGTCGCGCATATTATGGCGGCTATATTAAAGGCAATATTACCGTCAACGACTTTGCCGAATGGTCGGATGCAACCGGCAACATTGCCGCTACGCTCAACTATCCGTTGGCGCTTCACATTCAGCGTCTGAACAAGATTCGTATGGCAATTCCGGCGCTCCGCAAGGGACAATACTCCACTCAAGGTTGCACCGGCTCATACGCCTTCAAGCGTCGCTATACCGACGACGATACCGACAGTTATGCTCTCGTGACCATCTCGGGCAACGCGACATTTTCTGACGTGCTCAACGGAACTTACATCGATGCAATTACCGGCGATGAGAAAGTGGTGACCGACGGCACGCTGACCGCTACTTGCTCCGGACGCGGCAACATGCGCATCTATGTGCTGAGAACCGATAAATCTTCTATCCCCGGCAAGATTGGTAACGACGGCAAATGGCTCTATACTTCGTCGCCCGTCGTTGGCGAACAACCCTCGTACGACGGCACCGAGGAAGAACTTACTGAAGAAGTGGGCGGCGGCGAAGAGCTAACAGCCTATACTCCGCAATACTACGACGACCAAATGGTGGCATTCTTCGAAGCACCGAGCGACGGCTCTTATCCGAAAGTATCAGTTTGGTGTTGGAATAGTCAAACCAACAAACATTATTCCGGTAACACTTGGCCCGGCGAACGTGCAACACTGATGGGATTGGCTGACAACGGCAACAAGATTTGGAAGTGGACATACTCAGGCGAGTTGCCTACCGACGAAATGCCTACCCACATTATCTTTAACAACAGCGGACAATCTAAAACAGCAGATTTGCCGTTCGAAAATGGCGGATACTACACCGAGAACGGCTTGCAACGCGTCATAGAGGCAACTGCAGGCGTTACGCCGACCCAATTCGACGGCATTAAGGTGTACGCATCGGCGGGCGATATCGTTGTGGTTGCCGACCAACCGACACGCGTCAGCATCGTGAGCGTCGACGGTCGTTGCCAAACTCGTATGGCACGTCAGGGTACGAACCGCTTCGCCGGATTCGGCCGCGGATTGTATATCGTAAACGGCAAAAAAGTGATTCTTTAAGCACTGATTTTTGATTTCGATTATAACTCCCGGGAGCATCCTCTCGGGAGTTTTTTCGGTAAAAATCCGCCCTTTTCGAGCCAAAATCGGTTTTAACGGTGTTAAAATTAAGAATGTTAAAGAACGTCCGGGCTATTTATACTCGAAAAGGCGGAAAAATCTTTCGATATTTCCGGTCAAATACAATAAAGAAAGATAAAAATTCCTTAAACAACTATGTTTTACAACATATTTTGATGGTGTACTTAAAGTGTTGAGATATAGAGTGTTATGGCAAATTGTAGCCTAATATTGTCGTTTTTCTGAAAACTTGAAAGGATAAAAAAGAAAAATTTTGAAATTTTTTTCAAGAAAAATGTTTGTAGGTTATTTTTTTGTTATACCTTTGTACTGTTTTTGAAGCATAAAAAATTGTTTTATTATTAAAATCAAAAAAGAAATGAAAAAGTTAGTTTTATTACTTGCTGTTGTATTTAGCGCATCATTGTTCTCTTGTGGTAACAAAACTGCAGAAGCTGCTGCTACTGACTCTGTAGCTGCTGACACTACTGTTGTTGAAGAAGTTGCTGCTGACACTGTAGCTGCTGACACTGTTGCTGCTGACACTGTAAAATAATTTTTACACAACAATACAACAAAAAGGATTAAAGTCGCTCCGATGGTTTCGGGGTGACTTTTTTTGTTATAAAACTCTAACGAGATGACTTTATTTTTAGATATAGTTTTTCTTTTGGGCGGAATGGTGCTTATACTGCTCGGCGCAAACGGCTTGACCGACGGCTCATCGTCGGTGGCTAAGCGATTCGGCATCTCCGACCTGGTTATCGGTCTTACGATAGTGGCGTTCGGCACATCGGCGCCGGAGCTGATGGTGAGCCTTGTTTCGTCGATAAAGGGCTGTG
>JAQXVL010000043.1 GCA_029224905.1 Bacteroidales bacterium
TTCAACACCGGCGTACACCTCTCATTCATCGCCTCTGTCGTGGCTATGCTCATCTCTTTCTTCATCTTCGTGGCTGTGCTAAAACGCCTCCCCAACCCCGCCAAGAAAGAGAAAAAAGCAAACGTCTCGAAAGAAGAATCCGTCGAAAACGCTAAAGAAATCCGCCAACGCATCTACGCTCTCTTCGCCGTGCTCGGCGTTGCTGTTTTCTTCTGGTTCTCTTTCCACCAAAACGGCCAATCCCTGTCGGTTTTCGCTCGCGACTTCGTAAAAACCGACACCGTTGCTCCCGAAATCTGGCAATGCATCAACCCATTCTTCGTAATCGTCCTCACTCCGATTATCATGCTCATCTTCGGTGCTATGCGACGTCGTGGCAAAGACTTCTCAACGCCTAAGAAAATTGCCCTCGGTATGTTTATCACAGCCTTGGCATACGTTTTCCTTTGCATCATCGCCATCGTCAACAACTATCCCTCCGGCGAAGAATTCAAAGGCCTGTCGGAAGCGGTTAAGATGTCGCTCAAGTCGGGACCCGAAGTGCTCATCATTACCTACTTCTTCCTCACCGTTGCCGAACTCTTCATCTCGCCGCTCGGATTGGCATTCGTCTCGAAAGTCGCTCCCAAGCACCTCCAAGGCATCTGCCAAGGACTTTGGCTCACCGCCACAGCCATCGGCAACCTCTTCATTGCTTTGGGCGTTACGATGCTCAACAGCCTTCCCGCGCAGTGGATGACATGGGCAGTCTTCGCCGCATTCTGTCTCCTCTCCATGGGCGTCATGCTCGGCATGCTCAAATGGCTCGAAAGAGTTACTAAATAGACCAATCACAACCGAGCGCCTCACAAGCTCGCACGAAACGAGAGGCTGTGTCAAAAAAAATTGACACAGCCTCTGCGCGTGTAGAAGGGTGTTTTCTGCGTGTATTATGTTGAAAATAAGCAGAGTAGGGTCGCGGCTTGCTGCGACCTACCAGGCGATAGTTTTTCGTTGGTGCGCGAGTCGGGGGACATCATCATCGTGTCGGAGATACGATGATGATGCAAAGCGTCGGAGACGCGTCGATTGTGGGTAACGCCGACACCTCCGGACAGCCGTATCTACGACACGGCTGCGGCCCGGACATACGGGCGACGGTTTGTGGTATGCAAAGTCTCCGACTTTGCATACCAACAACACATTAATAAATTAACACAACTTAACGAGAAGGGGTGAAACTTTTAGGCTATAATTATTAAATTTGCATAGTCCATAAACTGATTAAACATTAATTAGACGAAAACATATGAAAAAGATTATTAAAGAATTTTGGATATTAGCCATACTATTATCTGTGGCATTATCCGGATATGCTTACGACTTCAGTGTTGATGGTATCTATTATGGTAAAAACAGCGATGGAAAAACAGTGTATGTAACGTATAAAGACACAAATTACAACTCATATATGGGTTCGGTTGTGATACCTTCAACAGTTACCTATAGTGGCACAACCTACTCGGTCACTTCGATTGGTGATAGGGCATTCTCGTGGTGCAAAAGACAGACTTCGGTGACAATCCCCAACTCGGTCACTTCGATTGGTGAATATGCATTCCATTGGAGCAGCGGACTGACATCGATAACAATCGGCAACTCAGTCACTGAGATTGGTAGTGAAGCATTCTTTGAATGCACCAGTCTGACATCGGTGACAATCCCCAACTCGGTCACTAAAATTGGAGAAGCTGCATTCTGTGGTTGCAGTGGACTGACATCGGTGACAATCCCCAACTCGGTCACTTCGATTGGTGATGGTGCATTCTATAATTGCAGCGGACTGAAATTGGTGACAATCCCCAACACGGTCACTTCGATTGGAGAAAAGGCATTCTATTGGTGCAGCGGACTGACATCGGTGACAATCCCCAACTCGGTCAATTCGATTGGAGAAAATGCATTCTATGGATGCAGCGGACTGACATCGGTGACAATCCCCAACTCGGTCACTTCGATTGGAGAATATGCATTCCATTGGTGCAGCGGACTGACATCGGTAACAATCGGCAACTCAGTCACTGAGATTGGTGATGGTGCATTCAAGTATTGTTCAAAGATTTCGTCTTTTACTTCGCAAAATGTGATACCTCCGGTTACTTCTGAATCTGCCTTTGAAGGAGTGCCTAGAAGTTGCCAACTCTATGTTCCTGCATCAAGTAAAGTGGCATATCAAAGAGCCGTTGGATGGATATTCTTTACTTCTATAAACGCCATAGGTGAAGGCGATATCGAAACCATTGACTCGGATTCGGTGAGTGTTACTGCTGCAGGTGGCGCTATCCGTGTAGAAGGAGTTGAAGGTGCAGAGGCTGAAGTTTATTCGCTCAGCGGTGCGTTGCTCTATCGCGGCACGGATTCGACAATCGCACTGCCGCGCGGCGTCTATATCGTCAAAGTGGCAGGAACGACTACGAAAGTTATACTGTAACAAAAATACATATTAACTAAAAGCGCGTCTATCTCGGGCGCGCTTTTTTGTGTCGGATGGGTGGACATCATCATCGTGTCGAAGATACGATGATGATGGAAAGCGTCGGAGATGCGCCGGTCGTGATAGTATAGTGGTGTGCAAAGTCTCCGACTTAGCAGTGACAATGAGCAAAATCTATGCAATTTAGCTCATTGTAGTCTTTGGGGTGCGTCTGTCCCCACCTAGCCTCGAGCGGCAAGGTGGTGTTAACCGAGTACCGCAAGCTCTCCAAGCTTGCATCTTGACGATTTCATACCGCCTACGGCGGTGGTTAGACGGCGCTGACGCTGCGTGGAATTGCCGGATGAGGCTATCACCTACGCATCTATATACCTGAGTATCTACATAGTAGGGTCGCGCCTTGGTGCGACCGGGCAGGCGAGAGTGTATTCGCACCATCAGCATCAGAATACCATCGCCTGGTAGGTCGCACCAAGGCGCGACCCTACAATCTCCTCATTATCAACATATTAACCGCGCGACAGCGCCGCCTAACCGCATCGCAGATGTCGAATAACCGAATCGTCAGCGCCGAATAACCGCGCCGAAGGCGCTTCTCTCCTCTCTTACCTCTTACCTTTTGTCGGTTTCGCTTTTGAGATTGAAGAAAAATGTGTAATTTTGAAGTCTAAACCGATTAGAAATGCTTGAAATCAAAATTATAGATAAGACGAAGAAGGAATTGCGCAAGTTTGTGGAATTCGGCATCGATATGTATAAGGGCAATCAGTACTTTGTGCCGCCGTTGGTAAGTGACGACGTCAACACGCTCTCGCCGAGTTTCAACCCGGCATTCGACTTCTGCGAAGCGGAATACTTTATGGCGTACCGCGACGGCAAGCCGGTGGGACGCATTGCGGCAATTATCCACCACCGCGGCAACGAGATGCACGGCACGAAGACTCTGCGTTTCGGATTTGTCGACTTTGTCGACGACGAGGAGGTGAGCCGTGCGCTCTTCGATGCAGCCGCCGAATGGGGTCGCAGTCGCGGAATGACGACGATGGTGGGTCCGCTGGGCTTCTCGGATATGGACTACGAGGGTATGCTCGTCGAGGGCTTCGACGAACTGTCGACGATGGCTACCATCTATAACTATCCGTACTACCCCGAGCATCTCGAGCGTTTGGGCTTCACTAAAACCGCCGACTGGGTGGAATATAGCCTGAAAGTGCCGGCGGAAGTGCCCGAAAAGCATCTGCGCATCACCGAAATTGTCAAGAAAAAATACGGACTACGCATTGTGAAATATACGAGTGCGTCGAAGGCAGTAGCCGAAATCGGGCGTCCGCTGTTCGAACTTATCAACGAGGCGTATGCCGAGCTGTTCGAGTTTGTTAAGTTGAGCGATCGGCAGATTGACCACTACGTGAAATACTACATCCGGATGTTGCGCCTCGACCTGCTGACGACGGTGCGCAACAGCGACGACGAACTTGTAGCCATCGGCGTTGCACTTCCGTCGATGTCGCGTGCGCTGCAGAAGTCGGGCGGCAAGATGCTGCCGTTCGGATGGTATCACCTTGCACGCGCGCTCTACTTCAACTGCACCGACACGGTCGACCTGCTGCTTGTAGCCGTCAAGCCCGAATATCAGAGCAAAGGCGTCAACGCCCTACTCTTTGCCGACTTGATACCGCTCTTCAACAAGCACGGATTCAAATATGCCGAAAGCAATCCCGAACTCGAGCTGAACGCCAAGGTGCAAGCGCAATGGCAATACTTCGAGCCGCGCCAACACAAGCGCCGCCGTTGTTACACAAAGGACCTCTAAAACAATCAAAAAAACACATGAAAACGATAGAAATCTACTGCGACAATTTGGGTCGCTACCTCGAGGTGGAGGGCGGCGCAACGCTACAAGAAATCTACGAGCAGGTGCGCGACGAAATCGCCTTTACGCCCATCTGCGCACACGTCAACAACAAGACCGAGGGGATGACCTACCCGGTGTTTATGCCCAAGAAAATCGAATTTGTCGACTATAAGCATCCGTCGGGCCGTCGGCTATACGTGCGGTCGCTGAGCCTGATACTCGTCAAGGCAATCCACGACCTGTGGCCGACGCGTACGCTGAGCATCAAGCATGCCGTGTCGCGCGGCTACTACTGCAAGTTTAAAGACGGCGAGACCGTAAGCGCCGAGGATGTGGCTCGCGTAAAGCAGCGCATGGACGAAATCGTGGCTGCAGCGATGCCGTTCTGCCGACGCAGCAAGTTGACCGTCGACGTGATTGCCGAATTCGAAGCGAAAGGCAACCTACACGGCGCGGAACTGCTTCGCTCGAGCGAGGAAGTCTACACGGACTACCACCAACTCGACGACATCGTCGACGTGACCTACGGCGAATTGGCACCCGACACGAGTTATATAACCATCTACAACCTGATAGCGTTCCAAGACGGGATGCTGCTTCTGCCGCCCGACTTCTCGGGCGATGCCACGAAGGCGTGCGAGCCGATTGAGCAGAAAAAGATGTTTCGCGCGTTTACCGACTATATCAAGTTTAACCGCATTCTCGGCGTCGACGACGTGCCGTCGCTGAACCGCGCCGCGACCGACAAGCCGCGCAACGTGGGGATGCTCATCACGCTCGCCGAGACGCTTCACGAGAAAGCCATCGGACGAATAGCCGACCAAATCGCCGAGCGCTACCACGAAGGCGGCGCACGCGTTGTGCTGCTCGCCGGACCGTCGTCGTCGGGTAAAACGACAACGACAAAGCGCCTGTCGGTGGAACTTCTCGCCAATCTGATACGTCCGCAGATGATTTCGCTCGACAACTATTTCGTCGACCGCGAGCACACGCCGAAGGACGAAAACGGCGACTACGACTACGAATCGCTGTATGCGCTTGACCTGGAACTGTTCAACCACGACGTGCAGGAACTCATTGCCGGTAAGGAAGTTGCGCTGCCGACCTACGACTTTGCCACGGGGCGCCGCGTCTATAAAGGTAACACGATGAAACTCACGGAAGGCTCGATTCTGCTCATGGAAGGCATCCACGGGCTCAACCCGGAATTGACGGCGCAAATTCCCGACTATCAGAAGTTTAAGGTCTATGTATCGGCACTGACAACCATAACAATCGACGACCATAACTGGATACCGACGACCGACAACCGCCTGCTGCGACGGATTGTGCGCGATGCGAAATATCGCGGCACGTCGGCTCTCGACACGATGCGACGTTGGGCGAGTGTACGCCGCGGCGAAGAGAAGTGGATATTCCCCTACCAGGAGAATGCCGATGCAATGTTCAACTCGTCGCTGCTGTTCGAACTGGCGGTGATGAAAGAATATGCCGAGCCGGTGTTGCGCCAGGTGCCGCACAACGTGCCGGAATACGCGGAGGCATACCGCCTGCTGAAGTTCTTGAGCTACTTCAAGCCGATACGCGCGGAGCAAGTTCCGGCGAACAGCCTGTTGCGCGAATTCCTCGGCGGTAGCACGTTTAAGTATTGAGGATAGGCGCCTTCAGCGCGGTTAAGAGGTTATAAGGTTAAACGGCAGCTGCGCTGCGTGGGATGGTTGGATGTGGCTGACGAAAGGCGATAAAGAAACGCTCTGCGGGGCGGCGATATAATGAATAAAACTTAAATGATTTATGAAAGTAGAATTTAATGTATGCATATGGCGCGACGATCCAAGATGCGGTGCGTGTGGGGATGCTTTCGTCATTGTAAATGTGAGAAAGGATATTTTACAAAAAATCCGTGAGTACGTTTACGCTATATACGAAAGAACTATTGCTGAGGAAGAGAATGAAGGACTTGATTACGCGGATTTTTATTTAGAATTAGACAGTTTTGATTTAAAAGAACAGCTTCCTGACGTTTATAAAAGGCTCTATAAACTCATAAAAAAAGGTATTATAGAACAGGGAGAAATAGACGAAGATTTCGATATAGATGACTGGGATTTCTCCTTCGACATTCCCGAAGAACTATATAAATTGTAGGCACTCCTACCCGGTCGCGCCGAGGCGCGACCCTACGTTTGCCACACATCTCATTAATATTCAAACATATACAACCACGCACGGCTGCCTGGTCGCACCGAGGCGCGGCATAGCGGCGGGATAACCACGAATAACAATATACATATCACAAGAAATTGTATTTATGAGCGACGAGAATATTTTTGCGAACCGTGAGCTGGACGAAAAACAAACTTATAAGAAATTCTTATTAGTTTGTACGGAAGGAAATTGTCAAGTTGCTAAAATAAGAAAAGTGCTGATAGCTTTCTATCAACACTAATCTTGAGCGGAAGACGGGGCTCAAACCCGCGACCCTCAGCTTGGAAGGCTGATGCTCTATCAACTGAGCTACTTCCGCGTAATTTAAGGAGGAAATGGTGGGCGAAGATGGATTCGAACCACCGAAGGCATAAGCCAGCAGATTTACAGTCTGCCCCATTTGGCCACTCTGGTATTCGCCCTTTCCTTTTGCGACGCAAAGGTAATACATTTTTTCGGTTTTCCAAAAACTTGCGACCTTTTCTGCAAAAAAAATTCTATTTTTTCCCTTTTTGCACGTTTTATTTCCTTCGATTGACTATTTTTGCTTACCTTTGTTATTCAATAAACCTCGTTAAAGACTATGGAGAAATACATCGTATCTGCCCGAAAATACCGCCCGTCGACGTTCAAAACTATCGTCGGTCAACATGCATTGAGCGAAACTCTCAAAAACGCCGTCAAGACGGGGCGTCTCGCTCATTCTTACCTCTTCTGCGGGCAACGCGGTGTCGGCAAAACCACTACCGCGCGTATCTTCGCCAAAGCCATTAACTGTGAACACCTTACGCCCGACGGCGAGCCCTGCAACGAGTGCGAATCGTGCCGCGCCTTCAACGAGCAACGGTCGCTGAACATCATCGAAATGGACGCCGCGTCGAACAACTCCGTCGACGACATCCGCGAGATTACCAACCAAGTGCTCGTGCCGCCTATCACCGGAAAGTATCGCGTGTTCATCATCGACGAGGTCCACATGCTCTCGCCCGCCGCTTTCAACGCATTCCTCAAAACCCTCGAGGAACCGCCCGAATACGTCATCTTCATCCTCGCAACGACCGAGAAAAACAAGATTCTTCCGACCATCTTGTCGCGTTGCCAAAAGTATGATTTCCAGAGCATTACCGTTGCCGACATCGCCGAGCAACTCCAATACGTCGCCGACAGCGAAGGCTATACGACCGAGCCGGCAGGACTTAACGTGATTGCGCAAAAGTCGGACGGCGCAATGCGCGATGCGCTCTCGATTTTCGACCAAGTAGCCGCTTCGTCGAACGGCAACATCACTTACCAAGCCGTTATCGACAACCTTAACATCCTCGACTACGACTACTATTTCCGCCTCGTCGACGCCTTCCTCGACGCCAACGTCGAAGACGCTCTGCTGGTCTACCGCGACGTGCGCAACCACGGTTTCGAGGGAAAAACCTTCATCAACGGGCTGGCTAACCACTTGCGCGAACTCCTGATGGCGCATAGCGACCGACTCGCCGCACTTATGGACGCTACGGGCGACATCGCCGACCGTTTCCGCGAGCAGTCGAGCCACTGCGCGCTGCGATTTATCTACATGGCGCTCGACCTCTGCAACACCTGCGACATCACCTACCGCGACGCAACCAACAAGCAGTTGCTCGTCGAACTGACGCTAATAAAAATCTGCCAACTCAACGCTCCCGACCCGACGCCATCTCCTCAACAAGGAAATGGCTTAAAAAAAATAGAGCCGTCCCATCAGCCCACGCCGACACCTGCCGCTGCGCCTGCCGCGCCGCAACCGTCGGCACAATACACAGCAACCGCGCCGCAACCCGCTACGGCTCAGTCTGCCGCGCCGCAGACCAGCGCTTCTATCGAAGCTGCTCTGCGCGATGCCACTCGCTCGCCGCACGTCAACATCAACCTGCCTAAGCCGCAGGCAAACAACAAGCCCAAAGCCGCGGTGTCGATTCCAAGTATCGCCGACCTTACCGCTTCGCGCAACGCCGACGCAGCGCCACAGCAACCGGTGGCACAACATCGCTCGGAATTTTTCGCCGACGAAGACTTTCAGCACGCCTGGGACTTCGCCATCGAAAAGATTAAAACCGACGTCATCCTCGCCAACGCCATGCGCTCGCACCGCCCGAAATCGTCAGGCGGAGCCGCTTACGTCATCGTTGTCGACAATCAGTCGCAAGTCGAAGCCTTCGAGCGCGCAAAGCAGCAAATACAGACATACATCCGCAACAAGTTGAGCAACGACGACATCTCCATCAAAGCCGTCGTCCGCGAAATCAATCCCGACGAAAAAGTCTGGTCGCAGAAGGAGGTGCTCGTCGACATCCTCCAACGAAACCCCCAAGGACTCGACTTCATCAAGCGTTTTAACTTCACACTTTCTTAGCCTCACACAGGCGAAAAATAGTACAATTATTGGATAATTTTGGTATATTTTTTAACAGCATCCTATAAAAATATAGTTATAGGTTAAATTTTGTTACTTATTTCTCTTGAAATTAATATTTTTATCGTTATCTTCGCACTATGAAACACATAGTAATTCTCATTTTCATCAGCATAATTCTTGCACTTAGTGCCGCCAATTGCAGCACCGGGAGCGACAAAAATATAGGCGAAGACGCCGCAACGATTGATTCACTGTTCAGCCTTGCTGTCAATAGCGACCCGCAGGCATCAAAACGCTTCTGCGACTCGTTGATGGCGATTGCCCCCGACAGCGATATGTACTACTACGAACTGTCGCTCCGCTCGATAGCCCACCTTGCGCTCAACGAATCGGACTCGCTCGCGAACGTCTACAACCGCGTCAGCCGTTATCTCCAAGGGCGCGACCCGAAAGAGTCGCCCATCACTCTGCGCGCCATGCGCAACATATGCAACGCAAAAGGCATTGCATATTCATACACCAAAATGGGCGATTCCGCCATCGTCTACCTACGCCGCACGATCGACTACGAGTTGCCCAAGCGGCTGCCAATCGCGTGGATGAACCTCGCCGACAGTTACGTGCAGCACGGACGGTTCGTCGAAGGTGCCGAAAGCTATCGTAAAGCGCTGGAGCTCAACGACTCGCTCGGCAAAGTGGTCAGCCCCTACCTTATCTACGGCGGCTTGGCAATGTCGTATCTGCAAATCGGCGAATACGGCGAAGCCGAACGCTATTTCAAAATGTCGGGCGAATACCTCGACAAGATGAGCAACCACGATAAGTTTCTACACTACAACAACTTAGGCAACCTCAGTTATCGCAAAGAAGACTTCAAGCAAGCACTGGTGCATTTCCGCAAATCGCTCGACTACAGCCGCAGCGTAGCCGTCAAAACCGTCGACTGCATCGTGCCGATGTTCAACGTCGCCGAAGTCAACATCCTGTTGCATCAGCTCGATTCCGCCGACGTCTACCTCCGTCAAATCGAGGCGGAACTCCCCGCTGCCAATTCGCCCGTCTTCAACGAGCATTTATACACCCTCCGCATGGCTTACTACACCGAAACAGGCGATTTTGCCCGCTCCGGCGAAATGGTAAACCGAATGACCGACGGCGTCCTGCCGCTCGACCTCCACATCCTCCGCGACAAATACATGCAGCGCTACTACGCGAAAACCGGTCAGTTCGAGAAGGCTTACCTCATGGCGGTCCACAACAACCGAACCTCCGACTCTATCAGCGAACAACAAGTACGCACTCGCGTCAGCGACATATATCTCCGCTACAAGCAAGACACCACACTCATCGCGAAGCATAACGAGTTGATTATCAAAGACGAACAGCTCCATCGCTCGCGCGCTTTGTGGATTAGCATTGTTGTGATTATACTGTTGTTGGCAGTCGGCTCATACCTGCTCATGCGCCGTCAGCGCGAGCGTATCATCGCCCGCCACGTCGACAACATCGCCCGTATGCGTATGGAAAACATCCGCAACTGCCTGGCTCCGCACTTCACGTTCAACGTCCTCAACCACGAGCTGGCAAGCTATGACGCCGACGACCCGCATTCGACCAACCTTATGTCGCTCTCCAAACTCCTGCGTCAATGCGTCGAAGCCTCGTCGAAGATGACCGTCACCCTCCGCGAAGAACTCGAATTCGTCAGCGCGTTCGTCCACCTCGAATGCGACTCGTGGGGCGACGCCTTCGTCGGCAACATCAACGTCGACCCCGATATCGACCCCGACAAAGTCATCATCCCGACAATGTTCATCCAGATTCCCGTCGAAAACGCCATCAAGCACGGCCTACGCGGCATCGACGGCGAGCGCCGACTCGACATCTCTTGCCATCACCGAGGCGATGGGCTGCAAATCGTCGTGGTCAACAACGGTCTCGGCTACAAACCGCAAATGTTCTCTTCCGGAACAGGCACCGGCATGAAAGCAATCTACCAAACAATCCTCCTTCTCAACAAGCGAAACAGCCACAAAATTACTTTCGAAATCGGCGAAGCATACCCCGAAAGCAGCGGAAATCAGGGCACGAGGGTCACAATTTTCATCCCCGACAACTTTTCTTTCGCAGGTTTTTAGGCGAAATAGTCGCTTTTTTAGCCGCTTTGGATTGCTAAATCGGCGTTTTGGTGGCATTTGTCGAAAATTGACCGTTGCAAGCAAAGTTTTCAATTATTATATTTGCATTAAAACTAAAGGAAAGCATACATGAGGGAACAACCATACAATACCATTATTATCGATGACGACGATGTCGCTATTGCTCATCTTGTGACCGCTCTTAAAGAACATCCCGATTTCAGCGTCGTGGCTTCGGCGCACAACACCGTCGTGGGACGTCAGAAAATCTTCGAACATCGCCCCGACTTGCTGTTCCTCGACGTCGAACTTCCCGACGATTCCGGCATCGCTATGCTTAACGCAATCAAATCGAGCGTCGATTGGAACATGCGCGTCGTGTTCTATTCCGCTCACTCACAATACATCCTCAGCGCCATGCGCGAGTCGGCTTTCGACTTCCTGCTCAAACCATTTGAACCCACCGAACTTAGCGGCATCCTCGCGCGCTTCAAGCAAGAGTTTGCCAAACTCCAACCAACACTTAACATCGCCGGAACCGACTTGATTAAAGATAGTTTCATTGCTGCCACCATCAAAGGTTTCCGCATCATTCGTCACGACGACATCGGATTTTTCACCCACAATGGGGAGCGCAAGCAATGGTATGCACATCTGGTAGGCAACGAATCGCTCTGCCTACGTCGAGGCACGTCGGCTGAAAACATCCTCAGCTATTCGCCGGCGTTCGTGCAAATCAGTCAATCGACGATTATCAACATCAACTACCTTGTCGAAATCTGCGGCAAACAGTGCATCTTCGCCCCTCCTTTCGACAAGGAAACCGAACTCACAATCTCCCGCAACTACCTCAAAAAACTCCAGCAAATACTGAATCTGATATAGGCATCTTCGATGCGGTTATTCGGCATCTAACGATGCGTGGGATAGCCGGATGGGATGCTACCGCCCTCATACCTATACGCCTAAGTATCAATATAGTAGGGTCGCGGCTCGCTGCGACATACCATGGGTGCGGAACAAATCTGTCGCCTGCCCGGTCGCACCAAGGCGCGACCCTACAATCATCTCATAATCAACATAATAACCGCATCGTTAGATGCCGCATAACCGCGCGTTAGCGCCGCCTAACCGCATCGTCAGATGCCGAATAACCGCATCGCAGATGCCGAATAACCGCGCACCGCGCCGCCTAACCGCATCGCAGATGCCGAATAACCGCGCGATAGCATCGAACTTTTGGCGGGGCGTATGCGTTATATATCTGTTGCCAAGCGAATTGTTCTAAAGGTATACTATTTTGGTAAATATGTTTATAGATTATGTTTTTTAGCATAATTTATAACGCATTTAGCGAAATTTATGACTTATATCATATCTCCTATTATTAAAAACTGTGTAACTTTGCGAACAATTTTTGGCAATAAAGTCATAAGAGTCAATAAGAAACAACAAAATAAGAAGCAACATTTATGAAGAAAAGACTAATCGAGATGCCGCTAAAGTCAATGGCTTTGATAGGTATCGCAATGAGTATGGCAATCGTATCGTGTGGCAAAAAGGAAGGACAGCAGATGCAACAAGCTGCGCCGGACATTGCAGTAGTAACGCTACAGACGAGCGACGCCGAACTTGAGACGTCGTATCCGTGTATTATTAAAGGTAAGAAAGATGTAGACATCCGTCCTCAAGTGTCGGGTTTTATCACAAAAGTATGCGTTGACGAGGGTCAACACGTAAGCGCCGGTCAGACGCTTTTCATCATCGACCAGGTGCAATTTGAGGCAGCCGTACGCCAAGCGGAAGCAGCGGTGGCTGTAGCGCAAGAAAGCTATAACAGTTCTTTGATTACTGCGCAAAACAAGCAAAAGCTTTTCCAAAAGAACATCATCAGCGAATATGAGAACCAGTTGGCACAAAACAACTTGGCGATGGCGAAGTCGCAACTGGCACAAGCGCAAGCAGGTCTAACGTCGGCGCGTAAGAACCTGTCGTATACGGTAGTTAAGTCACCGAGCGCAGGCTATGTAGGCGCAATCCCCAACCGCGAAGGTTCGTTGGCATCGCCGTCGTCGGCAACTCCGCTTACCACGGTTTCTGACATCGACGAGGTTTATGCCTACATTTCGTTCAACGAGCACCAAGTGTTGGAGATGACCGAGGGCGGACAGAAATCGCTTGCAGCCGCAGTAGCAGCGCTTCCGGCAGTGAAACTTCGCCTTAGCGACGGCACGGACTATCCCCTTCCGGGCAAGGTTTCGACGGTTACAGGCAATCTCGACAACCTGACCGGTTCGGCGTCGGTACGCGTACTGTTTAAGAACCAAAACGGCATGCTTCGCAGCGGTTCGACGGGCTCAATCGTGTTCCCTGTACATCAAGCAAACGTAATACAAATACCGCAAAACGCCACTACCGAAATCCAAGACATTCGCTATGCATACGTAGTAGGCGACTCCAACAAGATAGAAGCGCGCGCCATTCAGGTGTTGTCGAACAACGACGGCAAAAACTTCGTAGTGACCGACGGACTTAAAGCGGGCGAACGCATCGCCGTAGAGGGCGTGGGTATGACCGTTCGTGCGGGTACTGTAATCAACCCGGTCGACGCAGCAAAGCGCGAGGAGCAAAAGGCTCAACAGCAACAAAAGTAATCTCGATTCTAACAATCACAAACGACTATGAAACTTGATAATTTTATAAACCGTCCGGTGCTTTCGACGGTAATCTCAATATTCATTGTGATATTGGGTATTGTGGGGTTGCTGTGGCTGCCCGTAACGCAATATCCTGACATAGCACCGCCGACCATCAGCGTGTCGACGACCTACACCGGTGCCGACGCCAAGACAGTGCTCAACTCGGTGATAGCCCCAATCGAGGAGCAAATCAACGGTGCGCAGGGCATGACCTATATCGAATCGACAGCGACCAACACCGGTAGTGCAAACATCAACGTCTACTTCAAGCAGGGCTTCGACCCCGACATGGCAGCCGTCGACGTGCAAAACCGCGTGGCAAAGGCGCAAAACGTGCTCCCCGCCGAGGTAACCAAGGTGGGCGTAATCACGCAGAAACGACAGACGTCAATGTTGTTGGTATTTGCGCTCGTGTCGCCCGACAACCGTTATAACGATGAGTTTATCGAAAACTACATGAAAATCAACGTCATCCCGCAGATACAACGTGTATCGGGTGTGGGTGATGCGATGGTGTTCGGCGCCGACTATTCGATGCGTATCTGGCTTAAGCCTGACGTAATGGCGCAATATCACTTGATGCCTACCGACATTGCGGCAGCGCTCGCCGAGCAAAACATCGAGGCAGCGCCTGGTCAGTTCGGCGAAAATGGCGACCAGTCGTTCCAATACATCATGCGCTATAAAGGTCGCTTGGTAACGCCTGAAGAATTCGACAAGATAGTAATTCGCGCGCTCGACAACGGCGAAATTCTTTACCTCAAAGACATAGCCGACGTAGAATTGGGTCGCTTGAGTTACGGCTTTAAGAATAAGAACAACGGCACTAACGCCACATCGGCAATCATCTTCCAGACAGCAGGTTCGAACGCAACCGACGTGGTCAACGGCGTACTTGCCGAACTCGATAAGTGTACGGAGAGCCTTCCGGAAGGACTTAAATTCGAAGTGTCGATGAGCGTGAACGACTTCTTGTTTGCATCAATCGAAGAGGTGCTCAAAACGCTTCTTGAGGCGTTCTTGCTCGTGGTACTTGTGGTGTATGTGTTCTTGCAAGACTTCCGTTCGACGCTCATCCCTGTGATAGCCATCCCGGTAGCGTTGATAGGTACGTTCTTCGGACTTTACCTTATCGGTTTCTCGGTTAACCTTCTTACACTTGCCGCACTTGTGCTTGCCATAGCCATAGTGGTCGACGACGCCATAGTGGTGGTGGAGGCGGTGCACGCCAAACTTGATGAGGGCTACACGAATCCGCGTACGGCAGCCATCGACGCCATGCGCGAAATCGGCGGCGCCATCATCTCGATTACGCTGGTCATGATGCTCGTGTTTATTCCCGTGTCGTTCATGCCCGGTACGTCAGGTGTGTTCTACCGCCAATTCGGTCTGACAATGGCAATCGCCATCGGACTTTCGGCACTTAACGCGTTGACGCTGTCGCCGGCGCTGTGTGCGGTGTTCCTCCGTGCGCACACGAGCGAAGAGGAGACCGACGAGAACGGCCGCCCCGTGAAGAAAAACATCGTTAAGCGCTTTGTACACAAGTTCCACTCGGGCTTCAACGTGATGTTCGACGCCGTGCTGAAGAAATATAAGAAATACGTACAATTCTTCATCAACCACAAGGTTACGTCGTTTGGCATCGTCGGCGCGAGCATCGTAGCGCTTGTAATGATGATGATGACCACGTCGTCGGCATTGGTACCGACCGAAGACACCGGTGCATTCTTCTGTATGCTCAACATGCCGCCGGCAACGTCGCTCCAAAAGACCGAGGCAACGCTCCACAAGATGGACCAAATCCTCGCCCAAATACCTGCCATCAAGACTCGTAACATGATTCTCGGCTATAGCTTCATCGCCGGACAGGGTAACACCTACGGTACGTTTATCGTCAAGTTGAAAGACTGGGAAGAACGTTCGAAAGACGAGAGCGCCGAGAAGATTGTAGGGCAAGTCTATATGATGATGAAGAAAGAAATCAAGGATGGTAATGTGGTAGTATTCCAGCCGCCAATGATTTCGGGTTACTCCATCACCAGCGGTTTCGAAATCAAACTGCAAGACAAGACGGGTGGCGACATCAACAAGTTCTACGAAATCACACAAGGCTTCTTGGCGCAACTTAACGCGCGCCCGGAAATCCAGATGGCATACTCGACGTTCAACCCGACTTATCCGCAATATATGGTCGACGTCGACGTAGAGAAAGCCAAACAAGCAGGTATCTCGCAAAGCACCATCCTGACCACGCTGCAAGGCTACTACGGCGGTATGTATGTGTCGAACTTCAACCGTTTCGGTAAGTTCTACCGCGTGATGATGCAAGCCGACCCGAATTCTCGTATTTCGCCGGAAACGCTCAACCGCATCAAGGTACGCAACGGCAACGAGATGGCGCCTATCACCAACTTCATCAAGTTGCGCCGCGTCTACGGACCTGACTTGTATACTCGTTTCAACCTGTTTACGTCGATTGCCGTGAGCGGTACGCCGAATCCGGGCTACTCCAACGGTGACGCCATTGCGGCAGTTCGCGAAGTTGCCAAGCAAGCACTTCCGCAGGGCTATGGCTACGAGTTCTCGGGAATGTCGCGCGAAGAGGCGGAAAGTTCGCCGATGTCGACGGCAATCGTCTTCGGGCTCTGCTTGCTGTTTGTCTACCTGCTTCTTTCGGCTCAGTATGAAAGTTATGCACTTCCGTGGGCGGTAATCTTCTCGATACCGTTCGGCTTGATGGGTTCGTTTGCGTTTGCCAAGATGTTTGGCATCGACAACAACATCTACTTGCAAATCGGTTTGATTATGCTTATCGGTCTGTTGGCGAAGAACGCCATCCTGATTGTAGAGTTTGCGCTGGAGCGTCGTCGCACGGGTATGAGCATCACGGGTGCCGCCGTAGCCGGTGCAGCAGCCCGTCTGCGCCCGATTTTGATGACCTCGTTGGCACTGATTATCGGTCTGCTTCCGTTGATGTTTGCCAGCGGTGTAGGCGCTAACGGTAACAGTTCGCTCGGTACGGGTGCCGTAGGCGGTATGCTTGTCGGTATGATTCTCCAAATCTTTATCGTTCCGGCGTTGTTCGTGATTTTCCAGAAGATTCAAGAAAAGATTTCGCCAATCAAGTGGAAAGACACCGAAAACACTGAGATGCAAGACCAGATTGACCAATACAACTATTAATCAACGCATTATGAAGAATAAATTTATAATGGCTGCAATAGTGGCGGTAATCGCCGCCACTATGAGCAGTTGCCACATATACAAGAAATACGAATTGCCCGACGAAGGCGTCTCGAAAAGCGTAGTCGAAGCGCGTCAGCAACCTGTCGACACGCTCGCCTTGGGCAACCTGTCGTGGGACAAGGTGTTCACCGACCCGCAACTGCAAGCGCTCATCCAGATTGCGCTCGACAAGAACGTCAACCTTCGCAACGCGCACCTCAACGTCGAAATGGCTAATGCCCAACTGCTCGGCGCCAAATTGAGCTACGTGCCGCAGATATCATTTGCGCCCAACGCCGGTACGGCATCCTACGGCGGCTCGAGCATCTCGAAGCACACGTGGTCGTATCAAATCCCCGTCAACGCAAGTTGGCAAATCGACCTCTTCGGCGGTCTGCTCAACAACAAGCGCAATGCCCAAGCGTCGCTCGAAGGCGCTCAGGCTTACGAACAAGCCGTACGCTCGCAAATCGTTGCCGGCGTTGCCAACTGCTACTATACGCTGGTGATGCTCAAACGTCAACTTCGTCTTGCTCAAGAGACGTCGGTGCTCTGGGGCAAGAGCGTTCAGACGATGCAAGACCTCAAAGAAGCCGGACGCTTCAACGAGGTTGCCGTTGTGCAAAGCCGCGCCAACTACTATGCCATCCAGGCACGCATTCCGGCGCTGGAGATGAACATCCACGAGGTGCAAAACTCGCTGTCGCTGATGCTCAACTCGCTGCCTAAAGAGTGGACCATCGACGAAAACTATCAGCCCGTCTTCCCGGAATATATGGAAAAAGGCGTTCCGATGCAGTATCTTGCAGCGCGTCCCGACGTAGTAGCCGCTGAAAAGCAGTTTGCCTCAGCCTACTACGCTACCAACCAGGCACGCGCCGCGTTCTATCCCGGCTTGACCATCTCTGCCGGCGGCGGATTTACCAACCTGCTCGGCTCTGTCATCCAAAACCCGGGTCGCTGGTTCTACCAGATTGCCGCATCGCTCGCCACACCGCTCTTCCGCGCACAAAACATCGCAAGCCTGAAAGCAGCCAAAGCGAGCCAACAACAAGCACTCAACAATTTCGAGAACACCGTGCTCAGCGCATCCGCCGAGGTTAGCGACGCGTTGGTTGCCTACAACAAGAACAGCCAACAGGTTGCATTGCTTGCCGAACAAGTAAAAAATCTCGAAAAAGCGGTGGAATATAACAACGATTTATTAACTTTGGGGACGACAACCTACTTGGAGGTGTTGACGGCGCAACAATCGCTGCTGAGCGCACAAATGTCGCAACTGCAGACCGACCTTGCCGTACAGCAAGCTGCCATCAGCCTCTACCAAGCACTCGGTGGCGGTCGCTAAGAAGTAAACGATTAAAATTCAAAATACTATGATTAGTCCATTAGCATATGTTGACCCGTCGGCAAAATTGGGCAACAACGTAACAGTCCATCCGTTCGCCTTCGTCGACCGCGACGTAGTAATCGGCGACAACTGCGAGATATATCCGTACGCCAGCATCATGCACGGCGCACGCTTGGGCAACGACATCAAGGTGTACAACGGTGCGATTATCGCCGCCGAGCCGCAAGACTTCCGCTGGAAAGGCGACGAATCGTATGTGACCATCGGTGACAAGACCACCATCCGCGAAATGGTTATCATCAACCGAAGCATCCACAAAGGGCAATCGACCGAAATCGGCGAAAAGTGCTTCCTGATGGCAGAAACGCACATCGGTCACGACTGCAAAATCGGCGCCCGCTGCGTGCTTGGCAACAGTAGCCAACTCGCCGGCGACGTAGTCATCGACCCGTGCACCATCCTATCGACGTCGGTAAAGGTCTACAACGGCAGCCGCATCGGTAAGTGGGCATTCATCAAAGGCGGATGCCGCATCAGCGGCAACGTGCCGCCCTACGTTATCATGGCGCACAACCCGGCAATGTACTACGGCGTCAACGCAGCCGTAATGCGCACCAAGCCGGAACTCTTCTCGGAAGAGCGCATCGACGACATCGCCAAAGCCTACCGCCACATCTATCAGTGCAACACCTCGATTTTCAACGCCGTAAAACGCATTGAGGCAGACGTTGAAGATTCGGCTGAGAAGACGGAGATTCTCACGTTCATCAAAGAGTGCGATAACAAACTCATCGCCCTGCCGAGATTGGATACGTTCTAATTGGGTACTTTTTCTACTTACATACTTAATTTTGATTCAGGCTACGAGATTCGCTTCTTTTCTCGTAGCCTTTTTTTGTATCTATCATTCTGATAATCAAACGTGTAGGGGTGAGAAACAAATCTGTTGCCTGCCCGGTCGCACCAAGGCGCGACCCTACAACATCCTCATTATCAATTACATAACCGCATCGCAGATGCCGAATAACCGTGCGACAGCGCCGCATAACCGCATCGTCAGATGCCGTCTAACCGCGCCGAAGGCGCTTCCCTTCCCTCTCCACTTTTTCCAAACAAAATGTCAAAATGTTTGGAAAATCGGATTTTTAGTTATACTTTTGCAACCAACCAACCTCAACAAAAGACAATTTGTTACAAATTGTGACAAAAAATTCATAAATTCGTAACATTTTGCTTACAAAATGAAATAATCTGTATAAATATACAAAACTGTAAAATTTGAACAATATTACATAAAACTATGCAAAGGAACAATTTTGTAAAGACGGTAGTTTTGCTACTCGCAGTAGCGCTACCGATGCTCGTTCGAGCAGAAGTGGCACGCCACAGCGATGCGACGACCGCCGAGGCACGAGCCGAGCAAGCTAATTTCGCACGCGTCTTCCCCGGCGCAAAGCCGCGGACGCTATTTACCGGCACAGGAAACACAACAGCGATGTTTCCGCGCCTTACGTCGGAAGCCGACGGCACAATCGTCTATGGTAGCCTCTTAGGCGGCGCCGGCGACAACACGCAGTATGGCATCTACTCCTTCCCGGCAGCTACGGCGAGCCCGGTAAGCGCAGTGGCAGTCAACTCAAAGTTGAACGCCAACGGTGGCGGCGTGCTCGTCGACGACAAATACTATTTCATCAACTGGTTCGACACCGGCTTCGGCGGCATCTACGCATATTTCTACATCTGCGACACCGAAGACTGGTCGATTGTGACGTCCAACCGCGTCAACCTGACCAGCGTGGCGACCGACTTAACCTACGACCCGGTGTCGAAGAAGGTCTACGGCTGCTTCCTCAACGATGCGATGGACGGCTACGTTTTCGGACAAATGAGTATCGTCGACGGTAGCGTAACGCCGATTGCCGACCTCATCAGCCCGTTCTTCTTCGTGGCTGCCAACGGCGCAGGCGAAGTCTATGGCGTCGACGGTGCGGGACGACTCTACACCGTCAACAAGACCAACGGCGCACTCACGCTCGTCGGCAATACCGGCATTATGCCGGAATATAGCCAGTCGGCGACGTTCGACCCGGCAACCGGCAAGCTCTACTGGGCGGCGATGAACGACACCGTCAACGGGCTTTACCAAGTCGATACCGCAACCGCAGCGACGACGCTGATGGGCAACTTCGTGATGAACGAAGAATTCGGCGGCTTGTTTATCTTCGGCCAATCGGCAGAAGCAGGCGCACCGGCGGCTGTTAGCAACCTCAACGTGACCTATGACACGTCGACGACAGGCAATATGACCGTGACGTTCGACCTTCCGACGACAACCTACGACGGCTCGGCGCTGAGCGGCGAACTCGACTACATTATCAGCCTCAACGACGTTGAATATACTCTCGGCACGGCTAACGCCGGCGAACACATCAGCGAAACAATTATCAACAACACCGTAGGCGAATTCAAGGTGGCAGTACGCGCTCGCAACGCCGTCGGCGACGGCCCTTCGGAGAAGGTTCGCCTGTGGGTGGGCAACGACACGCCGGCAGCGCCGCAACGCCTTACGGCAACCATCGACGGCTCGTCGATACGCCTCAGCTGGGACGCACCGACCGAAGGCGCCCACGGCGGATATCTCAACCCGGCATCGCTCAACTATAAGGTGATTCGCTATCCCGACGCCGTTGTCGTTGCCGACAAGCTGACGGCGACCACCTACACCGACTCGCCCAACCTGCTCTCGCTTTCGGCATTCTGGTACGAAGTTATCGCCTTCAGCAACAACCTCGAAGGCGGCTCGGCAACGACCGATAAACTACTCATCGGCGATGCATTTACCCTGCCCTACGAAGAAACTTTCGACCGCGCGTCGAACTTCAACCTCTTCACCGTCATCGACGCTAACGGCGACGGCTTGACGTGGAAACTCGAAGACTCCGGCTCGGCGGTTTGCCCCTACAGCAACACTCAAAGCATGAACGACTGGCTCATCACGCCGCCAATCCACATCACTGCCGACAACCTCTACCGCATCCGCTTCCACGCCCACTCTATGTCGTCGGGCTGGCCCGAAAAGCTGCGCGTGGCGTTCGGCAAGGGACGCACCGTTGCCGACATGACCAACGAACTCTACGGCGAAACCATCATACAATCGCTGCAAAGCACGCTCTACGAAAAGACGTTCACCGTCGATGCCGATGCCGACTACTATTTCGGCTTCCAATCGGTCAGCGACGCACAGATGTACAAACTCTACCTTGACGACATCGCCATCGAAGTGGCAGCGTCTGTCAACGCACCGGCAACGGTCGACGACCTCAGCCTCAAGGCCGGCGATAAGGGCGCTCAATCGGTTACCGTCGAGTTTACCGTTCCGACAAAGACCATCAAGGGCGACGCCATCGAAAGCGTCAACAAGGTGACCGTTCGCCGCGGCAACTCGATTGTCAAGTCGTACAACAACCAAGCCGCCGGCACGCACATCTCGTTTGTCGACAACGCTTGCGAGGCGGGCATGAACGAATATACCGTATTTACGACCAACGCAGCCGGACCGAGTCTCGAGACGACCGCATCGGTGTTCGTCGGCAAAGACCTGCCCGGCATTCCGCAGAACATCGTGCTCCGCGAGCAAGACGGCAAGGCGCTCCTCACCTGGGATGCACCCACGACGGGACAAAACGGCGGATACATCGACCCGACGCAACTGACCTACCACATCCTCAACGGAGTCGACCAATCGACTATCGTAGCCATGAACGTCGAAGGCACAAGCTATAGCTTCGACGCGGGCGTAACCTCCGGTCAGCAGTCGCAGAAATACATCGTGTTCGGCGTCAACGAAAAAGGCGTGGGCTACGGCGAAGCCTCGAACATCTTCGTCTTTGGCACGCCCTACCCGCTTCCGTTCAAAGAATCGTTCAGCGACGCCGCAATCCACTACGACACCTGGGGCATCGACGATGACGACCCCGAAAACAGCGGCGTCTGGGAAGTGCTCGCCTACGGCTCGATGCCGGCAGCGTCGCCGCAAGACCTCGACGGCGGTCTGCTCTCGTTCGTGCCGATGTATGCCGACGACGAGGCTTACCTCTACTCCGGAAAAATCGACTTGAAGTCGGCTGTCAACCCGACACTCGAATTCTACTACTATTACCCCAACGGCTCGACCAACGAACTCATCGTCGAAGCCACCACCAACGGCTACGAATTCAACACGCTCGAAACCATCGACATGAGCAAACTCACCGGCAGCAGCGAATGGAAGAAAGTGAGCATCTCGCTTGCCGGACTCAAGCCGGCGGAATATATGCGACTCGGTCTGCGCGCCATCGGCCACGACGGGCTGACGAGCATCCACGTCGACAACATCGTGATTCGCGACGTGCTTGACTACAACCTCGAAGCGACGAGCATCAGCTGTCCGAAGCGCATGACGGTCGGCGCCGACTACGACGTCACCGTGCGCGTCACCAACGTAGGTACGAAAGCCATCGGCACCGGCGGTTTCAGCGTTTCGCTCTACCGCGACGGCGCTAAAGTGGGCACGCTCAACGGCGTGACGCTCCTCGCCAACAGCTATCGTGACTACACGTTCAGCCAGACTCCCGACGGCTCGTTCGGCGACACTGCCGAATACTACGCCGTTGTGGAATGCAACCAAGATATGAACCTGACGAACAACACGACGTCGACTTCGACGGTCGAAATCCGCCGTCAGCACCTGCCGACGCCGAAGAATCTGCGCGCCGCAGTCGACGGCACCAAAGTCAACCTGTCGTGGACCGCTCCCGACGTGACCGAGACCATTGCCGAGACCGACGATTTTGAAGAATATGCATCGTTTATCATCGACGGCGTAGGCTCGTGGACACTCGCCGACGTCGACCGCCAAGGCACAGCCTACTTCTCCGGCACATGGCAAAATCGCGGCGCCGCACAAGCATTCATCGTATTCAACGCACCCGAAATAGGCGCCGACATCGACGAATACGGCTATCCGTCAGATTGGGCGGCTCACAGCGGCGAACAATGCATGATTTCGTTCATCGCCGACACCGGCACGACCGACGACTGGCTCATCTCGCCGCAACTGAGCGGCAAGGCGCAGACCGTCAAACTGTTCGTCAAAGGCGTTGCAAGCTATACCGACAACTACGAAATCCTCATCTCGAGCGAAACGTCGGCAACCAACCGCGCAAGTTTCACCGCGCTCAGCGGCGTGGGCGGCACGGCTCCGGAGGAGTGGACCGAAATCGCGTTCGACGTGCCCGAAGGCACCAACTTCTTCGCCGTACGCCATACGGCAACGACCACCGACGGCTTTGCCCTGCTCGTCGACGATGCCACTTTCGAAGCAAAACTCGAAGCCATCCCCGTGCTTAGCGGCTACAACGTGTACTGCGACGACATCCTCATCAATTCCGACCTCGTTGCGACAACCTCGTACGTCGACGACCTGGTAACCGAGGTGCAGACCTATAACGTGACGGCAGTCTACACCGTTGGCGAATCGAAGCCTTCCAACACCGCATCGACAGCCGACGGCGGCGTTAACGGCATCGCCGGCGCAGGCATCGCCATCTACGGCAACCGCGGCACCATCAACATCGCGGGCGCTCAAGGCAATGCCGTGACAGTCTACACTACCGACGGAAAGATGTTCTACAGCGGAACAGCCGACAGCAAGACCTGCGTATACGCTCCTGCCGGAATCTACCTCGTCAAAGTTGGCAAAATTGCAAAGAAAGTGATAGTTAAATAGTTAGAATCTAAAAAACATAACCATAAATGAAAAAGACAACATCCATAATGACAGCCTTGGCGGTATGCTTCGGCTGTCTGAGCGCCGCCGCCGAAACGTACACCCTCGTGGTGGCAGGCGGACTGGCAAGCGCCATTGGCGACAACAAATACAACATCACGCAACTGACCGTGTCGGGGCCTGTCAGCAACTCCGACATCGCGCTAATCCGCGACATGGCAGGGCGTAACGACTACAACGAAGCCACCGAGGGCAAGCTCACCGAGCTTGACCTCAGCGGCGCAACAATCGTCGAAAACGCTAACGACGGCTACTACTTCAAGACCTACCCGAAGAGCAACACCACCGCCAACAACGTGGTGGGCACCAACATGTTCCGCGACCTCAACCTGACAAGCATCGTCTTGCCGCCGAGTGTGACCTCTATCGAGGC
>JAQXVL010000044.1 GCA_029224905.1 Bacteroidales bacterium
CAAATTAACCAACCGTTAGCGAGGCGCCCCACCGGAGCGCCCCGCTTTATTTTTGTGTATGTTATATCGTTGATAATCAACACTGTAGGGTCGCGCCTTAGTGCGACCGGGTAGGCGAAAGTGTTTTCCGCTTTTAGTCGAATAGCGAGCCGGATTTGCCGACGGGGCGCTTGTTGAGATGGTTGTAGGCAAGAAGGGTCACTTCGCGGCCGCGCGGCGTGCGCTTGATGAAGCCTTCCTTTATCAAAAACGGCTCGTAGACTTCTTCAATCGTCTCGGCATCTTCGCCGAGCGAGGTGGCTATGGTGGTCAACCCTACCGGACCGCCGTTGAATTTATCGATGATGGTGGTCAGGATTTTGTTGTCGATTTCGTCGAGCCCGTATTTGTCGATGTTCAACGCTTCGAGGGCAAAACGTGCAATTTCGGCGTCGATTATTCCGTTGCCTTTCACCTGAGCGAAGTCGCGCACACGGCGCAGCAGTGCGTTGGCGATACGAGGCGTACCGCGGCTACGCAGAGCAATTTCGTTGGCGGCGTCGGAGGTGCATTTCACCTTGAGCAGCCCGGCAGAACGCAGGATGATGCTCTGCAACACGTTGTGGTCGTAGTATTCGAGGTGACAATTTATGCCGAAACGAGCGCGAAGCGGCGGCGTAAGCAGTCCGCTGCGCGTGGTGGCGCCGACGAGGGTAAACGGCGACAGATTGAGCTGCACCGAGCGTGCTCCGGGACCTTTATCTATCATTATATCAATGCGATAGTCCTCCATCGCCGAGTAGAGATATTCTTCGACCACGGGATTGAGTCGGTGGATTTCGTCGATAAAGAGCACGTCGCGTTCGTCGAGCGAAGTGAGCACGCCGGCAAGGTCGCCGGGCTTGTCGAGCACCGGTCCGGAAGTCACCTTAAAGCCCACGCCGAGTTCGTTGGCAATGATGTTGCTCAACGTGGTTTTGCCCAGCCCGGGAGGGCCGTAAAGGAGTGCGTGGTCGAGGGCTTCGCCGCGCATCTTGGCGGCTGCGACGAACACACGCAAGTTTTCCAAAATCTTTGCCTGACCGTTGAAGTCGTCGAAGCACAGCGGACGCAACGCGCGCTCGAAGTCGCGGTCGCCTTCGTTACGGCTGTTTCGTATATCAAATTCTTCACTCATTTGTCGATGGTTTGCATAGAGTGCAAAGATACAAATATTTTTCGGAAACTTCGCGCTACTTCTTCAACACCTTGTCGAGTCGGTCGATGATGTCTTGCGGCTTGATGCCGTAGAGGCAAGCATAGTCGCCGCGCCGACACGGGCGATTGCCGAACACCGAGCAAGGACGGCACGGCATGTCGAGCTGCACGGCATTGTCGTCGCTCTGCTTCCAACCGGTAAACCCGCAATAGGGATGCGTGGCGCCCCATATCGACACAACAGGCACGCGCACGAGCGATGCCAGGTGCATATTTGCCGAGTCCATCGAGATTGCGGCGTCCATATGGCTGAGCAAGGCGAGTTCTTTGGGGAAGCCGTGACGTTTCTCCGCCATCGAAATAACGTTGGCACGACCTTCTGCCCAACCGCGCAAAATGTCGCGCTCGCCATCGCCTCCGCCGAAGAGAAACAGCCTCACGTCGGGGCGCGCCGCCAGGGTGTCGACAACTTGCTTCATCTGTTCGGGCGGATAGATTTTGCCGACGTGCTTGGCAAACGGAGCGATTGCCAGCCAGCGTTCACCGGGGCGCTTCGGCTCGGTGATGTCGGCAAAGGTCGACGGGTCGACGGGCTCGTCGAAGATGGAGTCGAATGCCTCGGGGAAGTCGAATCCCATGCGCTTAAACACGTCGAAATAGCGGTCGCGCGACGAGCATAGGCGATGCATGTCTTTCTGATTGCGACGCGTCAGCGCACGCTTGTCGCTGCGTCCCTTACGGATGCGGCGTACGGGGATGAAATGAAGCATGCAAGCCAAGCCGAGCGCATACGTGCGAATCACACTGTGCAGGTCGACGTAGGCGTCGATGGAATAGTCGCGGCGCAGGTCGTTAAAGAGTCGGAACATGCCGCGAACGCCGCGATACGTCCCTTTGACGTCGACCGGAACAACCACCAGGTTGTCGGGCGCGTTGACAAACAGCGTGGCAGCCACTTTCTGCGTTACGACGATGAACCGCGTCGCGGGATAGCAACGGCATGCCGAATAGATTACCGGCACGGTCATTGCAACGTCGCCGAGCGCGGAAAACCGCGACACCAGCACGTTCTTATATTTCGAAACCAATTCCATCCCGTGCCTATTTTTTGGCGTAAAGCACGGGGTTGGTGTCGGCGTCGTTATACATTTTCATTTGTCGGTAGACCTTCATATACTTCTTACCGGTAGCGATGTCGTCAAGGAGTTGACCGATAGCGGTCGACAGGTCTTTTTGTTGCTCAAGCAGCACGGCGAGCTTTGCGCCGCACTTAGCCACATGCGCCTCGGATGCGTCGGTGCGCTTCACTTCTTGCTCCATGTGATAGATTTTCAGCGCGAGGATGCTGAGGCGGTCGACAGCCCACGCCGGGCTTTCGGTGTTGATGGTAGCATCTGCCGCCGGAACTACATCTTTATATAGGTCGCGGAAGTATGTATCGATGTCCTCAACCAAGTCGGTACGGTCTTGGTTCGACTTGTCGATACGGCGTTTGAGCGCCAAAGCCTCGACCGGGTCGATGTTCGGGTCGCGGATGATGTCTTCCATATGCCATTGCACGGCGTCAATCCAGTTTTTACGGAAAAGCACGTCGTCGATTGTACCGGGTTGAAAAGGATTCTCCGGCGTTGCGTCGATATTGTCAAATTTATGGTAGTGCAGAGTAGTATTAGCAAAAATCTCGATGCACTTGGAAACAAAAATATTCATAATATTGGTTTGAAAGTGTATAGTAACACAAAGATAATGCTCATCTACCGAAAAAGCAAAAATTCGCCAATATTTTTCAATAAACGATAAAGGACAACCGCTACCTCAATCCGGTCAGTGCGCGGAATTTCGCCGGGATGTCGATATTGTTGTTGATACGGCTGAAGCGTTCGCTGCCTACGCCGATAGCATACACGGGCACGGGATTGCCGGTATGGCTGTTTGTCGTAAAGCCGTAGCCGGTCTTATGGTTAAGCAGGTCGAACACGGTTTCGCTGAAGTTGTTAAACTCCTTGTAGAGCGTAGCATTGCCCTTTGCGATATTTGCGCGCAGACGTGCATAACTGTCGAAGAGGCGTGCTTCTTCGAGTTCGCTCACAGCGATAGGACCGAACAGACCGAGACGCTCGCTGATGAGTTGCTTCATCGAGTTCCAGTCGCGGTGCTTCTCTTGTTGGCAGAGGTCGCTGAATTTCTCCTTCGACATGCGCTGATAGTCGATAAGGTCGGGACGTAGCTGACCGTTTCTGACGCCTGTGGTCAAGCCGCCGGTATCGTGGTCGGCAGTAACGACGATGAGCGTTTCTTTCGGGTGTTGGAGGTAGAAGTCGTAGGCAATGCGGAGCGCTTCCTGGAAGTTGAGAATCTCTTTGACAACGGTAGCGCCGTCGTTGCCGTGTCCGGCGTGGTCGATGTTACCGCCTTCGACCATCATAAAGAAATTCTTCGGCGAAACGCGTTTGAGGTGGTCGAGACATTCGCGAGTGAGGTCGGCGAGCGAACTTGCGCCGGGAAGGCTATCGATGGTGTAGCCTATTTCGTTAGAACCTGCGGGATGCGCGGGCATGAGCAACACGCGGCGCGGATTCTTCTCGGCATGCAGCGCGTCGATGCCTTTGGCAACCGTCCAGCCGTTAGCGCGCCAGTCGTCAAAGATGCGCTCACCGCGAGCCACGTCGCCGTGTTCAGAGGCTTTCGTGCCGGCGCCGGAAATGAAGTCGAAGTTGGAGCGCGCGCCGTCGTAGTTGATTTCCTCAGCCATACCGCGATTGGCACGATGTGCGTAGTGAGCAGCCGGAGTTGCATCGTCGTAAGCCACGGAAGTCACCAAGCCGACGCCGTAGCCGAACTTCGTTTTCAGTTCGTGTGCCACCGACGTGACAGCAACGGTGTCGGGCGTCATGCCGAGCATAGAGTTTTTCGTTTTCACGCCGCAAGCCAAGGCAGTGCCGGCTGCCGCCGAGTCGGTCACCGGAGAATTCGCCGAATATGTCCAAGCCTGCGACGCAACGGGGAATTGCATCATCAAGAGAGGTTCCGCAGAACCTTTTACCATACGATTGTAGTTTTCGGCAGCCGTAACATGTCCCATACCCATGCCGTCGCCGATAAACAAGAAGATGTACTTCGGTTTCGCCGCCTGAACGGAAGCAACAAGCGCTACTATGAGCGCAAGAGTCATAACTAACTTTCTCATTATATCTATATGTTTTCGGTTTTATTCAACTCAATCATACTGTCGATAATATCGCGAGTGTTCGAAAGGCGAGGAATCTTTCGCTGACCGCCGAGTTTGCCTCCGCGCTGCATCAACCAATCGTCGAAGAGTCCCTGACGCGCCGGCACTATGCTCAGCCGGTCGATGAAGATGCCGCCGGTGCGCTTGGCTTGATAGTCGGAATTGATTTGCTGCAGGTTGCGGTCGAGCAGTTCGGCGAAGTGTTCAACGTCGTGCGGCGGTCGTGCAAATTCGATGAGCCATTGGTGGCGGCCTTTCGTTGTTCGCGTGGCGTAGACGGGCGCCGCCGTATAGTTAAGGATGGCTTCGCCGGTTTGCTCGCACGTGCGTGCGATTGCCTCGTCGGCGTTGTAGACCATCAACTCTTCGCCGAAAGCGTTGATGTAGTGCTTGGTGCGTCCGGCAACAGTAATTGTCAGCGGCGAGGTACTCTCGATGCGCACGGTGTCGCCCGGGCGATAGCGCCACAAGCCGTTGCACGCCGTGATGACAAGTTCGTAGGTACGACCCGCCTCGACGCCTTCGATGGGAACAGCCTCAGGATTGTCGAGTTCGCAATCTTCGAAGGGTATAAATTCGAAGAAGATTCCCAAGTCGAGCAGCAGTAGCATTGCGTCGGACGCCGACGAATATTGCGCGGCGAAAAAGCCTTCGGAGGCGTTGTAGGTGTCGACGTAGTGCATCTTGTCGGGGTCGGTTATGTCGCGATATTGCTCGGCGTACGGGCGGAAGTTGATGCCGCCGTGGAAAAACACTTCGAGGTTGCGCCACACCTGATGCACAGAGTCGCAACCTTCAACGCGCAGCAGTTCTTTCAACACCGAAAGAAACCACGAAGGCACGCCGGAGAGGTTGGTCACGTCGGCATGGCGACTTGCCTCAACGAGCGCCGGAAGTTTGGCTTTCCAGTCTTCCATCAGGGCGATGCGCTTCGGCGGAATGCGCACGAGGTTTGCCAACGGATTGATGTTGTCGATAAGATTCGCCGAGAGGTCGCCAACGGTGGCATGACTGTGAAGTTCGTTGGCGAAACTGCCGCCGAGGATAAATGCCTTGCCGTCGAAAATTCGGCTACGCGGATTTTCGCCCAGATAGAGCGCCACGGTGTCGAATCCGCCTTTATAATGACAGCGCATGAACGATTCGCGGCTGATGGGGATATATTTGCTCTTGCCGTCGCTCGTTCCCGATGATTGGGCAAAATTGCTGACGCGTCCGTGCCAGAGCACGTTCTTCTCGCCGTCGACCATGCGCATTACTTCCGTGCGTATGTCTTCGTAGCGCACGAGGGGCACTCGACGGCGAAATTCGTCGTAGGTCGTTATCGTCTTAAAGCCATAGCGACTGCCATATTCGGTGGCAACACCACAACGAAGCAACCAACGCAACTCGCGGTGCTGCGTGGCTTC
>JAQXVL010000045.1 GCA_029224905.1 Bacteroidales bacterium
AAGGCACAAATCCTATCATTCATCTTACCTTCAGGGCGAAAATAACGTTCAAAAGCGCCAAAATCTGCAATGCGCCCCAATACATTCAGAATACGCTGAAAATCCTCATTAAACTCCAGCTCATCTCTAAATTTGAGGTAAAACTTTTCATACTCACTTTCATCTTCCGATAGGAATTGAATAGTGTATATGGTACAGTTTTTTGCATCTGTAACTAATTTTAATTCTGCTTCGCTCATATGGACTCATTTATTGATGTTGCAAATTTACGAAATGCATTTCACTTACAAGTGAAATAATTCAATAATTTTTAATATTTAACAATTAATCATTTTTAGACGTTACTTTACAGCAATAAATAGACGATAAAAGGCTCGGTGGTAACAACTGAGTCGGTATACAACAATATTATCACAACAGAGTTCATATATTCATCCTAACTCCACATTTGCAAACTATCTATTTTTCAGCTATTGAGATAGCCTTTATATTTTAACGGTATATTTACAGCTAAAATTTTGCATTTTGCAGCCAAATGACTATCTTTGTAATGTTATTTAGAGCACTTAAATATAAATTAACTTAAAACCCGCAACAAAAATCTTTAACTAAATAAATTAATCATTAATCTAATCAAAACGGTATGAAGAGACTACTTCTCTTAACTGCGACGATACTGATAATGGCGTTTGGTGCGGTCAACGCACAGAATGCTTATGATTGTCGCGGTATTGTCACCGAGAAAAATGGCGACCCCATAATCGGTGCGACATTACAGATTCCGGGTACACAAGTCGGCACAATAACCGACGTAGACGGAAAGTTCACATTAAAGGCTCCCGGTAATGCCAAAGAAATCAAGATTTCGGCAATCGGTTTCAAAGGGGTAACAGTCAAGCCTGCACGCAACATGGGCACTATCGTCCTCGAAGTTGAGTCGACTATGCTCCAAGACGTTGTGGTAACTCAATCAGTGGCTAAGACTCGTATGACCCCGGTTGCTATTTCCGAAATCGGACAAGGAACTATCGACATTAAGCTCGGTAACCAAGAGTTTCCTGAAGTTCTGAAGACCACACCGGGTGTTTGGGCAACCAAAGACGGTGGTGGCTTCGGCGATTCGAAAATCAACATGCGCGGATTTAAGTCGGCAAACGTTGCAGTGCTCGTCAACGGTATTCCCGTCAACGACATGGAATGGGGCGGCGTCTACTGGTCGAACTGGGCAGGTCTTTCGGATGTAACCTCGTCGATGCAGACGCAACGCGGTCTGGGTGCATCGTTGCTCTCGGCTCCTTCTGTCGGTGGTACTATCAACATCATCACCAAATCGCTCGATGCCAAGAAAGGCGGCAAAGTGTGGTTCGGTATGGGTAACGACGGCATGTACCAAGAAGGTATTACACTCTCTACCGGCTTGATGGACAATGGTTGGGCAGTGACTTTGCTCGGCTCACACCGCTCGGGCGACGGCTACGTTCAAGGCACATTCTTTGAATCGTGGAACTACTTTGTAAACATTTCGAAACGCATCAACGACCGTCATCAACTTTCGTTCACCGCGTTCGGTTCGCCGCAACAACACAACAAACGTTCGTCTCAAGACGGTCTCACCATCGAAGGTTGGCAAGACGTTCGCCAATATATGGGCGACGACTGCCGCTATAAGTACAACCCGACCTTCGGTTACGACTCTCACGGCAATGTTCGCTCGTCGAACCTCAACACCTACCACAAACCGCAAATTTCGTTGGCACACATTTGGCAAATCGACTACAAATCGTCGCTTTCAACATCGGCGTACGTATCGATTTCGAAGGGCGGCGGCTACAGCGGTCAAGGTCGCGGCAGCTACAGCTACAGCAACTGGTACGGCTCATCGAACGGCACGCTCAACACGACCTTCCGCAAAGCTGACGGCACATTCGCTTACGACGAAATCGAAGCAATGAACGAAGCAAGCACAACCGGTTCGAACATGATTATGAGCCAACAGAACAACAGCCACGAATGGTACGGATTGGTTTCGACTTACAAGAACGAACTTCTTCCGAAGAAACTCACTCTTACAGCAGGTCTCGACATTCGCTACTATGTAGGTCACCACAACAATAAGATTGTAGACCTCTACAACGGTGAATACTACATGGACGACTCAAGCCGCAAGAACGTAAAAGCAGAAAACAACGCAGCGGCAGCCGACCCCAACTTTATGTATGAGAAACTCGGCGTGGGCGACGTTGTATATCGCGACTACGATGGCCACACTCACCAAGAAGGCGCTTATCTGCAAGGCGAATACACGATGCTCGACGGCAAGTTCAACTTCGTTCTCTCGGGTTCGTTGAGCAACACCGGCTACTGGCGTGTCGACAATTTCTACTACGACAAAGAGCACGCAAAATCCGACAAACTCAACTTCATCGCCGGAACTGTTAAGGGTGGTGTCAACTACAACATCGACAGCCATAACAACGTGTTCGTCAACGCAGGATACATCAGCCGCGCACCGTTCTTCTCGGGTGGTGCATTCTTGACGTCTAACGTAAGCAACGCAACCAACCCGAATGCCATCAACGAGAAAATCGTTTCGGTTGAAGGTGGTTACGGCTATCGTTCGAAAGTGTTCAGCGCCGACGTCAACGCATACTACACTTTGTGGAAAGACAAAACGACAACACGTTCGGGTGAAATCTCGTCGGGCGAACACGCAGGCGACCGCTACTACTTGAACATGCAAGGCGTAAACGCTCGCCACGCAGGTGTCGAAGTCAACTTCGTCTACAAGCCCACAAACTGGGTAGAACTCAACGGTATGCTCTCTTGGGGTGACTACGTTTGGGACAGCAACGCCAAAGGTTACTTCTACAACCAAAACGGACAACCGCTTTCCGACCTTCGCGGTACGGTTGCTTCGGGCATCCTCGCCGACGACCACGCATACACCATTCTTAACCAAAAAGGCATCAAAGTGGGTGGCTCTGCACAGACGACAGCATCAATCGGTGCTACGTTCCGTCCGTTCAAGGGCTTCCGCATCGGCGCCGACTGGGTAATCAACGCACGCAACTACAGCGACTACGAAGTATCGTCGTCGAACTACACTGCAAATTCAGAAATCAGCGTGGCTGACCCGTGGAAAATTCCATGGGGAAATCAAGTAGACCTTAACGCAAGCTATTCGTTCAAGATGGGTAACACCCATGCTACCCTGTCGGGCAACGTTCACAACTTGGCAAACCATTATTATGTAATGGACGCTTACACATCGACCGACAAAGTTGGTGCATGGGACAATGCTTACAGAGTGTTCTACTCATTTGGCCGCACTTTCTCACTCCGCTTGAAAGTTAGTTTCTAATCATCAAATAGATAAAGAAAATGAAAAAGAATATATATAACATATTACTGCTGGGCGGAATTGCAATGGCAATGGTCGGTTGCGACGTAAACGATTGGAACGACCACCTCGACGGTTTCGAAGGCGACCCCGCCATCAGCGACACACAAGCCCTTGAATATACATTCACGGCTGCCGACTACAGCAATTTGGCTGCAAACTCAACAAACGTTGCCAAAGCTGCAGAGTTGGACCTCGCCAACGAACTCAAAACTGTCGGCTCGAAGGGCTATTTCACCGACAAGGTAACTGCAAAAGACTTCATCCCGGCATTCCTCAGCGACCCCGACTTTGCGTATTTCTCGCTTAGCGACGGCTCTGCAATCAAGATTACCTACAACGTAGCAGGCAGTCTTCCGGAAGAAATCCCCGGCATCGAAGCTGCAGGCACATACAAGCTTACCGAAAGCGACTACATGGACATTTGGGGCAGCAACGAAGACTTCGTTGAAGCATTCGCTCCGTCGAAAGTTCCGTCGAAGTTAATGAACGACGTGCTCGAAAATGCCGGCGAAGGCGGTGAAGAAGGCGCTTATATGCTCGTTCAATACAACACCACCAACCAAGAGCCGATATTCTCGACCGTTGAGCCCGAACCGACTCCCGCATTCCCGCTCAGCGACGTTCTCGGCAGTGTCGCTCTTGAAGATGTTGTTGAAATCAACGGCGTGATTACAGCTCTTTGCCAACGCGGTTACATCCTTACCGACAAAAGCGGCTCGATTCTCGTTTACTACGGTTCGGCGTTTGTTCCCGACGAATGGGAAATCGGCAACTGCGTAAAATTATCGGGTACTATATCAGCCTACGGCAAGGGTTTCCAAATCGACGGCACAACCGCTACAGCTGAGGTTGTCGACAATATGGCTTACACCTACCCCGCTCCGAAAGTGCTGACAGGTGCCGATTTCGACTCTATGGTAACTCGCACAACCGACGAACTTGCAGTTTATGCTAAATTCGATTGCACCGTTGCTATTTCGGGCAACTACTACAATTTCAAGATTGATGGAGCAGAAACAGCACAAGGTTCTATCTATCAAGGAACCGCCGCTCAAAAAGCAGCATTTACCGACGGTCAAGCAGCAACAGTTTGCGGTTACTTCGTTTCGATTAGCGGCGGAAAATATGCCAACTTCATAATTACATCAGTCAACGGCACAGCTGTCAACAAACGCGGCGCATCGACTCGCAAAGCCGCTGCCGACGTGCCCACAACCATTGAATATGCATTATATCAATACGTAGGCTCGGCTTGGAAGGCTGTAACCAACGTTGACGTGGTTAACCCGGCAGACTACAAGGCAATGGGACAATCTTACAACAACTTGTCGTCGGCTACCGACGCTGCCTACTACTTGCCGCGCTACCTCGCAGGCAAACACCCGTACGCAAAAGAAGGCGACAGCAAGATTGTTTGCTACAACCTCTATTCGGGCGGCAAGACATCGATTGTTGCCGACAACTACAAGTTCGACGGCACCGCTTGGGTTCTCGACAACGGCGTAGTTACCGAAACAGCTCAATTCGTTCGCAACAAAGGCGCATGGATGTACGACCCGAACGTGACTATCACACTTCCTGCAGGTAAGGGACAAGCACTTAGCACACTTTACTTCCAAGCATGTACCGACTGGGTATGGGCTAACGTCGACCAAAAGATGGGCGTTACCGAAAAAGGTAAGGGTTATGTGACAAGCTACGGCAACAACGAATACTACTGCGGTACCTCGGCTTACCAAGGCAACGTTGATATTCGTCCGGCTAAAGCTAAAGAGCAATATCCCGAAGGATATGAAGGCATGACCGACGAGCAAATTACTCAACTTATGAAAGACCGCTTCGCTAAGGAAGTAATGCCCGGCGCACTTGCCATGCTCCACCCCGAAGCTGCTCCGATTGATGGTTTGGACGTATTCTACACAATCAATTTCGCAGTCTACACCGGCTCAAGTTCAGAATATACTATCGTATACAAAGTTGTCGGCAAGGGTGAATTCGAATTTGTAAGTTGCACATGGGATAAAGCAGCTGAATAAGCGAAATTCATAAACCTAAGAGCTCGAGGGCGTGTCAAAAATTTGATACGCCCTCGTTTTTTAAGGAATTATTTACATTGGATAGTGTCCGGAAATATGTAAATACGCAATATCCGGTACCCCTGCCG
>JAQXVL010000046.1 GCA_029224905.1 Bacteroidales bacterium
GGGCAGAATGCCAATGCAAAAAGGATGCCCAGCAGTAGCGCTCCGGCTCCGCCTTTTGCGGCAAGACGTTCTCCTTTGCCGCTATACCCTAATTTGGGAAGATTCAGCCTATCGCCAAATAGCATAAACAGACCGATAAGCAGCAACATCGGTCCGATGAGAATTTCGCCCCATTTGCCTACTGCCTTCTGAACACCGAACGCACTCGCGCCCCCTTTAAGAATGGCAATCAGCACCACACCAAGCGCCGTGTAGGCAATCATACGTCCTACCGTATATAGCACACCTTTTAGGAAAACGCTCCGGCGACTCTCGATGTTTTTACCGATAAAGCCTATTGCCGCAATGTTGGTAGCAAGCGGACAAGGAGAAATTGCCGTGAGTAGTCCGAGCAGAAATGCCGTAAGCGCCGGTGTCGAACTACTGTCGACGAGTGATTGAAGCCAATCCATCACTCTAACATTTTACGAATAGCATCGGCAAGTTCCGCTTTAAACTCGTCGGGGTTCGAGCGGGCATTGCCGAACGCAAAATCAGTCATGTCGTTTCTGCGTTCGTTGCCGTCTTTCCACTTGTTAACGAAAAGCGACGACCAAGTCACCTCATATCGGTCGGCAAGGCTTTCTCCCTCCGATGTCGAGATGTCAACCACTTTGAAAACCACTTTGCCGGACTTCAATTCGTCGGCAAATTCCGCGTCGATAACTTCTCGCGTACATTTTTCGATGGCTTGACAAGTCGGGCAACGCTGTGCGCCATGAAAATACACAACCTCAACACGATCTCCCGTCGGCGATTCTGCCTGCGTCGCCGCGCCGTCGGTCTTGCTGCTACACGCCGCCAATCCTGTCACCAAGAGAAGTAAAATCAATAATTTCTGCATTTCTTTATCTTATTATTTGTTTGTATTTCGCCGAATTACGAACATAAAAGACAAAAATTAGCCATTATCCGCAGCAACCGCTCGTATCTTTATCGCAACAATCGGAAAACATCGAACCGAATAGATCTTTCGCTTTTTCCCAGTTGTCACGATTGATGCAGTACCGAACTTTCGGAGGTTCGATGGTGCCCTGAATCAGCCCGGCATCCTTCAGTTCCGCCAAATGTTGCGAAACCGTAGCCTTTGCTATCGGCAATTCGTCGTGGATGTCACCAAAATAACACTCTGACCTCTTTGCCAGAAAATGAAGAATGGCAATTCGCGTCGGATGTCCCATCGCTTTTGCAAAACGTGCAAGTTGCTCCTGCTCGGTGGTATACGCTATTTTTTTCATATTTATCCCAGTTCGTTGTTCGCAAAACTACAAACAATATTTCAAACAAGCAAATTTTTTTATGAAGAAAAAAATTTATATTGAAGCAAAAAGAAAAAGGAGGAGCAATAGTAAAGTGTATAATACGCAAAAACGCATCTAATTCAACCAATTGTTCCATTGGTCGAGGCTGCCGTAGAAACGGTTGAGGTCGACGTCGCCGGCGATGCCGTCAACTTTGCCCCAATGGCTGTACTGCCAAATCACCCAATCCAAGTCGGGACGACGATTGAGCGAACACAGCCACAATGGATAGTCGTCGAAATTGTCTTTGATAAATTTGTGATAGCCGTCTTTATTGGTATAAATCATAACGCGATATTCCAAGGCGGTAAGTTCGTCGACCATGTCGCGCAACTGCCTGACCACCTTGCTACGAAGAAACACATACGGGTTGCCGTGCTCCTCAACATCGATAACCAGCGGCAAGTCGAAATCGCGGTCGCCGATGGCTTCGATAAAGTTGCGGGCTTGCAGAGCGCCGTCGACGTCGAAGCGAAAGAAGTGGTAAGCGCTGACAGCTAATCCGTTATCTTTTGCGTTGTCGTAGTTGGTAGCGAAACGGCTGTCGCGAAAGGCTGAGCCTTCGCTGGCTTTGATGATGACGAAGTCGACGCCGGCTTGGCGGACGCGTTCGAAGTCGATTTTGCCGTTGTGCGCCGACACGTCGATGCCAACGAGTTCGTAATCGTCGCTGTCGATTTCGGAAGAATTGTGATGCAGACGCATTCGCAAGATGTAGAGCGAGGCTGCCAGGAGCACCAATATCAGCAGTACTCCCAACGCCCAAAGGGCACGATGCTTGCCATCGCGGCTACTCTTTTTGCGCGTCATTTCGAGGGCGTATAGCGTTTACCGTTCCAACGATAGACAACCGACGTGCGGACGTACGGCTTGATTGCGTCGTAGTCTTCGTCAGATAGGTATTTGTCAAAACTCGGCGTAAAGACAATAGTATCGACATTGGCGAGCGATGCGCCAATGAGCGTAAAGTCGACAATGCTCTCGATTTCGCTGCGACGCTTTTTGTCGACGCCGACGAGCAGGTCGTCGAGCACGGGCATAGCAACATAGCGACGCGAGTCGAGCGGATTCCACGTCTCGTCGTAGATGTCAATGCGGCTGTCGGCTGCCGGAAGCGTATAGGTTGTCGAAACAACGATGATTTTTCCTTGTCGGCTGTCGACAAGGCGCATCTCGACCGTTGCTGCCGACGAAATGACTACTTTCATATAGTCGTCGGTCATCGATTCGATATAGGTTTCGCCGTCCATTTGGTCGCGTACCACCTTTTTCTGTCCGGCGGCATAATAGTCGACCATGTCGAGGCGTGTGGTTTTGTCGATTTTGCCAAACACGGGACTCGCCTCGTCGACAAACACTTCCGACACGCTGCGAGCCATCGCCGACGAGCATGCAAAAAGCATCAACGCTATGTATGTTATTAGTCTTGTCATCGTCGAATTATCTCCTGTTTTTCTTACTTTTACGTTTGTTTTTCGGACCGGTAAATCGTTCTTCCTCGCTGTCGCGATGCGATTTTGAGGCTTTAGTTCTTCGAACGGACACCTTTGCGTAGTCGCGATTGGCATCAGCCAACTCCGCATACAGGCGATGTCCGAAGAAGCGCGCGCCGGTCAGCGCTTTTGCCACTTTTGCGCCGAAGCCGCGACGCACATCGAAGAGCGTATAGTCCTTGAGCAGGTCGATGCGACCGATGTCGACGCGCGTGGGCATATTGTCGTTGATGATTTCGATGAGTCGAGCAGGCATAAAGCCTTCCGACTTGCCGGCGTTGACGTAGACGCGTTCGTAGCCGTGCTCCGCCGTGCGAGAGTCTTTCTGAGCATCGCTTTTGCGACCACGACTGCTGCGAGCGTTCGACGGTTCGGCGGCACGTTTGGGCTTGCGTTCTTGATAGTCTTCAACGACGGGTGCATCGCGATAGTATTCAATCAAGCGGTTAAACTCCATCGAGATGATTCGCTTGAGGAGGTCTTCGCCGGATAGCCATTCGAGTTTGCGCAAGATGCCGGGCAGATAGTTGGCAATCTCGGCTTCGTTGACTTCGACTTTCTCGATGCGCGACGCCAAGTTGTAGAGTTGCTTCTCGATGATGTATTGCGGCGTTGGAACGAGTTTATGCTCGAAAGTTTTGCCGATTTGCTTTTCGATGGCGCGAATTTTCGACTTTTCGCGCGAATGGACGATGGAAATCGACACGCCGTTTTTTCCTGCACGCCCGGTACGTCCGCTACGATGGGTGTAGGTCGCCAAATCGTCGGGCAATCCATAGTTGATGACGTGCGTGAGGTTGTCGACGTCGAGACCGCGCGCCGCAACATCGGTAGCCACCAAGAGTTGAAGCGTATGCTCGCGGAATTTTTTCATCACGGTGTCGCGTTGCTGCTGCGACAAGTCGCCGTGCAAACTGTCTACGTTATAGCCGTCGACGATGAGGTCGGAGGCTATTTCTTGCGTTTCGCGACGAGTACGGCAGAAGATGATGGCATAAATTCCGGGATTTGAGTCGGCAATGCGTTTGAGCGCGAGATACTTGTCGCGGGCGTTTACCATATAATAAATATGGCGGACGTTCTCGGCGCCTTCGTTACGCGTTCCGACGACGAATTCCTCGGGATTGTGCATATACTGCTTGGCAATGCGAGCGATTTCGTTGGGCATGGTTGCGCTGAAAAGCAGCATTTTACGCTCTTCGGGGACGCACGAAAGTATGCTGTTTATGTCGTCGACAAAGCCCATATTGAGCATCTCGTCGGCTTCGTCGAGCACCACCGTATGCACGCCGGCGAGGTCGACCGTGCCGCGATTGATTAAATCGAGAAGACGTCCGGGAGTAGCCACCACGATGTGAACACCACCACGCAAAGCGCGTATTTGGCTTTCGATGCTCGAGCCACCGTAGACGGGAAGCACCTTCAGCCGGTCGACATACTTCGAGAAATCAGCCAAGTCGTCGCTGATTTGCAAGCAAAGTTCGCGCGTAGGCGACAAGATGAGCGCTTGCGGCCGACACTGCGTCGTGTCGATGCGTTGTATCACCGGAAGCCCGAAGGCTGCCGTCTTGCCTGTCCCGGTCTGGGCTAAGGCTACCACATCGCCCTCGCTGTGGAGCAGATGGGGAATTACTTTCTCTTGTACGGGCATAGGACTCTCGAAACCCATCTCGGTGATTGCCCGAAGCAAGTCCTCTCTAACTCCTAACTGTTCAAATGTCATAACTAATGTCTTACTTTCAGCCGACAAAGGTACGAAAAAAATCCCGACTTTTCTAACCGGTCGGGATTTTAGAATACGTTTGGCGTTAAGCAACTTATTTGCCCAATGCTTTAGCAACTTCTTTGCGGACGTCAACTTCGCCGGGCACGCCGCGCATCAAGATTGTGCCGTCGGGGCTGAACAGAATGATGTGAGGAATGCCTGTGATGCCGTAGATGTCGGTGGGAATGCGTTGCGCATTGTCGACGATGGTCCAGGGCAATTGCAATTCTTCTAACGCAGTTTTTGTGTCGGCTGGGTCGTCCCAAACGGCTACACCGAGCACGTCAAGACCATCGGCTCCGTATTGCTCGTAGATTTCCTTCAACTCGGGCATAGCGCGACGGCATGGGCCGCACCAACTTGCCCAGAAGTCGACGAGCACGAATTTGCCCTTACCAACCCAGTCGCTGAGTTTCACGGTTTTGCCTTCGGAAGTGGTTACCTCGAAGTCGACAAACTTGCTGCCGGGCTTGGTTGCTTCTTTTTGCTTGGCACCCTCAATGAAACGGCCGATGCGTGTTCCGGCGCGGAACCAATCGGGCGTACCCTCGAGGGCTTTGTTGATTTCGTCGTAACTCATGTCGTAGGCATAGTCGAGGAAGTAGACATAGCCCAACCAGTTATCCTTGTTTTCTTCAAACACCTTGCGGTTGAACGCCGTAAACTCGGTGTCGATAATGTTGCTCAGCGAGTCGATTTTCGCCGCGATAACATCTTCCGGGAGTTCGAGCGCCCTGATTGAATCGCTAATCGCGCCGTAACGCTCCGACTTGGCAACAACTTGCTCGGTCAACTCTTTGTTCTTGTCGTTAAGCGGCGTACCCGTCGCAAGACGTTCTGCGATGTTAAGAGCGATTTCGCCCGGCTCGAGGAAGAATACTGACAAGCGTTTTGCGCCTTTTTTGAGCACGGCAATGCGCGGGGCTTCTATCTCTCCTTCGAAGGTGAAGGCGCTGTCTGTTGCAACAATCGACGTGATTTCTTCGTCGGTGTCGTAGTCGAAAAGACGAAGCGTATCGCCACTTTGAACGTCGGCAGACACACCTGTGATTTTGTAAGTTTTTGCACCGCCGCAGCCCGCAACTATTGCAGCAAAAGCCACGCACAGCGCTAATGATAGATGTTTCATAACTTTATTTTATTTTACTAATTTGCGATAACGAATCCGGTGAGGCTCGACGTCGCCCATACGGCGGCGCTTGTTTTCTTCGTATTCGGAGTATGAGCCTTCGAAGTAGTACACTTGGCTGTCGCCTTCGAATGCCAAGATGTGAGTGCAGATGCGGTCTAGGAACCAACGGTCGTGCGATACGACAACGGCACAGCCGGCGAAGTTTTCCAAACCTTCTTCGAGGGCACGCAATGTGTTGACGTCGATGTCGTTGGTCGGCTCGTCGAGGAGCAACACGTTGCCCTCTTGCTTGAGCGCCATAGCCAGGTGGAGTCGGTTGCGCTCACCACCGCTGAGCACACCGATTTTCTTCTCTTGGTCGGCTCCGGCGAAGTTAAACTTCGACAGATATGCGCGAGCATTGACGTCGCGTCCGCCCATGCGGAACACCTCCGTGCCGCCGCTGACAACCTGATAGACGGTCTTTTCGGGGTCTAAATCCTTGTGAGTTTGGTCGACGTAGGAAATCTTGACGGTTTCGCCAACCTCAAACGTACCGGCATCGACGCTTTCCATACCCATGATGAGTTTGAACAGCGTGGTCTTACCGGCGCCGTTAGGACCGATAATACCGACAATGCCGTTAGGCGGCAACATAAAGTTGAGGTCGTCGAAGAGCACCTTTTCGCCAAACGACTTAGCCACGTGTTGCGCTTCGATAACCTTGTTGCCCAAGCGCGGTCCGTTGGGAATATAGATTTCGAGTTTTTCCTCGCGCTCTTTCTGGTCTTCGTTGAGCAGTCGGTCGTAGGACGAAAGACGAGCCTTACCTTTTGCTTGACGAGCCTTGGGCGCCATGTGAATCCACTCCAACTCGCGTTCGAGGGTTTTGCGACGCTTGCTGGCTTGCTTTTCTTCTTGCGCCATGCGTTGAGTTTTCTGCTCGAGCCACGAACTGTAGTTACCCTTCCAAGGAATACCTTCGCCGCGGTCGAGTTCGAGAATCCAACCTGCGACGTGGTCGAGGAAGTAGCGGTCGTGGGTGATGGCGATAACCGTTCCCTTATATTGCTGCAAATGTTGCTCGAGCCAGTCGATACTCTCAGCGTCGAGGTGGTTGGTAGGCTCGTCGAGAAGCAATATGTCGGGGTTTTGCAACAGCAATCGGCAAAGAGCCACACGGCGGCGCTCGCCTCCACTAAGCGTTGTCACGTTTTGGTCTTCTGGAGGACAGCGCAGTGCGTCCATAGCCCGTTCGAGATGGTTATCGAGATTCCACGCATCGCATGCGTCAAGTTTTTCTTGCAGTTCGGCTTGACGGTTGATGAGTTTGTCCATCTTGTCGGGGTCTTCGAGCACATCCGGGTCAGCAAAAGCCTCGTTGACGCGCTCATATTCCGCCAACAAGTCGAGCACCGGCTGCATTCCCTCTTGAACGACCTCTTTGACAGTCTTTGTCGGGTCGAGTTTCGGGTCTTGCTCCAAATAGCCGACACTATAGCCGGGCGAAAACACCACTTCGCCTTGATATTGCTTATCTATACCGGCAATAATCTTCAGAAGCGTCGATTTTCCCGCGCCGTTGAGACCGATTATGCCGATTTTTGCACCATAGAAAAATGATAGGTAGATGTCTTTAAGCACCTGTTTTTGTGGTGGATATATCTTGCTGACACCCACCATCGAAAAGATTACTTTCTTATCGTCTGCCATTGATTTATATTTGTTTTTTAATAAATTTATGAGTTGATGTGAGGAAGAGTTGATGAGTTAATAAGTTGATGAGTTAATGAGTGGATGAGGACTTATAACCTTATAACCTTCTAACCTTCTAACCGCGCATCAGCGCCGTATAACCGCATCGAAGATGCCTCTTACCTCTTCTTAGCATTCTGCTTCACGCGATAGTCGCACGCCACACGACCTTCAGCGATGTTGCGCAATTTGTTGCGGATAAGTTGCTTGCGGATAGGCGTCGTACGGTCAACGTAGAGCGTCTGCTCCAAGTGGTCGTATTCATGCTGAATGATGCGCGACAGGAATCCCTCAAACACCTCTTCGTGCTCCACAAAATCGATATCGAGCCAATTCAGGCGCACCTTTTCGTAGCGCGACACCGGCTCGTGAAGTCCCGGCAGACTCAAGCAACCTTCTTCGCGAGTCACCTTCTTGCCGTCGGTCAACACCTCGAGTTCCGGATTGATTAGCGTCAACTTCACGCCTTCAAGTTCGGGGAACGATTCCTTCAACGCATCCGCATCGATGACAATCAGTCGTATCGACAGCCCCACCTGAGGCGCCGCAAGACCTATGCCGTCGCTCGCATACATCGTTTCGTACATATCGTCGACCAACTTCCGCAAATCCGGATAGTTGGCATCAATTTCTTCGGTCTCCTGTCTCAACACGGACTGACCATAAAGATATATAGGTAAAATCATAGCAAAATATATATTTTCATCGTTATTTGGTACGTCGAGCCGGGTTGCTCGCCAAGTAGTCGTTAAGAATGATTGTCGCCGAAATCTTATCGACTTCGCCGCGATTGCGTCGGTCCGACTTCTTCATACCGCCATCAATCATCGCACGATGTGCAAGCACCGACGTAAAGCGCTCGTCGAACATCTCGACAGGCACGTCGGGCAACACCTCGCTCAGTCGCTTCAGAAACGGTCGAATATACTTCATCGACTCACTTTCCTCGCCGTTCATTTGTCGCGGCAAGCCGACGATGATGGCATCGACCGGCTCACGCGAGCAATAGTCGCGAAGAAAGTCGACGAGCAGATGCGACCGAACCGTAGCAAGTCCGTTCGCAACAATGCCGAGCACATCCGTAACGGCAATGCCCGACCGCTTTCGCCCGTAGTCTATCGACAACAATCTTCCCATAATCTTGGCAAAGATACTAAAAAATTTGCTTTTCCGCTCGATTTGGGGTAATTTTAGATAAATTAGGCTGCATCTCGGGAAAACAAATCTGAAAACTTGCGTTTTCGCTTTGTTTTCCGCTCGATTTGCACTAATTTTGCCAACTAAACAACCTCAAAAACGACATAAATGAGCCAAGGAAACAAAATAAAAGTGGGAATCACCCACGGCGACATAAACGGCATAGGCTACGAGATAATCCTAAAGGCACTGAGTCAACCGGGCTTTGGAGAGCTCTGCACACCGATAGTCTATGGTTCGTCGAAAGCCTTATCCTACCATCGCAAAGCACTCGAGATGGCAAACGTGAATTTCAATCTTATCAAGTCGGCATCGGATGCAATCGCCGGAGCAAATAACCTCATCGAAGTGCTCGGCGACGACGTAAAGATAGAACTCGGCGTGGCGTCGGACTATAGCGGTAATGCGGCATTTGCTTCGCTCGAAAGAGCCGTCGCCGATTTGAAAAACAACGAAATCGACGTGCTCGTAACCGCGCCAATTAACAAAGACGCCATCCAGAGCGAAAATTTCCACTTCCCCGGACATACGGAATATCTTGAGGCTTGCGCCGACGGATCGAAGTCGCTGATGATTCTCTGCAACGACAACATCCGCGTAGCACTGGTGACGACCCACCTGCCCATCAGCCGCATTTCGTCGGCTCTGAGCAAAGAACTAATTGTTGAGAAAATCAAGATATTCAACGAATCGTTGCGCCGCGATTTCGGCATCATTCGTCCTCGCATCGCAGTGTTGGCGCTCAATCCTCACGCCGGCGAAAACGGACTGCTCGGCAGCGAAGAGCAGCAAATCATCACCCCAGCCATCGAGGAAGCCTACGGCAAACGCATCTCGTGCTTCGGACCGTATGCCGCCGACGGATTCTTCGGCAGCGGTCAATATGCCCACTTCGACGGCATCCTGGCAATGTATCACGACCAAGGTTTGGCACCGTTTAAGACGTTGGCAATGGACAGCGGCGTAAACTTCACCGCCGGACTGCCTTTCGTACGTACCTCGCCCGACCACGGCACAGGCTACGACATCGCCGGCAAAAACCTGGCTAACGACGAATCGTTCAGAGCGGCTATCTATCGAGCAATCGATGTGGCTCGCAACCGCCGTCGCTTTGCCGAAATGTATCGCAATCCGTTGCGCCGTCAATACGTCGACCGCAGCGGCGACAAAGAGGTGCTCGACCTGTCGAAAGACGACAGCGCAGATACCGACATTTTAGAGACTGTTTAATATCATTATTATATGAACTACGCAATTATCGCAGCCGGCGAAGGTTCGCGACTTGCCCAAGAGGGCGTTGCCAAGCCCAAACCGTTGGTAGAACTCAATGGAGAGCCAATGATTGGTCGGCTGATTAACATATTTCGCCGTTGCAATGCCGAAAGCATCAGCATCATTGTCAACGAGCAAATGACCGAAGTGCGCAGCTACCTGGAGTCGCTCTCGTTCGACATTCCGTTCCGCTTGGTTGTCAAGTCGACGCCCAGCTCGATGCACAGCTTCTACGAACTGTCGCGCGTGATGCCTTCGGGACGCTTCTGCCTGACCACCGTCGACACAATCTTCCGCGAAGACGACCTGCGTCGCTACATCGAAGCTATGGAGGCAGCAACCGACTGCGACGGCATGATGGCTGTAACGCCTTATGTCGACGACGAAAAGCCACTCTGGGTAGAAACCGACGATGCGCTCAACATCGTCAACTTCCGCGACCAATCGTTCGACGGCGCAAAATATATCTCCGGCGGCGTCTACGCTCTCTCCGACAAGGCTATCACGGTGCTCGAACACTGTATGGCTAACGGCGTGGCTCGCATGCGCAACTTCCAGCGCGCTCTCGTTGCCGACGGGCTCAAACTAAAGGCTTATCCTATTGAGAAAATCCTCGACGTCGACCACGCTTCCGACATCGAAAAGGCTATTAACTTCATCAACGGCAACGACTAATCAAGAAAGAGAATCATGGCAGATTTCACTATAGCCGGCATTATGAGAGCCGGCGCCTACTCGCCTAACCACATCGGCAACGACGCCGCAATCTTCAACGCTACCGCCGAGCAACTGCGCAAACGCGGCTGCACTGTCAACATCTACAGCGAAGACCAATTCATCGCCGGACAGGTGCAAGAACGAATCATCCTTAATATGTGCCGCGAACGCGAGTCGATAAAACTCCTGCAAGAGATGGAAGACGACGGCTGCATCGTTGTCAACTCGGGCTACGGCATCGAGAACTGCACTCGCGAACGAATGACGCGTATCCTCATCGGCAACTCAATTCCCTACCCCGACAGCGTTATCGTCAACACCAACGAGGCTGTCATCGACGAACTCAAAGAAGCCGGCATCAACAATTGCTGGATAAAGCGCGGCGACTTCCACGCCATGCACAAAGAAGACGTCAGCTATGTGCGCCACGCCGAAGAAGCGCAAGAAGTGCTCCAAGAATACTTCTACCGCGGAATCAAGCGCGCCGTAATCAACCGCCACCTCGTCGGCGACCTCATCAAATTCTACGGCATGTACGACTCGCCGTTCTTCTACTGGTTCTACCCCTTCGACGACGGCCACAGCAAGTACGGACTCGAAGCCATCAACGGAAAGTCGAAAGGCATCGACTTCGACATCAACTACCTCAAAGACATCTGCCGACGTGCTGCCGAGGCACTCGACGTGGTCATCTACGGCGGCGATTGCATCGTGTCGCCTGACGGCGAAATACGCATCATCGACTTCAACGACTGGCCAAGCTTTGCCCCCTGCCGCAACGAAGCCGCCCCGTTTATCGCCAAATGCGTCCTTAACGCTATCAAAAACCGTTTGAAAACTAACAATAAATGAATCTCGACGAACTAAAACGCACTTACAAAGAATCGCTTAAATCGATGGACACCGAAGAGACTATCGACCTGTTTTTCTATCGGCCTATCGGTTTTATGTGGGCTGTGCTTTGCGCAAAGCTGGGAATTAAGCCTAACGCAATCACCATAGCCTCTATCTTTATCGGCATCGCCGCAGGCATCCTGTTCTACTTCGACAACCTGTGGATTAACGTTGCCGGTATGTTCCTGCTCATCTGGGCAAACTCGTTCGACAGCGCCGACGGACAGTTGGCGCGAATGACCAAGCAATACTCTCGCCTGGGTCGAATCCTCGACGGTCTGAGCGGCGATTTCTGGTTTTTCGCCATCTATTTCGCCATCTGCTTCCGCGAAAACGCCACTTCCGAATTCTTTATGTCGATGCCCTGGCTCATTTGGGTCATAGCCGTCACTGCCGGACTCTGCCACGCCAAGCAAGCCGCTGCCGCCGACTACTATCGGCAATTCCACCTCTATTTCCTCAAAGGTAAAGAGGGCAGCGAACTCGACAGCGTCGAACAACTCGACACCGTCTACAACGCTACTCCCTGGAAAGGCAACTTCTGGAAGAAAATCACCATGTTTTTCTACCGCAACTACACAGCCAACCAGGAAGTGCTTACACCGAATATGCAAACTCTTCGCCGAACCATCCGTACGACTTTCGGCGACAACATCCCCCAACAGTTCCGCGACGACTTCCGTGCGCTCAGCCGACCGCTGATGAAATACACCAACTGGCTGTCGTTCAACCTACGCACAATCGCGCTCTTCTGCTCGCTTTTCGCCAAAATGCCCTGGCTCTACTTCGCTTTCGAGATTGTTGTACTCAACACAATGCTCGTCTATATGATTGTTCGCCACGAACGCATTTGCAAACGACTTAACAAAGACATTCTCGATGGAAAATATTAAAGATATAATAAAAGGTGTAATTTTCGACTACGGCGGCACTATCGACAGCCACGGCGACCACTGGAGCGAAATCATCTGGCAAGGCTACCAAAAAGCAGGAATCGACGTCACAAAAGAGCAATTCCGCACATGCTACGTCTTTGCCGAGCGCGAACTCGCCCGCGTGCGCCACATCCTGCCGCACCACAACTTCTACGACTTGCTGCTCATCAAGATGCGCATCGAGTTGGGCAACCTCGTCGACGAAGGCGTGCTCCCGGCAGACTTCGACATTGAAAAGGCGGCAACCTGCGTGGCTCGCTACTGCTACGATTCGGCTCGCAGCTCCGTCGAAGATGCACGCCCCACCCTCGAATACATCCACGCACGGCTCCCGATGGTGCTCGTCAGCAACTTCTACGGCAACGTCGAAAGCGTGTTAGCCGACTTCGACCTGCGCCGCTACTTCGCCGACATCATCGAAAGCGCCGTTGTCGGCGTCCGCAAGCCCGATCCCAAAATCTTCATGCTCGGCGTCGAAGCCCTCGGACTTCAACCCGAAGAAGTGCTCGTGGTCGGCGACAGCCTTCGCAAAGACATCCTTCCCGCCGAATCTATCGGCTGCCGGGTGGCTTGGCTCAAAGGCAAAGGATGGACCGCCGACGAAGATGCTCAACAGCACCCGTCAATCATCAAAAATCTCGCGGAACTCAAAAATGCCCTATTTTGAGATTTTAACACTTTAGTCTAAAAACAGAGCAAGTTTAACCAACATTAACTATGTGGTCTGTTTTTTACTAATATTTTGCCTTTATAGGACAATTATTTAATTAAAATATTTTTTGTTATTAGAAAAAAGAGAGTACTTTTGACCCGTCAAAACAAAGCGATTTGTTTTGGCACTTTTTTACGATAATAATAAGTAATAACATAACATTAAAACAATGGAAAATAACGTAAAGAAAGCGGAAGGCAAACTCGGCGTGCTCGTAGTAGGTCTTGGCGCAGTTTCAACAACATTTATGACCGGTGTATTGATGGTTCGCAAAGGCTTATCAAAGCCGGTTGGTTCGATGACCCAATACGACAAAATCCGTGTAGGTCAAGGTGCAGACAAGAAATACTTGAAATATGACGAAATCGTTTCGATGGCTAAACTCGACGACATCGTGTTCGGCTCTTGGGACGTTTATCCTGCAAACGCTTACGAATCGGCTATCAACGCTGAAGTTCTCAAAGAAAAAGACATCAACCCCGTTAAGGACGAGTTGGTAAAAATCGTTCCGATGAAGGCAGCGTTCGACAAGAACTACGCTAAGCGTCTCGACGGCGACAACGTAAAAGACTGCAAAGACCGTTGGGATATGGTTGAGCAACTTCGCGCCGACATCCGCAACTTCAAAGCAGAAAACAATTGCGACCGCATCGTTGTGCTTTGGGCTGCTTCTACCGAAATCTACGTTCCCGTCAATATGGAAATCCACGGCACTCTTGCAGCTCTCGAAGCAGCAATGAAAGCCGACGACAAAGAGCACATCGCTCCTTCTATGTGCTACGCTTACGCAGCATTGGCTGAAGGCGCTCCTTTCATCATGGGTGCTCCTAACACAACTGTCGACATCCCCGCTATGTGGGAACTCGCAGAAAAGACAAAAATGCCTATCGCCGGCAAAGACTTCAAGACAGGTCAAACCCTCGTTAAGTCAGGTTTCGCTCCTATCATCGGTACTCGTTGCCTCGGCCTCGCAGGTTGGTTCTCTACTAACATCCTCGGTAACCGCGACGGTCTCGTACTCGACGAACCCGCTAACTTCCACACTAAAGAAGTCAGCAAGCTCTCTACCCTCGAGTCAATCCTCGTGCCCGAGCAACAACCCGACCTCTACAGCAACTACTACCACAAGGTACGTATCAACTACTACCCGCCGCGTAACGACAACAAAGAAGGCTGGGACAACATCGACATCTTCGGCTGGATGGGCTACCCGATGCAGATTAAGATTAACTTCCTCTGCCGCGACTCTATCCTCGCTGCTCCTCTCTGCCTCGACCTCGTGCTCCTCAGCGACCTCGCTGCTCGTGCAGGACGCTACGGAACTCAACGCTTCCTCAGCTTCTTCCTCAAGAGTCCGATGCACGACTACACTAAGAACGAAGTGCCTGTTAACCACCTCTTCCAACAATACGTTATGCTCAAAAACGCTATCCGCGAAATGGGCGGTTACCCGGCTGACGAAGAAATCGATTAATCTAATTACTAATCTAAACATAATTGAAGGTGCTCCGACTCAACCCGGAACACCTTCTTTTTATTGTCAGAAAACAGGGTATAGGAGACAGAAAACAGGAAACTGGAAATAGAAAACAGGAAACCTAACCTCTAACCTCTAACCTCTAACCTCTAACCTCTAACCTCTAACCTCTAACCTCTAACCTCTAACCTCTAACCTCTAACCTCTAACCTCTAACCTCTAACC
>JAQXVL010000047.1 GCA_029224905.1 Bacteroidales bacterium
TTGTTGTTTATCTTTTTTTCTTTTTTCTCTGTTAAAAAGATCACAGACCGTTTGTCCCGACCGATGGTTGCTTCTTGACGGGGGCTTCCGCCCCCTGTGCTTATCTTGTCTCACTGTCGCATTATTTCAATGTCCTTAGCAACCCCTCGGGGACCTCCCCGTTTCAGCGTTGCGAGTGCAAAGGTACAGCAAATCTAACTACCCACCAAACTTTTTTACAACTTTTTTGTGTTAAAAAACATATTTTTCGGCAAGCGATTGATTTTCAATACGTTGCAAAAACATTATTTTTTGATTTTTTATAACTTTAATATTTTTCGACATCTCGAGGTTGCTCCGATGCTTCGAAAAACGGCTCGATGTGGACGTTTATGATTGTTCCGGCGCCATATTTTTCGCGCAGTACGCGTTCGAGATTCGACGCCACGTCGTGGGCTTCGACGATAGTCATTGTCGGGTCGACTTTGACGTGAAAACTCATCACGACCACGCTGCCGTTCTTGCGCGTGCGGAGGCGATGAAATTTTTTGACGCCGTCGACGCTTTTGATGGTGTCGCCGATTTCCTTATTAATATTGTCGGGGAGCGACACTTCGAGGAGTTCGTTGATGCTGGGCAAACCGATACGCAGGCTGACAATTGCGATAAAGACGCTCACGATGAGCGCGGCAATAGGGTCGAGCACGCGCCACGGCTCGCCAAGAAACATTGCGCAGCCGATGCCGACGAGCACGGCAATCGACGAGAAAGCGTCGGAGCGATGGTGCCACGCGTTGGCAACGAGCGCCATGCTACTGATTCGAGTGCCGACGCGACGAGTGTATTGAAAGAGCCACTCCTTGGCGGCAACGGAGACGATAGCCATGCCGAACGCCAACAGACCGGGACGCGGCAAGACTTCGCCATTGGCGGCGCGCCAGATTAGTTCGGCGCTCGACCAGAAGAGCCCGACACCGACGGCAAGGAGTGCGAAACTGATAAGCATGGTAGCGAAGGTTTCGAACTTTCCGTGGCCGTATTGGTATTTTTCGTTTTCGCCGCGCGACGACACGCCGATAAATACGAGCACGATGACGTCGGTAACGAAGTCGGAGATTGAGTGAATACCATCGGCAATCATGGCGCCGGAGTGCCCGACGATGCCTGCAGCGATTTTGAGTAGCGAGAGGGCTACGTTAACAAGAAAGCCTACCCACGTGACATGTTTGGCGCGGGCGGCTCTCTCTTTTGCTGATATATGTGTTGTTTCTGTCATTATCTAACGTAAACTCGCGCGGTTTTACTACCGGTGCGAACGAGGTAGATGCCTTTAGCCAAGGCGATTTCGCCGTTGCCGTCGATTTCGGAGCGAGCAACGAGGCGACCGTCGACAGTGAACACTTCGGCAACGCCGGTGAATGCGCTGATGCTGACGCTGCCGGCAGTAGCCGTAACGCGCGCCATCGATTCGGGCAACGAATCCACGCCGGAAGTTTTCTCAGCGAAGTAGAAAGAATAGGTGTGCGACGATTCGCCGTCGACGTCATATCCTTCACCGTTGCCGCCGGTGTAGGTAACAGTCAAGTCGATGCGAAGTTGCTGCCACAGCGGGTCGATAGTCACGGTTTTGTCGAGACTTTGACCTTTGACGGTGTAAGCGATTTCGTCGTATCCGTTAGGATAACCGAAATCGAGGTTGTATTCATAGATGTCGCTATCGAAGCCCTCAACATCGTGGCCACTGAACGATACGCCGTCTAAACGACTGTAGTAAACGTAGTTGACGTCGTCGACGCTGAGCGTATTACCGTCGACAGCGGTTTGGATATCCCAGGGGTCGCCGGCGCAGAAGATGACGTTAGTCTTTGCGGGGCGCTCGTCGGCAGGATATGCAGAGTTGTAGTTGAGCGGAATGATAAGGTCTTTCCAGTCGTGCGCGGTGTTGTCGGTATAGTCGACCGAAGCGAGCACGTGAGCGTCGCCGGAGGTCTTGGCAATTTTACCCATAAGCACGCGGTCGGAGTTTTCAAGGCTGTACCAAGAGCTAATGTAACCGTCTGTTGACGAATAGGCATTACCATTGAATGCCAAAGTACCCGGCACATCACCCCAAGCGCTGCCATTCCATATGTAAGCGACGATGTGATAGTTCTCGCCGGCATTGTTGCGACTCACTCGAGCGCGGATGGCATCGGGACGATAGGTAAATTCCATACCGTCGTAAGAGCCGGCTTGAGCAAACGCATTGGCTGCTTTTGGTCCTGACAAATTGGGTATGTCGTATATTATACCCAATTCTTTATTATAGTTGAACGACGCCCAAGTTTCGCCAAGCGACAAGCGACCGTTCCAATTAAGATAATTTTTGGTACAACCAACTTTAGCATTATCCAAGCGAACATATGTATTATCGCCATCTACAATCTTATTGACGCGAATTCTTTCTTCATCAACGCCCGCCAAACCATTTAGAGTAATGCTTGACCCGTTCCAACTAACCGGTTCTTCTCCCGGGCGTTGAGTAATACGCTTATCTTTCATTGTGTGCAAACTTGTTCCGGCACCTTCCCAATTGTCGAAACTCCCGTTAGGGATAGATTGTGCATTCGAAGTAAAACTGCTTGACATCGCTCCCAGCGATATACAAGCCAAAACTAAAACCTTTTTCACTGATATACTATTTAATAAAAAATCGGGTGCAAAAGTACTACTTTCGCTTGAATTGACAAAATTTTGAACAATCTTAGCGACAAATTGACAAATAATTGCTCGCAAAAATGACAAATCGAACCAAAAAAGGCAAAAAGAAAAAAGGGCTGTGCAAATTGAAGCGCACAGCCCGTAAAGTTTATTCTATACGTTTATTTCAATACAAACGAGAAAGAATTGGGAATGAGAGCGGCGTTGCCTTGCGCAAGGATGAACGAAGCGCTACGAGTTGCGGGTTCGTAGTATGCCCATTCTTGCACTCTCATGCCTTCGGCTGTAATGTCGTAGTAGAACACGAGTTGCGAGCCCGAGAAGCTAACTTCAGCCCACCAATCTTGGTCTTCGTAATAAGGCAAAAGAATCTTACTGCCTTTAATCTCATAGTATTGACCGTTCACTTTGTCGCCGTTGAAAGAAAGGACTTCGTCGACAACATAGTCAGCATTGCCCGCTTGCTTCAAGTCGTCGATACCCAGTTCAAAAGTTTGATCGGCTACCTTGATTTTCATTTTCGAGAAATTCCATGTACCCTGGAGGCGTTCTTTGAGAGCATCACCCGACGGTTCGTCGTC
>JAQXVL010000048.1 GCA_029224905.1 Bacteroidales bacterium
TTCCGAAAATTTTTCAAGTAAATAATTCCATCATTATAATGTGATAAAAAGAGGGTGGGGCTTTGTTGTATGCTTGGTGGTATGCTTGGTGGCGTATGCGCACTGTGTCGACATTATTTTGTATCTTTGCAGTCAACAAAGATACAAGTCAATGAGTGGAGATTTGAAGATATATCCTGCCGACGTGTCGACGGTGCTTGAACTGTCGTACGCCGATGAGGGAATCCGCGCGGGCTTTCCGAGTCCGGCGCAAGACTATGTGCACGATTGCATCGACCTCAATCGCGACCTGATAGAGCATCCGTCGTCGACGTTCTACGGCCGTGTCGTGGGCGACTCGATGAGCGAGGAGGGCATTACCGAAGGCGATATCTTGGTGATTGACAAGTCGCTCGACCCCGAAAGCGGCGACTTGGCGGTGTGCTGCCTCGACGGCGAGTTTACGCTAAAACGTATCGAAATTACACCCGACCGACGTCTCCTTTTGATGCCGTCGAACCATAACTATCAGCCTATCGAAGTGACTGAAGATAACGAGTTTATGGTTTGGGGGATTGTCGTCTATACCATCAAAGCCAATCGACGCCGCCGGAAGATATGATTGGTCTTGTCGACTGCAACAACTTCTTTGTGTCGTGCGAGCGGGTTTTTCGCCCGGAATTGCTCGGCAAACCCGTTATTGTGCTGAGCAACAACGACGGTTGTGCCGTTGCGCTGTCGAACGAGGCAAAGGCGTTGGGCATTCGACGCGGCGACCCGCTCTTTAAGATTCGCGAAACGGTTGAACGCGAGCACGTTGAGGTGTTTTCGAGCAATTTTCGCCTCTACGGCGATATGTCGGCGCGTGTGATGACCACGTTGCGCGGTGTGGCTGAAAGCATCGAGGTCTATTCTATCGACGAGGCTTTTCTGCATTTCGGCGACGACCGCAGCGGGCTCGACGCTTATGGTCGCGACGTGGCGCACATGGTTCGCAAAAACGTCGGCATCCCCGTTTCGGTGGGCATTGCGCCGACGAAAACGCTTGCAAAGATAGCGTCGCGTTTCGCCAAGAAATATCCCGGCTATCGCGGCTGCTGCGTCATCGACAGCGCGGCGAAGGCTGAAAAGGCGATGAGCCTGACCGAGGTCGGCGACGTCTGGGGTGTAGGGCGTCAGAACGCCAAGCGACTGCTTTCGCGCGGGGTGAAGACGGCGCTCGACTTTGCGCGGATGTCGCAGCCGGAGGTGCGCGCGCTCTTTACCGTCGTGGGCGAACGCACGTGGCGCGAACTCAACGGCGAGCCGTGTGTGGTCGACGAACCCGTGCCTGCCGACCACAAAACCATCACGTCGTCGCATTCGTTCGAACGCGCGCTCTACCAACTCGACCAACTGCAACGCTCGATGGCGGCGTTCGCCACAACGGTGGGGCATCGCCTTCGCGAACAGGGGCTTTATGCCGTTGAAATTCAGACCTTTGTGGCTACCAATCGGTTTAGCCAATACGAACCGTTTTATGCCAATGCCGCACGTTGTCCGCTCGACGAACCGACGCAAGACACCACGCTGATACTGCGTGCCGCCCTGGCTGCGCTCGACCAAGTCTATCTGCCGCGCCTGGGCTATAAGAAGGCGGGCATCATCGTGAGTCGCGTTGCCGGAAGTCGCGGCGTTCAGCCGAGTCTGTTCACCGATATGACCGACTTCGAGAAGCGTCAGCGGCTGATGCGTACGCTCGACAGCGTGAACCATCGCATCGACGGTGCCGGCGTACATCTGGCGTCGCTCGGCAGCGGACTTGCCGATATGGTGCGCCGCGAGCACGCATCCAGGCTCTATTCGACCCGTTTGTCCGACATCATTACGATAAACTGCAAAGACTGACGCCGGGAGTGTACATAATATAAATAAGGTGTATCAGTTGGCTGATGTTGTGAAAAAAGCAAAATTTCTGCGATTAACTATTGTTAAATATTTGCCCCAAATAAAAAAATGAGCACAAAAAGTTATAATGTTCGCAAAAAAAATATTAAGTTTGCAAGCAAAACTATTGTTGTTGTATGAATGTAACGCTTATGGTTCGGTATCCTCTTACTATGAAAAGGGGGCTATTCCTTTGTGGTATAGTCAGATAATGGCAGTAATTTTCAAGAGAGAAAAATAATTAGTGAGTATTAATACCAATGTAAAACTAAATCAATTCTTAAATGAAGAGTTTTTGTTTTCAGCTGAATTGTAGGACGCTAATGACATTCTTAATTGCATTGTTAGCGGCGATACCTGCATTCGCACAGACGGTGACCGTACAGGGTACAGTTACCGATGAACAAGGCGAGCCTATCATAGGCGCCAATGTGTTAGCCAAAGGGACCGCAGTCGGACAGGCTACGGACTTTGACGGTAAATTTTCAATTAACGTGCCGAAAGACGCCGTACTTCAAGTATCCTACATCGGATATTTGACACAGGAAGTGGCAGTCAACGGCCAAACAAACATCAAGGTCGTTCTCAAAGAGAACAGCGTGGTTCTTGAAGAAGTGGTAGCCATCGGTTACGGTACTGTCAAGAAAGAAGACGCAACCGGTTCGGTGTCGGTAGTAAAGCCCGACGAAATCGAAGCCGGCTTGGCAACTTCAGCGCAAGACTTGTTGGTTGGTAAATCTCCGGGTGTTGTCGTAACATCTGCAGGTGGTGACCCTCAAGCCAACGCTACAATCCGTATCCGTGGTGGTTCGTCGTTGAACGCTACCAACGACCCGCTTATCGTCATCGACGGTGTGCCCATCGACAACACTTCAGTGCAAGGTATGTCGAACCCGTTGGCTATGGTAAGCCCCGACAACGTAGAATCGATGACCGTCCTCAAGGATGCTTCGGCAACCGCTATCTACGGTTCGCGTGCATCTAACGGTGTCATCATCATCACAACAAAGAAAGGTAAATCCGGTAAGCCGCAAGTTAACTTCTCGGCTAACATGTATGTCAACAAAGCAAGAAAGACTGTTGACGTGCTCACTGCTCCCGAATTTAGAGAAGTTATCACTAAATATTGGGGCGCAGGTCACGATGCTACTTTGGCGTTCGGCCCGGTTGGTGACCCCGCAGCAAAACGCGACCCGCACAACAACGCTTATCTCGACCGCAAATGGCGTGACAACCACGACTGGCAAGACGACGTGCTCCGCACTTCCGTATCGCACGACTACAACCTCAGCGTTGGTGGTGCTGCCGGCATCCTTCCTTATCGTGTAAGCGTTAACTACACTCAAAACAATGGTATCGTTCACGGTTCGAGCATGGACCGCTTGACTGCAGGTATCAACTTGACTCCGAAATTCTTCGACGGTCACTTGAGCGTACAATTGAACGCTAAAGGTTACTACTTCCACAACAACTTCGTTGACGGTGGTGGTATCGTAGGCGCTGCTATCGCTTTCGACCCGACTCAAGAAACTTATTACGACTATCCTATGTCGGCTAAGTCGTGCGCTTGCCGCTCTCTCTATAACGGCTACTTCGTATGGCGTAACGGTGCTACTTACAACATCAACGCTACAGAGAACCCCGTTGCTCTTATGAACGAACGCGACAACTATGCAGACGTCCTCCGTTCGAACGGCAACTTGCAACTCGACTATGCTTTCCACTTCCTCCCCGACCTCCACGCTAACTTGAACCTCGGTTACGACTGGTCGCGCACTAAGGAATACAACACAATCGCCGAGAACTCTCCCCTCGCTTGGAAGAACTTCGACCGCGACGGCGCTTCTGTTCAAACTTACACTTGGCAAATGAAGCAAAACACTCTTCTTGAGTTCTACTTGAACTATAAGAAGCAAATCGACGCTATCGATTCTAACATCGACTTCATCGCAGGTTATTCTTGGCAACATTTCAAAAACCGTGGCTTCGGCGATGCCGGAACAATCATGTCGGCAGGCTATCTTACTCCGACTTACGACAACGCTACCGGTGAATACACTTTGCTTACTAACACTGAATCGTACTCAAAAATCGGTACTATCTTCCACGATACTCCGACAATTCCTTGGGTTAACGAACTTCAACTCCTTTCGTTCTACGGACGTTTGAACTATATGTTCAAAGATACTTACCTCTTGACTGTTACTCTTCGTGACGATGCTTCTTCTCGCTTCTCTGAAGACACTCGTTGGGGTCTCTTCCCCGCTGTTGCTTTGGGTTGGAAGATTAGCAACATGTCGTTTATGAAAGACGCTCAAGACGTTGTCAACGAACTTAAGTTGCGCCTCGGTTGGGGTGTTACCGGTCAACAAGACATCCCGGGCAACTACTTCCCATACCTCGCTACTTATCAACAAGCTTCTCAAGGCTCCTTCTATCCGTTCGTCGACCCGACTACAGGTCAAATCACATATCAACAAACCCTCTATCCGGGCGGATATGTTAAAGACCTCAAGTGGGAGGAAACTACTACTTACAACGCCGGTATCGACGTTTCGTTCCTCAACAACCGTATCAACGCATCTTTGGACTGGTATCTCCGCGACACCAAAGACCTTCTCTGTAACGTAACTGTGCCTATCGGCTCGGCTACTACCAACGAGATGACTATCAACGTAGGTACGATGAGAAACATCGGTCTTGAATTCGCTATCAACGCTAAACCGATTGTTACTAAGGACTTCACTTGGACTATCGACTACAACGTTGGTTGGAACAAGAACGAAATCACAAAACTTAACAACACCGACGACCCCAACGCATTCGTTGCCGTTACAGGCATCAGCGGCGGTACGAACAACCTCGTTCAAGCTCATAAAGTAGGCTATCCTGCATTTACTTACTACCTCTTTGAACAAGTATACGACGAAGCAGGTAACCCGATTGAAGGCGAATTTGTTGACCAAGACGGTAACGGCGCTATCGACGACAACGACCGCGTATTCCGTTATCAAAAAGACCCGAAGGTCACTATGTCGATGAGCAACACGTTCAACTATAAGAACTGGGACTTCGGCTTGACTCTTCGCGCTAACTTCGGTGCTAAAGTTTACAACAACGTACTTTCGCAACGCAACGTGTTGAACCGTACTTGGGTTAACACTCACTTGACAAACCTTGTTGACACTGATGTTTACTTCACCGGCGAAACCGGTCAAAACCTCTACTTGAGCGACTACTATCTCCGCAACGGTAACTTCCTCCGCGTCGACAACATTACTCTTGGTTACACTTGGAAGGATCTCTGCAAAGAAAGACTTCGCCTCCGTCTCTACGGCGCTGTTCAAAATCCGTTCGTAATCACCAAGTATAACGGTTTGGATCCTGAAACATTCAGCGGTATCGACAACAACGTTTATCCGCGTCCTACAACCTACACTCTTGGTTTGGTTGCTACTTTCTAACCTTTAATTAATATAGAAAACAATATGAAATCTATCAATAAATTAATAGCCTCTGCCGCAGTCGTTCTCGGTCTTGGTGCTATGTCGACGTCTTGTGTCAACGACCTCGACTTGACTCCCGAAGACCCGAGGTCGTTCACCTGGGCAGACATTGCGAACGATCCTGACACTTATTTGCCTCAGGCGTTAAATAAATGTTATTCCGTACTCGCCGTTTCCGGTCAATCGGGCGAAGGCTCTGCCGACCTTAGCGGTATGGACGCCGGTAAATCGTGCTACCAACGTGCTTTGTTTATACTCAACGAAAAGTCGACCGACGAATGTGCTTGGATTTACACCGAGGACGGTGTCGACAACATCGTTAAGGGCTCTTGGACTAACGGTCACGGTCTTATTTACGGTACTTACAGCCGTTTGTATGTTATCATCGCTATCTGCAACGACTTCATCCGTCAAGTTGAAGCTTCAGGCATCGAATTGAACAACAAAACTTCGATGAACTGCGCTGCTCAATACATTCGCGAGGCTCGCGCCATCCGCGCTCTTGCTTACTACAACGTGCTCGACATGTGGGGTAATGCCGGTTGGGTAGACGAAACAGTGCCTTACGGTACTAACCCGACTCCTATCGTTCGCAAAGACCTTTATGCTAAGCTCGTTGCCGAACTTAAGGACATCATCGCTACATGGCCTGCCGACGCTAAATTGGTCTATGGTCGTGTTGGTCTCGACGGCGTTAAGACTCTTCTCGCTAAGGTTTACCTTAACGCAGAAATCTACGTTGGCGAAAACCACTATGCAGAATGTCTCGACCTCTGCAACCAAATCATCGCTAACCACCAAGGTGGCGGTTTCAAGAACTCCGGTTTGGCTAACCACTATCTTGCTGTGTTCTCGGCTAACAACGACCGTTACATGCCCGGTGGTTCGAAACC
>JAQXVL010000049.1 GCA_029224905.1 Bacteroidales bacterium
ATATCGGTTCCGAAAATGCGCTTAAACCCGAAATCGGTCAGCAAGCTGATGTATTTATCTTCAATCTCACTCATATGACAATCCGTTTTTGCAAATATAATCACAAATCGCAAAAATTACACATCGATAAAGCTAAAAATAGTAAAACAGCTAAACTTTCGTTTGTCAAACTACAAACGGAGGCTTTACGATAGCACCATTTAAAAGATCTTACCTGCATTACCTCCTTGTTTCGAAGTCTTTTCCCATCGTCGGTCGCCGATTGACTGCCCTCAGCGCAAATCTTTTCTTCCCAAATCGCGCCTCCCGGCATCTCGCTCTCTTTTTATAAAAAAATATAAATTATAAGAGTTGTTGATATAAATACCGTTATAATTTTGTAGTTTTGCGGACAAATTCCAACCTACATTATTAATACTATTTCGTTACGAAAGGACTAACTCTTAACAACTCATCCCGCTGATTTGTTGTAATTTTGGCTTCTGATATGGATGAATGTCTTCGCGGGGTGGTGCTCCGCACTTATAAATATAACGATAAAAACTCGGTCGTGCGCGTATATACCGACAGCCGCGGACTGCTGTCGTTTCTGCTGCCGGAGAGCGCTTCGCGGTCGGCAAGGATGCGACGTGCCGTCTTTCAACCGCTGTCGCTGGTCGAAATCGAAGCATCTATCCTCCCTCGCCGCGACATCCACCGCATCCGCCACGCTTCTATCATTGTGCCAACGCCGTCGCTCCACACCAACCCGACAAAGTGCGCCATCGCACTGTTTATCACCGAACTGCTCTCGCACATCATCATCGAGCAGGAGCAAGACGCGCCGCTCTATGCCTTTCTCACTCGAAGCGTGATGCTTCTCGACAACATCGAATCCGGCGTGGCGAATTTCCACATCTGCTTTCTCTACAATTTGGGCTCGTTCATCGGCATTGAGCCCGATATGGAAACCTACGTCGAAGGTGCTTACTTCGACCTGCAGAACGGCGTTTTTCTGCGGATGCGGCCGCTTCACAACGACTTCCTCGAGCAGGAAGAGTCGGCTGTGCTTGCTCAGCTCTCGCGCATCAACTACAGCAATATGCACCTCTATCGCTTCAGCGGCGACCAGCGGCGATTGCTCCTCGCCGAAATGCTCCGCTACTACAAACTACACAATTCCTCGCTCGGCAACATCAAGTCGCTCGACACGCTCCACGAACTCTTCTGTTAGCGCTGAGTGTTGAGCGAATGCCTCTCATCAACTCATCAATACAAAAAAATGTTATAACATCGCAACGCAGAAAGCGCAGTTGCGATTTTTTATATACCTTTGTATAAATGTAGTAACGACAATCTATGAACGAAGACAACGAAATACGTCCCACAACGCCCGAGCCGGAGCCTGCCCCGGAGCAAACGCCCGACGAGAAGAAGCGTCGACGCCTGCCGCGGTGGCTCCGAATCACGCTCAAGACAATCGCTTGGACGGCTGTGAGCATCGTCACTCTCATCGTGCTTGCGCTTTGCCTCGTGGTGTGGATTCTAACCCCCGAACGACTTACGCCGCTCGCCGAACGGTTTGCAAACGACTACCTCGTCGACGCGCAAGTTGCTATTGGTCGCGTCGAACTGACCGTCTGGAAGACGTTCCCGCAAGCGTCGGTCGAGGTCAACGACTTGCAAATAATCTCGTCGGCACTCTGCGGCGACAGCATCCCCGCCTACGCCGATTCGCTTCTTTCGGTCGGGCGTCTGCGCGCGGAAATCAACCTTGCAAAGGTTCCGCTGATGCAATTCTACGTCAAAGAAGTGACAATCGACAGCCCGCAAATCAACCTCGTGGCGCTCAACGATTCGACCAACAACTACTCGATCACGCCGCCGTCGGAGCCCGACACGACGAAGTCGAAGATGACCGTTCTGCCGAAAATCGTCGTAGAGCGATTCGCCCTGACCAACAACCGCGGCATTCGCTATACCGACTTGAGCCGACACATGTCGGCAACGCTCTGCACCGACACGCTGCGCCTGACGCACGACCGCGAGAGCAACTCCTACGACCTCACTTTCGACGGCAACGTGCTCGCTCAACTTGCCGACTTGGGCATCGACCAAGCCGTGCCTTTCCGATTCGACGGTCGCATCGGCTGGAACACCGACAATCCGCTTCAGTGCTCGCTCACCGACTTCCACGCCGAAGTGGCGAAGATTCCCGTAACCGTCAACACGCGCGTTGCACTCGGCGACACGCTCTCCGTCAACGCTCTGCGCCTCGACGTCGGTCCGATTCGCTATTCCGACATGACTGCGCAAATTCCGCAACAATACCTCCACGGCATCGAACGCGTTAAGTCGAACCTCTCGGTGGCAATGTCGATGCAACTCGACCGTCCCTACCGCCCGACAGTCGACAGCCAGCCGTCGTTCCACGCACAAATCGACATCCCGGAATGCTACATCCAACCGGGACGCTACGACGCATACCGCATCAACCGTTTCGGCACGAAGGCTAAACTTGCCTACAACGGCGACCATCCCGACCGTAGCGTCGTCGAACTGCAAAACCTGCTGCTCGACGGCTTCGGCATAAACCTCAAAGGCTCCGGAACGGCAACAAACTTGCTCAAAGACCCCAACATCAGCGGCGCACTCTCCGGCGACCTCAACTTCGCACGACTGCTTAAGTTGATTCCAAAAGAACTTCCCCTGCAACTTTCCGGCTCGATGGGCTTGAACACGACGTTCAAATTCGCACTCAGCGACCTCAACGTCAAGTCGTTCCACAAAATCCAAGTTAACGGCGACGTCACGTTTGCCGACGTGGTCTACAACGTGCCCAAAGACTCAACGCTCGCCTTCGTCGACCACGCCACCATCCGATTCGGCACCAACGCGAAGTTTACCAACAAAGACAACCAACTCAAAAACCTTCTCATGGCGTCGATTGCCGTCGATTCGGCTGAAGCATCAATGCCGGGGCTGCAACTGACGCTCTGCAACGCATCCGTCGGAGCCGGTAGTGTAGGCGCCGCTGCCGACCTGCTCGACACAACAAAAATCACGCCCATCGGCGCACGCCTCAAAATCGGCAAACTCCGCATGCTCTCGACCGCCGACTCGGCAAGCCTGCGACTCACCGACCTCGAAAGCAACGGCTCGATACGTCGCGACAACACGCCCGGCGGAAAGCCGCGCTTCGACTTCGGCATAAAAGTGGGACGAATCCGCGCCACCGACCGCACAACAAGCGTTAACCTTCGCGAAGGCGACATCACACTCGCCGCTAACGCTCGCGTACGCAAGTCCCGGTCGTCGAACCGCACGCAAGCAAGAATCGACTCGCTCAGCCGCATCTACCCCGAACTCTCGCGCGACTCGATTATGTCGCTCTACCGCGCTCAGCGACGCAAAGCAAACCGCGTCAGCGATGCCGACGACGACTACGTTAATCTCGCCGTCGACAACAAACTGCAAAAACTCCTACGCAACTGGGACTTCCACGGCAAACTCACCGCAAAACGCGGCTCCCTCTTTACGCCCTACTTCCCGCTGCGCAACCGCCTGCGTAACGTCGATATGGACTTCAGCCTCGACACGTTCGCCATCCACAGCATGAAATACTCGGCAGGACATTCCGACATGAGCATCGCCGGCGAAGTGCGCAACATCCGCAGAACGCTGTTGGGTTCGAAAAAACATCCGCTGACAATCGACTTCGACATCAATTCCGACACGCTCGACGTCAACCAACTGATTGCCACGATGTATAAAGGGCAAGCCTTTTCCGACGACACAATCGCCAAGTCGAACTTCAATATCGCCAACATCGACGACGCCGACGAAGAAAAGATGCAAGCCTCCATCGACGATGCTACGACTACCGACACCACGCAGCATCGCGCCATCATTATCCCGAAAAATGTCGCCGTCGAGCTGAAGGTGCGCAACAAATATGCCCGCTACGCCGACCTCGACATCACAAACCTCCGCAGCGACTTGCTCATCAACAACGGAGTCGCCAACCTCCGTAACCTCTCCGGACGCGCCTACGACGGACAACTCGACCTCGACCTCGTCTACGCTTCCGCCAACAAAAACGAAATCGGCGCAGGCATGTACCTCAAACTTACCGACATTCAAGTCGGAAAGTTCCTCAAGCTCATGCCCGGACTCGACTCTATCATGCCGATGCTCAAAGGCGTCGACGGCGTTATCGACGCGCGCCTGCTCGCTTCGACGCGTATCGACTCGCTGATGAACGTAATCATGCCGTCGACCAACGCAGCTCTAAGCATCGAGGGCAAAAACCTCGTCTTGCTCGACTCCGAGACATTCCGCAAAATCTCTAAGATGCTGATGTTCAAAAACAAACAACGCAACCTCATCGACAGCCTCGCCGTCGAAGTTGCCGCCTACGATTCGCGCATCGACGTCTACCCGTTTATGCTCACAATGGACCGATACCGCCTCGGAATGTCAGGCTACAACGACTTCGACATGAACTACAACTACCACGTGTCGATTCTCAAGTCGCCTCTGCCGTTCAAGTTCGGAATAAACATCTCCGGCAACGCCGACGATATGAAAATTCGCCTCGGCAAAGCGAAAATCAAAGAAAACGAGGTGGCGCGCACTTCGCTTGTCAACGATACAACCAAGGTAAACCTCTTCAACCAAATGCAATCGATGTTGCGCAAAGGCGCTCAAGCCGCTTTGCAGAATTCCGACCTCTACGACGAACGCAAAAAGTCGCAACTGCGCAAGATGCGTAAAAACATCTCCGACGACGACCAACTTTCGCAGCAAGACAGCCTGAACCTCATCAACGAAGGCATCATCGAGCGTCCCGACACGATTGCCGTGCCCGACGCCGACCCTGCTGCAACCAAGCAGAAACGCAACCGTAAAGGCGACGGCACGAAAAATCAAAGTAGAACGAAAATTGAGGCTACCAAGCCCGACGAAAAATAATATGGCAAAAAAGAAACTCAAACCGACACCCGAAAGCATCGCTTACGACAAATATCTCAGCCGTACGGGATTCTCGAAATGCCCGATTACGACGGCGCTCATCGACATGGACGGCGTGCTCTTCAACTCCATGCCAAACCACTCCCGTGCCTGGGAACGTCTCGCCGAAGAATACGGCTGGAAGTACGACCCCGACGAATTTTTCCTCTACGAAGGGATGACCGGAGCGGCCACCATTCGCTTGATGATGAGCAGAATAGGTCGCGACGACATCTCCGACGACGAGGCGCGCGAAATCTACGCCAAGAAGTCGAAATATTTCGTCGAACTCGGCGAAGTCGGTCCTATCGACGGAACCGCCGAAATGCTCAACTCGCTGCGCTCCGCCGGAATCGCTCGCGTGCTCGTCACCGGCTCGGGACAAGCGTCGCTGCTCGAACGCGTCAATGCCGCCTATCCGGGCGTTTTCTCCGACAACCTCAAGGTGACCGCACACGACGTTCGTCACGGCAAACCCGACCCCGAACCATACCTGATGGGGCTCAAAAAAGCCGGCGCAAAGCCCGAAAACGCCATCGTTATCGAAAACGCTCCGCTCGGCGTAAAGTCGGGCAGCGCTTCGCGTTGCTTCACCGTCGGCATCACAACCGGACCCGTCCCGCAAGAGCAACTCTCCGGCAACGGCGCCGACATCGTCTACCCAACTATGCGCGACTTTGCCGACGGGATTACGCGAATCATCGCCGCACGCAATTTCTCATTCTAAAAACCCACACCGCTATGCAACATCAACCCATAATTTTCAGCAACGAAGTATCAAAGTCGCTCGCCGAATTGCTCGACAGCCTCCCCGCTAACCGCACTTTCGTGCTCGTCGACCAAAATTCGCAAGTCGTGCTCTCGAAAATCGACTTCGGCGACGTCAAACCGCAAGTCATCGTCATCCCGCCGGGCGACACCAACAAAAACATCGACACCCTCCAACAAGTGTGGCTCGAACTGCAACGCGGCGGCGCAACGCGCAATTCGCTGCTCGTCAACATCGGCGGCGGTGTCGTTACCGACCTCGGCGGATTCGCTGCCGCCACGTTCAAACGCGGCATCCGTTTCGTCAACGTACCGACTACACTGCTCAGCGCTGTCGACGCTGCCGTCGGCGGCAAAACCGGCATTAACTTCAACGGTCTGAAAAACGAAATCGGCGCCTTCCGCGAAGCTGATGCTGTGCTCATTTCAACCGCATTTTTCGACACTCTCCCCGAAAAAGAAATCAAATCGGGCTACGCCGAAATGCTTAAACACGGGCTGCTAAAAGACTACGCAACCTACCGAAAACTCATCGATTTCGACTTCTCCGACATCGCCGGCGACCGTCTGCTCGCCCTGCTCGAAGAATCGGTCAACGTAAAGCGCAACATCGTCGTTCAAGACCCGTTCGAGAAAGGCTTGCGCCGCGCTCTCAACCTCGGGCACACGGCAGGTCACGCCTTCGAGAGCCTCGCCCTGCACCGCGGTGAGCCCATCCCGCACGGCTATGCAGTCGCTTGGGGTCTGGTCGTCGAAGCCATTCTTTCGAAGATGATTAAGAATCTCGACAGCACCACGCTCTACGAACTCGCCGACTACATCTATCGCCATTACGGCGCTTTCAACATCACCTGCGACGACTACGATGCGCTGCTCAATTACATGCGCCACGACAAAAAAAGCGAGCACGGCGAATACAACTTCACCCTACTTGCCTCACCCGGCGAAATCTTCACCGGCTGCGTCGTCGACGAAGAGTCGGTCAAAGCCGCCCTCGACATCTACCGCGACCTGATGCATATTTAAAGGTTTACCGCAACTGAACGACCACGTCGTAGCGCTCGAGCGTATACTCAACCTTGTAAGGAATGGCGCTGCGGCGAGGCTTGCGGCTCTTGTAGTAGTAATGCGTGTGCTGCGTGTCGAACGAGCGCACCGACAGCTGACGCGTCTCGCCCGCCGGAATGTCGCACTCAATGTCGTACGTCTGCTCGTGGAGCATCTCCCCGGACAGGTTCGTATAGACCATCTTTACCACAATTCGCGAAATCCTGAACGGCGTGCCGTTGCTCACGTAGAACGTCTCGTTGCGGTCGTAGAGCGTCTTGTCGTAGCCCGACAGGCTGATGCGGTCGGCATACGCTATCGAGTCGCTGCTGACCACGCGCTCGAGTCTGTCAATGTCGCTGCGCGTCACAAGTCCTTTGCGAACAGTCGTAACCCGCTCGTCGCCCCGCGCCGCTATCGGCAACAACAGTATCAGTATCAAAATCAGCCGCATCATAGTGTTTCTAAGTTAATGAGTAATTTCCGCTAAAAATATATCGGATTCTTTGCGTTCAACTCTCGCAAACGAATAAATCCGGCGGCGGCTTTCGGCGAATCTACATGAGGATAGATGCGAATGCCGTCGAATATCGATGGCAAAAACCGCGCCAAGTTGACCGACCAACGAACCTGCAATTTCGGCTTCTCAACCTTTATCGAATTGCATTCGTCGTCGACCGTCGCCAAGCACTCTATCGGCATCGTGAGCCGCTCTTCGACGACTGCCGAATAGAGCCGCAACCGCAACTGGTCGGGTTGCGCCGCGCGCTCGGCATAGCCGGCAACCGTGCCCGGATTGATTGCCGAATCTTCGCTGTCGACAACCACCAACCGATACACCTCGGCACGACTGCCGCGCTCCGGCTCGATGCGCTCTACCACAAGCGTCAGCCGCTCGTCGGGGTAATACCACAAGCCTTCCAACGTCGACGTTATCGTACCGTCGAAGCGCGCCTTAACAGTCGCCTCATCGTAGCCCGCAAGAACCGCCGATTCCTCAGGAACTTCGAACGCCGCCGCTACCGATGCGACCATGACAAACACCATAAACAGCACGCCGCGCATCACATTCGGAATTTATATTGCAACCCGAAACTCAGGATTTCCTTAAACTGCCAGTACTGCCAACTGTCGTTCCACGCCACTGAATCGTCGTAACGCAAATGCGCATAAATCTGCGTCGACAGATACTTGTTGATTGAAAAATTGATGGTCGTTTCCAAGTCGGACTGCACATAACTATAGTCGGTGAAGGCGAACAACCGCGCCGACATCGAGATGTCGCGTGTCAGCGTCCACGACAACTTAAACTCGCCGCTCGAACCGACCTCGTGGCCCAAATGCTCGCCTGCGTCGATGCCCAACGTCGTCGGGTCCATCTTATGGATGGCGCGGCATATCTTCATGTTGTACGACAACGGCGACAGCGACGCGTCGAGCTTAAACGTATTCTTCTTATTTACAGTGTTGTACGTCATACCGATACCGGCATTCAACTCACCCGGTGTCAAGAACGACGCCGACAGGTCGTAGGTGTTCGACTTAAAGTTTTGCAGCAACTGCGTCTTAAACTGAACCGACGTACTGTAGTAGAACTTCTTCGTCGCCTTCAGACCGAACTTCGAATTCACCTGAAAAAGGTCCTCGTTGATGCTATACTTCCGATATTGGTCGTCGTTCGCCGAATTAACACCAAGTTTATACTTGATGTCGAGTTGGAACAACTTCTTCGGATGCTTCGCCTGGTTGAGTTCAAGGCTGTACGCAAGGTCGGAAATGATGTTCAAATTATTGTTACCGCCCTGATACCAGTTCTCCGAAATGTAAGCCTGCGAGAACTGAAACGACGCGTCAAACTTATGAATCCACGAAATCGTCTTATAGTCCAATTCCGGCGCCTTGACAGGCACTTCGAAATTACGCTTCTCGATTTTCAACTTATTCTTGCTGATGTCCACCGTGTCGGCAAACTCCTTCGGCGGCTCTGCCATCGTCGCAAAATAGTAAGGCACCAACTCCGGACGCTCAAACGCAACACGCATCACGTGATAGCGCTCAAACCATGACTGCCACTCGGCATCGTCGAGCCAGCGCCGGTCCACCGTCAACGACGGTTCCTCACTCGCAGACGCATATGCAAACGCCGAACGCTCAATGCCGCGCTCCGGCACAATATCGTAGCCCGTAAAAACTATAGGCAGATAAATCACACTCTCGCGAGCATCGCCCCGATAGAGACGCGCCAACGAGTCAGCCTCGGCAAGCAGGCGCTCCGTGTTGTCGACTACGGTGATTGTATCCGACTTCAGCCGAAAGTCAGACACCAACGACCAAAACCCGCTATTACGCGCCTTGGCGTCAACACTCTGCGACAAAATAAAAACTAATAACGCTAATACAATCTTTTTCATCATGTTGTCAATCTTCCTGAGGAGAATCCGACTCAGCCGAGGCGAGGATTTCCCGAGCAAGGTCTAATTCGCTGCGGCGAACCATCACCCCCACCTGCATACACGGCAAGTCAGGCAACGGATAGAGCGACGCCCAATTCTCGTTCGTCACACAACTCTCAACCCCATTCGTGCTCAACACACCCTTAACTATATACGCCGAAACGGCATCCGGATAGCGGTCAAGCAATACCATATCATCAGCATTTTCCATCGGGACCTCCTTTGTTTTTGGCAAAGATAGTGCAAGGCGAGCGAAAAACAAAACGAAAACGAAGTTTTCAAGTTTTTGTTTTTCCGAGCCGCAGCCTATCTTATCTAAAGATAGTGCAAATCGAGTGCAAAAGCAAATCAAAACTTGTTTTGAAATTTGATTTTGCCGAGATGCAGCCTATCTTGCGCGAAGCGAAAGTAGTGCAAGGCGAGCGAAAAACAAAACGAAAACGAAGTTTTCAAGATTTGTTTTTCCAAGCCGCAGCCGGTTTATAGTGCTTCGGTGCAATAAACCGACTGTGCAGAGCATATTTCAGAACCAGCCCTAAAATACAAGATTGTGAGTCCAATCCGGATGCTTTATGGGCAGAGAGAAATTATATTCATCCAAATTGCGCAATCACTGATTTCGTAATTGCGCAATCACTGATTGCGCAATTGGAAAAATTACCATCTTCTACCCGGTCGCACCAAGGCGCACCCTACAACATCTTAACCTGCATTATTCATACTATTCCGTTACGAAAGGGCTAAATGGCAATACATTAGCGTGAGCGCAGCGATGACGATGCAGAATGTAGTAAATCCTACCTTTAAAGAGGAAGAGCGAGCATTGCGCTAAGATGTTGGCAGTTAGTCCTTGCAGTAGGAATAGTATGAATAATGCAGGTTAATTATCAACCTATTTACGCACTTGCACCTCATACACTTACTTGATGCCGCCAAGATGCTAGCTCGAAGAGCTTGCTGCAATCGGGCAACCCCACCTTGCCGCCTGCGGCTAGGTGCGGCTAGGCGTGCGTAGAACGGGTAACTCGATATCGCCAAGATGCTAGCTCGAAGAGCTTGCGGCAATCGGGGAACCCCACCTTGCCGCCTGCGGCTAGGTGGGGAGCTGCCTGATAATCAACCCAATGAGCTAAATTGCATAGATTTTGCTCATTGGCAATGCTAAGTCGAAGACTTTGCAAGCCTAACAGAGTTCAACTTCGTTTTCGTTTACAAAACTACGATTCGCGTTTTAATGTATAGATTTCCGTCCCTTGAATGTCCAATTGTTCCAGCACAAGTTCGGATGAACTAATGGTCACTTTATATTTTTCAACCAATGTTTCATCTTCTTCTTGGTCATACCAAGTGATTAGGAGAATCGCATTCGACGAATCATAGTGATAATTCCCTGTTAGCACATATTTATCAATCGGATAATGAGGATCCTTAACATAATCATAATACACGCATGAGCCATCTGAATTGAAAATCCAAACAGCCTTTTCAAAGTCATCCTCCCACGCCCAGCTTCCGACAAGTGCCGATTTTTCACCGACTTCGTCATCATCACCACAAGATGTCAGTGCAGTAGCAAAGCAAAACGGAAGCACTAACAGAATTAAAAATTTCAAATGTTTAAGCATAATTTGTTTGTATTTAAGAAGTTAATAATTAATAATGCAAGCGAAATAATACCTTTTCCATCTTAGAATATATTCTTACCATCCTCTTCGTCGAAGGCTTCATCAGCCATCTCGGTATACTTCTTTTTCATCTCCAGAGCCGACATCTGCGCTTCACATTCGTCCATGTCACACATCTTGAATTTTGCAAGACGCGAGAAGAAGTTCATACGCGAACGCTTGTCGACATCCATCGTCTCGCTTGCGCCTTGGTTGCTATACTCGAAGTTGCGCGAGTTGCGGATAGACAACTTCATCGCCACCTCCACGGAATCTTGGTTGGCGCCCATGTAGGTGAACGTCCAGCCCTCGCCGCGCAGACGCTCAACAAGTGCCTTGATGCTCGCACCGTTGTACTCGCGCGAAGAATTCTCGTAGCCGTCGGTAATGATGGTCACTACCACTACTGAGTCGTCAATATTCTTAACGTACTTGTGCATAGCGGTGAGCGTAATGCCCATGGCATCGTAGAGCGGCGTGGTGCAGCACGGTTGGTAGTCGCTCGGCGTCAGCGGATGCGTTTCCGCAACCGGAGTCTTGTCGAACACGTGCGCAGTCTCACAGCCGCAGAACGTCACAAGCGACACGTAATGGTCTTGCGTGTCGGCATACTTCTCCTGCGCCGACTTGATGCCTGCCAATGTCTCGTTGAAACCGTCGACTGCGGCGCGGCGTAGCGACTCCATCGAACCGCTGCGGTCCAGAATTATCACGTTGAACACCTGCGTCTTCTTAATCTTTTGATTAGTCTTCTCTTCCATTGTTTTAAATTATTATCGGTTTATGTTTCTGTTTCAAATGTCGCAATAAAACATCGTCCGACAAAGCAAATCGCCCGCCATTGTACGAAATACGTTCTGCCATGTATGAAATGTGCTATTATATTACGGATGTTGTTACACTTCGTTTAACCCAAAGGCTTTGGCGGCTCCTTCTTCCACTTGTCAACCAATCGTCGGCAACCTTCTTCGATGCGCTGCGCCACTCGATGATAGACTGCCTCAGTCTGATAATGCGGGTCTTCCACATTACTTCCCTCGTCGAATGCTATCTTGTTGAATAGAATTATTCTGTCCCAATTGCTATAGTCCAACTCGCGCGTCACGGCGTTGCGGTGATACTCGTCGAACACGACTATCGCATCTGCCTCCATCAGACGCTCGCGAGTCATCACCGTCGTCGTTCCGCCAAGTTCATAGCCCATCTCTTTCGCCACTTCTACCATGGCGGCATCCCGAGGATTCTCGCCCCATGACAATGTCCCCAGCGAGAACACCTCGATGCCAGTCATCCCTACATCTGTCAACAGTTTCTTAGTCACACATTCCGCGAACGGCGACCGACAGGCATTGCCTGTACATACGAAGCATATCTTATAGTTTTCCATTTTTTCCTCCTGTTTTCGCTCAACAATTTCTCGTTGTGTGATTTTTACACCACAAAGATAATGCGACATTTTTTACTTTCCAAATTTTTGCGTAAAATTTACACAAGAAACGCATTTTTTATTATAACCACCCTAATCGCACGAAAAATTTCTACTAATTACACCTTTTGCGAACTTTATCTCCCTACCATCCACCAAGCAAGTGTGTTCTCGAAGATTTCGCATCACTTCCGCACTATCTGCACGGGAGGCAATCAAACGATTAATCGACTCAGCCTTCGACATCAGAATATCATAATAGATACACATCAACTCGCGCGACAGGTCAGAGTAGCTTGCCCGCTCAAAACACAGCTCAAAATATTCCCGACTTGCCTCGTGCACGAACAGATAATCACGGAGCGCCAAATCCTTAACCTCCGGCGTCGGATAGCTGTCCATCAAGCACTTATAGGCGTCAATCAACCGATAGTCGGCAACCACCACCTTGCGATAGGCGGCAGTAGTGAGTTCTCTCTGAGTTCCGCCGTCAAAGTGACAGATAAAGCCTTCAATAGTGTCCATAAACTTATTGACACCGGCGCGTTCCTCGCTTTGAAGAAAGCACGCAATCTGCGCACGAGCCACCTCATGCCACACAAACGCTGCACTCGCCTCGTCGACGTCGGCGTAACTCGTTATTCTGTGGTACGAATCGTAGATGGATACAATTGCCGGAATCGTATCACCGTATGACGAACGCAAGTACTCATTTTGGTCTTCTTCATAAAAGCCCAAATCCTCAATCGTGTAATCGCTCGTTCGCGCATAGACGGAATCGCCGATGGCGATTAGACGAGCTACGACACTATCGGGGCACATTACATACCTCGACAAAACGCTATCGCACACACATAGGCTGTCGGGAGCATCTGCCAGACCGCTGCCCGATTCCCGGTGGCAAGAACTCACCGCTACCAGCAGGAATACTACTAAAACTGACACAATGTTTTTCATTTTCAAAATTGTTAAAAAAAATCGTTTAACCGTTTATTACCCGATAATGCTGAAAGTAACCAAATTTTTCCCCGGAATTTGCGAAAATCGCATAAACAATCCGCCGTGACTACTTTCAAATCAACCTCTGTCTAATTCACTTCCCAACCTCAATCAGCACACCCGTATAGTTATCGTTTCCG
>JAQXVL010000050.1 GCA_029224905.1 Bacteroidales bacterium
GCGTTTCGGAGCGAGTGGATAGTCCCGCTTGGTCCGAATGTTGACGAGTTTGAGCGTCGGTTGGAGTCGTATCTTGGCGCAAGCCACGTTGTGGCATTGAGTGCGGGTACGGCGGCAATCCATCTGGGGCTTGTCGGTGCCGGAGTCGGTGCCGGCGACGAAGTCGTTTGTCAGTCTTTTACTTTTGCAGCGAGTGCGAATCCGATTATGTATCAAGGAGCGCAGCCGATTTTTGTCGACAGTGAGCCCGACACGTGGAATATGTCGCCCGAACTATTGGTTCGTGCCATCGAAGACCGTTATCGCATAACCGGAAAATATCCCAAAGCCATCATCCCCGTGCATCTCTACGGAATGCCGGCGAAGATGGACGAAATCACCGCCATTGCCGAGCGCTATGGCATCGCTGTGGTCGAAGACGCCGCCGAAGCGTTGGGCTCGGAGTTGAACGGGCGCAAGTGCGGACTCTTCGGAGAATACGGCTGCTTGAGTTTTAACGGAAACAAGATAATAACGACTTCCGGCGGCGGCGCACTGATTTGCCGAACTGCCGAAGAAGCCGAACGCACAAAATTCTACGCAACGCAGGCTCGCGAAAATCGACCGTACTACTATCACAACGTGATAGGCTATAACTACCGATTGAGCAACGTCTGCGCCGGAATCGGATGCGGACAAATGGACGTGCTCGCCGACCACGTGGAGCGTCGACGCCACAACCACGCGTTCTATACCGAGGCATTGAAGAGCATTCCCGGCGTCGAGGTTCAGCAGAACGTACAGTCGGGTAGCAATAGCAATTTTTGGCTGTCGACAATCGTGATAGACCCGGCAACCGGAAAAGACCCCGAAGCGTTGCGTCAGTGGATGGCTGACGAAAACATCGAAACACGTCGCTTGTGGCGTCCGATGCACATGCAGCCCGTTTACGCTGATGCGCCTTACTACGGCGACGACGTCTGCCAAGGTCTTTTCGACCGCGGATTGTGTTTGCCGAGCGGCTCCAACTTGACCGACGACGACCTCGCACGCGTTGTCGAGGCATTGACTAACTTCTTCAAGCAGTAGGCTGATGAACGCAGTGGTGGCTTTCGACTTGGATGATACGCTGTATCCTGAGTATGATTTCGTCGTGTCGGGCTACCGCGCCGTAGCAGAGCTACTGCCGCAGAGCGACCGCCAACGCGCTTTCGAGGTAATGTCGCAGGCTTACGACGCCGGCGTGAATCCGTTCGACGCACTCGTTGCCGCCACGAATTGCACAGTGCCGATTGCCGACATGGTTGACGCATATCGTTATCATAAGCCGACTCTTCGGCTTGATCCGACCGTGCGCGCAACCATGCAGCGACTCAAGGATGCCGGGGTGGGGTTTGCCCTGATTACCGATGGCAGAACGGCGACGCAGCGCAACAAGATAGAAGCGCTCGGGCTTGACGGCTTTTTCGGCAACCAAATCTATATTTCGGAAGCCGAGGGCGTCGACAAGACGTGTACGCAAAGTTTTGAGCGCGTTATGGCGACGTTACCCGCCGAGCGATATGTCTATGTGGGCGACAATCCGGCGAAAGACTTTGTGGCGCCGAATCGACTCGGTTGGCTGACCGTCTGTCTGCGTGGCACCGACAGAAACGTGCATCCGCAAGACATCGAGGTCGGCGAATCGTTTCGACCGAAAGCAACCGTCGACCGAATTGCCGACGTGTGCAACTTGATTTTGAAATAATAAAAACTACAATATATGGAAAATAAGAAAGTAGCCTTAATAACAGGCATAACAGGACAAGACGGCTCGTTTCTTGCAGAATTTTTGCTCGAGAAAGGCTATGAGGTTCACGGCATAATCCGCCGCAGTTCCTCGTTCAATACAGGCCGTATCGAGCACCTCTATTTTGACGAATGGGTGCGCGATATGCAGCGCAAGCGTCTTGTCAATCTCCACTACGGAGATATGACCGATTCGAGTTCGTTGATACGAATCATCCGCGAAATACGTCCGAGCGAGATTTACAACCTTGCCGCACAAAGCCACGTCAAAGTGTCGTTCGAAGTGCCCGAATATACGGCAGATGCCGACGCTATCGGCACGCTTCGATTGCTGGAGGCGGTACGTATGCTCGGCATGGAGAAATCGACGCGAATCTATCAAGCCAGCACGTCCGAGCTTTTCGGTAAAGTACAAGAAGTGCCGCAACGCGAAACCACGCCGTTCTATCCGCGCAGCCCCTATGCTTGCGCCAAACTTTACGGCTTCTGGATTACCAAAAACTACCGCGAAAGTTATGGAATGTATGCCGTTAACGGTATCTTGTTCAACCACGAAAGCGAGCGACGCGGCGAAACTTTCGTAACGCGCAAAATCACCCTCGCAGCCGCTCGTATCGTCAACGGTCTGCAAGACAAACTCTATCTGGGCAACCTTAACGCACGCCGTGACTGGGGCTATGCTCGCGACTACGTTGAATGTATGTGGCTCATTATGCAACAACCCGAGCCCGACGACTTCGTCATTGCTACCGGCGAATATCACTCCGTGCGCGAATTTACCGAGATGTCGTTCCGCCGCGCAGGCATCGAACTTCGCTGGGAAGGCGAAGGCGTCGACGAGAAAGGTATTGACGTTGCCACAGGTCGCGTGCTCGTCGAAGTCGACCCGAAATATTTCCGTCCTTGCGAAGTCGAGCAACTCCTCGGCGACCCGACTAAGGCGAAAACTCAACTTGGCTGGAATCCGCGTTCGACGTCGTTCGAGCAACTCGTCAACATCATGACCGACCACGACATCGAGATGATTAGAAATCGTCAACACGACCTCGACAAAATGATTTAGCGATATGGAGAAAAATGCTAAAATATATGTGGCGGGACATCGCGGTCTCGTCGGTTCCGCCATTTGGAAAAACCTCCAAAGCAAAGGCTATACCAATCTGGTAGGGCGCACCCATGCCGAGCTCGACCTGCTCGACGGGGCTGCCGTTAAAGCGTTTTTCGACGCCGAACAGCCCGAATATGTCGTGCTTGCCGCCGCTTTTGTGGGCGGTATTATGGCAAACAGCGTCTATCGCGCCGACTTCATCTACCGCAACTTGCAAATCCAGCAAAACGTCATCGGCGAGAGTTTTCGCCACGGCGTTAAGAAATTGCTCTTTCTCGGCAGCACTTGCATCTATCCGCGCGAGGCTCCGCAACCGATTCCCGAATCGGCATTGCTCACTTCTCCGCTCGAATACACCAACGAGCCTTACGCCATTGCTAAAATCGCCGGCTTGAAGATGTGCGAGAGTTTCAACTTGCAGTACGGGACTAACTACATTGCAGTAATGCCGACCAACCTATACGGACCGAACGACAATTTTGACCTCGTCAGCAGTCACGTTTTGCCGGCAATGATTCGTAAGATGCACCTCGCGCGCCTTCTTAATGAAGGCGATTGGGACGGGCTTCGCCGCGATTTGGACCGACGCCCTGTCGGCAATGTCGACGGCTCGGCTACCGAACAGGTTATCATCGACACGCTCGCCGGATACGGCATTTCGCCCGACGCGCTCAGCCTGTGGGGCTCCGGACGCCCGATTCGCGAATTCTTGTGGAGCGAAGATATGGCAGACGCTTCCGTTTTCGTTATGGAAAACGTGGATTTCAAAGATACATATAATCCCGCCGAACGCGACATTCGCAACTGCCACATCAACATCGGCAGCGGACGCGAAGTGACCATCGCACAACTTGCCGAACTCGTTCGCCGTGCTGTCGGTTATGCCGGCAAGATTCTTTGGGATTCGTCGAAACCCGACGGTACGATGCGCAAACTCACCGACGTGAGCCGCTTGCACAGTCTCGGATGGCATCATCGTATGGAAATAGAAGACGGCGTGCCTGCTCTTTACAAATGGTATGTCGACAATCTTTAATCTTTTTTAGAAACTACACATAATTATTTTATGCAAAAAAAACTATCGGCTGCAACGATTTGTGTGCAAGGAGGCTATAAGCCCAAAAACGGAGAGCCTCGCGTATTGCCTATCTATCAGAGCACTACATTCAAATACGATACAACCGAACAAATGGCGCGACTCTTCGACCTCGAAGACGAAGGCTATTTC
>JAQXVL010000051.1 GCA_029224905.1 Bacteroidales bacterium
GAGACTCGGTTTTAGCGGTTTCATATAGAGTGCGTATTAGGTTATTCAAAAAAAAGCAGTGCGACTATAAGCCGGGTTATGTCGCAACACGAAGTTGCGTCCTGTCATTTATCTAATCCCGATGTTGCCACCGGGCTCGAGCAGTCTACCCCCCGACAATGGACGAGCAGCCCTTAAATGCCGGTATACTTGACCTTGCAACCCATAAGACGTGCGGCAGGCTATGTTGCCATAGCCCCCGGTGGGCTCTTACCCCGCCTTTTCACCCTTACCACCAAACGGTGGCGGTTGTTTTCTGTCACGCTACTCCACCCTCACGAATGGCTTCCCGTTAGGAAATATGGCGCTCTGCGTTGCCCGGACTTTCCTCTTGCCGATGCCGACAAGCGACAGGACGCCGCACTGCTTACTGCAAAGGTATAAAAAAATCGACAAACCACGCACCGTATTGTCGGTTTTTTTGTAGCGGGCGCGTTGTTCCGAAAACAAAACGGGCGTCGGCAGGAGATGCCGATGCCCGTTGTAGGTTGTTCAATCGTTCGCTTAATCGCGGCCGCCGAAGAAGCGGAGCAAGTAAAGGAACAAGTTGATAAAGTCGAGGTAGAGGCTGAGAGCGCCGAGCGTCGAAACTTTGCTCAATGCTTCGGGCGTGTCGGCATATGCTACCATGTGCTTGATTTTCTGGGTGTCCCAAGCGGTCAAACCGATGAAAATGCCTACGCCTACGATGCTGATAATCCAGTCGAGACGGCTGCTTGCCAAGAAGATGTTGACAACGATGCATACGAGCAGACCGATAAGCGCCATCATCAGGATTGAGCCAAACTTCGAGAGGTCGGACTTGGTGGTGTAGCCGTAGATAGCCATTGCACCGAATACGCCGGCTGTAATCAAGAATGTTTGGGCTATTGACGAAATTGTATAGACAAGGAATATTGTCGAAAGGACAACACCGTTAATGATAGCATAAAGGAAGAATAGCAGGTTTGCAGTCGTAGCGCTCAACTTGTTGATTGCTCCCGAAACCGAGAATACGAGCACGATTTCTGCAATCAGCAGTCCCCAGTATGCCCACGAATTTTGCAACATAAACGCCAGGAACGTACCGTTTAGCAATACGGCGAACGATGTTGCTGCCGTAACCAATAGGGCGAGGAACATGCGCATAAACACGCCACGCATAGCCTTAGCCACGTTGTTGGCATACACAACATCGGGCTGATAACTAAATTGATTGTAATTTTCCATAATCTAAATTATTTGTGTGTTGTTAAAACTAACAAATATCGTGCCGAAAAAGTTTACATACGTTCGGGCACGTCGATACCGAGCATCCAGAATGCGCGGCGCACGGCGTTGCCGACAGCCTCCGACAAGTTGAGGCGGAATGCTCTGACGTTTTGGTCGCTCTCACGCATAATCTGATAGTCGTGGTAGAACTGGTTATACTCCTTAACCAGGTCGTATGCGTAGTTTGCAATCAGCGCCGGGCTGTAGTTGCGTCCTGCTTCGGCAACGATGTCGGCGAAGTCGGCAAGACGCTGAACGAGAGCGATTTCCTTGTCGCCGGGCGTAACCGATTCGGCATCGAACGAGCGCTCAACACCGGCTTCTGCGGCTTTGCGAAGCACGGATTGGATACGCGCGTAGGTGTATTGAATGAACGGACCGGTGTTGCCGTTGAAGTCGATTGACTCTTTCGGGTTGAACGTCATATTCTTGCGCGGGTCAACCTTGAGAATGAAATACTTGAGTGCACCGAGTCCGATGATTTCTGCAATTTTGTCAGCCTCGTCTTGCGATAGACCATCGAGTTTGCCGAGTTCTTCCGACGTCTTTTTCGCATTTTCGACCATTTCGTCCATAAGGTCGTCGGCGTCGACAACTGTGCCTTCGCGCGACTTCATCTTGCCCTCGGGAAGTTCGACCATGCCGTAGGAGAAGTGCACAAGGTCTTTACCCCACTTGAAGCCGAGACGGTCGAGCAACAGCGAGAGAACCTGGAAGTGGTAGTTTTGCTCGTTGCCGACAACGTAAATCATTTTGTCGATGGGGTAATCCTGGTAGCGAAGTTTCGCCGTGCCGATGTCTTGAGTCATGTAGACCGAAGTGCCGTCGGAGCGGAGCAGAAGTTTGTGGTCGAGTCCGGCATCGGTCAAGTCAGCCCAAACGGAGCCGTCTTCTTTGCGGTACATGATGCCTTTGTCGAGACCTTCCAACACTTTCTCTTTGCCTTCGAGGTATGTTTCGCTTTCGTAGTAAATCTTGTCGAAGTCGACGCCGAGGCGCTTGTAGGTTTCGTCGAAGCCTGCATATACCCACGAGTTCATCGTGCGCCAGAGCGAGCGAACCTCTTCGTCGCCGGCTTCCCAGCGGCGCAACATGTCGCGAGCCTCCTGCATCAACGGCGATGCCGCTTCGGCTTCTTCTTTTGTCATGTTCGGATTTTTCTCCATCAGTTCAGCCACTTCGGCTTTGTAGTGACGGTCGAAAGCCACATAGTAGTCGCCGATGAGGTGGTCGCCTTTCTTTCCGACCGATTCGGGCGTGTCGCCGTTGCCCCATTTCTGCCAAGCGAGCATCGACTTGCAGATGTGGATGCCGCGGTCGTTGACGATGTTGGTCTTCACCACCTTGTTGCCGTTGGCTTTGAGGATGCGCGACAGGCTGAATCCGAGCAAGTTGTTGCGGATGTGACCAAGGTGAAGCGGCTTGTTGGTGTTGGGCGATGAATATTCAATCATCACCAGCGGGCTATCGGGCGTTTCGCTCTTGAATCCGTAGTCTTTCATCAAGTCGAGGTGCGCGAACACCGTCAGCCAGAACTTAGGTTCTATCGTAATGTTGAGGAACCCTTTTACGACATTGTAGGTTTTTACAGCCTCGCAGTGCTCAACGAGGTAATCGCCGATTTCGGTAGCGGTTGCTTCGGGCGACTTCTTTGAGGCGCGCAAAAACGGGAAAACGACAACTGTCAGGTTGCCCTCAAATTCTTTCTTAGTGGTTTGCGGCACGATGGTGTCAGCCGCTACATCTACACCGTAGAGAGCCTTCAGGGCTTCCGCTGTAGATGCTGAGATGATGTTATCTATCGACATATCTTATTGTGTATTACATTTCAACCTACAAAATTAATACATTTTTGTCAAACATCGGCTCTTTGTCGCGGTTTATTTGCGAGATGCCGGCGCTACAATTTAATTGTAACCATCCGAACGGCTTATTTCGGATGGTTACATACAAGCAGAGGGCGCATCTGATTTGATACGCCCTCCGGTTCTGTCCGACTTTCAGCGAGAAAGCCTACGTATGCCGATGCGCTACCTGACAACTACTTTTTCAATCTTGTTGCCGGCTTTTACGATGTAGAAGCCCGGAGCAACGTAAGTGGTTTGGGCACGGGATGTGGTCGAAATGCCACTCATCGACGTGATGGTGTAGGTGTCGACGCCCGTCACTTTGATGAAACCTGCGCCGCTGCGGATGTCGATGTCGTTATGCGACTCGATTTTGTCGACTGCGGTTGCACTTTTCATCATAATCATTCGCATTGCGCCGTTGTCGACTTCGACTACCAGACTATAGAACGGACCTAATTGCGGGTTGAGGTAAGGTGTGCCGGTAAACGACTTGTCGGTGCTGATTGCGATGTAGTCGTCGCCGCTGATGTATTCTTCGCCTAGCTTGCCGTGCATAAGCATAATGCCGTCTTTTTCGACGAGCAGTTGCGGCCAATCGCCCAAGGTGCCGATATTCCATGCGGGAACGAAGTTGGCAACGTGATATTCGGTAGTTCCGCTATAGCCGAGAGTGAGTTTCATACCGTTGTAGGTTGTGTCGGCGGCGCGACCGTTGACGAGTCGGATTTTGAAGCCTTCATAGTCTTCGGTGTCAGCGTCGTAAAGCAATACGGTATTGATGCCCAAGTCGACGATGATGTTATATGTGCCGGAAGGTACGTTATAAAATACTTCTTTTTCGTTTTTCAGACTTGTTGTCAAAAAGCCGGGGACAATGGACTCAAGGTTTCCCCAACGGTCAATTTTGACAGTATTCCAAGACACATGATTATCAAGCCTTGGAAGAATCGAAGTGAAATTAAAGTAACTCGTGTTAGAATCCATGTTCGGCTTTAACACTATCCCCTTCGCTGCATATTGTAAAGGAGCGACGCGCGTAAGAACTTTCGTTTCGTCATAAAGGTCCCAGTTGCAGACAAATCGGTCGTCAATAGACTTATTCTGAACGAGATATAAGACATTAGGTTCATCGCCAAGAGTAATGCTATTATTCACGAGGTCGATTGTAGCATAATACTTACCTGCACCGGCAAGTTTGAAACAAGCAGAAGTGTTAAGCAATGCGCTACCGCAATAAGTCGACTGATTAAGGGCTATAGTTTCATTGTTGACAGTGCCACAAACCTTGAAATTAGCATTTGTAGCGTCGTCAGGATTATTTGTGAAATAGAAAGAGCCGTCATCGGTAGAGCCACTTTCATAGTTTATCGTAACATAGTAAATGCCATTACCTGCGTTATAACATTTAATCAAGTCGTCACCCGAAGTATCGAACGTTCTGTAGTTCACATTACCAACAAGATAGAGATTCTCCGGATAAGATTGGACAGTCGACAAGTACATCCTATTGTCGGACGGAGACAAGACAATGTCATAAACGCCATGATTAGTGAACGACGAATTTGCCGCGCCAAACTCTCTGTTTAATCTAATATCGGAATTTGGAGTTATGAAATGGTTGTCATCCGACATCATACTACCAAAGTAGTTATCCAGGATACAGCCTGCCGCGCCTGTCGGCGATGCCACAAAACGGTACCAACCTTGATTGTATGTACCTTCTTTTACAATATGAACATTATTGAATACATATTCGCCGTTACTATTTCTTACGGCAGGTTGCGATGCATCGTTGAGGTCCCACGTTCCCTGTACGTTTGTCGAGTGAACGAAATAGATAACGTCGGGCAGTTCGGTTGTGCTTGCTTCTCTGACGCTGATAGTGCTATTGTTAGTATCGATAGTTGCATAATACATCGTATTAGCCTTTGGCAAAGAGAAATTGAAAGAACCTGCCGAAGGCAAAGAAATAAACTTACTCGGAGTTCCCGGTTGTAGAGTTTTCACAGCGTTGATTGCGCCATAGCGATTTGCCATCACTGTTGCATTATCGCCGAGGGTGGACGAGAAAGTGAACAAATTGCGGTTTGCCACATCGCTTGTCCAGAGATTTACGTAGAATATTCCGTTGCCTGCGTTGTAGCATTTGAATACGTCCGATGCCGTGTAAGAGTCTTTCCACGACTGCGAGTCGAATACAGAACCAACAACGTAAAGGTTGTCGGGAATGTCGGTATTGGTATCAGCAATTTGCTTGGCGCTTACGGTAATGCGGTCGATATCCGGCGACCAACCATTGGAAGGAGCAACGATAGCGAATGTGTTAGCTGAACCGGCATTGAAAGCCACATCGCAACGTACCCAAGAGCCATTTTGCATAGAATAGCCGATGGAATTGCCCTTGAATTCAATAGAACCGAGGTCGCTACCATTTACTTGACAGTTGGCATAGCGAGTATTTTCAGAGGTATAATAAATAGTGACTGTGTAGATTCCATCTTCAGGAACACTAATACCTTTGAATATAATTTTGCGACCAAAGCCCAAATTTCCGACCTTTTTTCCACCTGAAGTATAAATAGCATTATCCGAAGAAACGGTCAAATCACTGCTGAGTTCGTTAGCCGACGATTCAGCCTCGTACGTGGTTTCGGGAATCGGCATTTCCAGGTTGGCATTTTCAGTAATCTGCACGAGGAAACCACCGTTTTCTATTTCGTTAATCGACAATGTAGAAGCGGATGTAACAGTCTGTTTTTCTACAACAATTTTGTTTCGAGTATCCCCGTCGCGATAGATGTATGCCGTATATGTTTTACCGGCGGGCAAAAGTTGCGAGAGGTTGACGTTAACCGTGCGAGCCGACACTGTCAGTCCGGCGAGCCACCAGTCGTTGCCTTTGCGTCGAGCAATAGTAAGATATTGAGAAACAGCACCCTCGAGCAGTCTGCTTTCATCCCAAGCCTGTGGGACGCGTTTCAAAATCACAGACGGTCCATAAGGCAAAAGGTTTTGATATGACTCACAAACGTGAAGAAGACCGTTTTCGTATGCAACGCTTAATCCAAGATTCTGAGCAAATGAATATCTCTGATTCAAACGACCATTTATTGAAGCAAAGTCAACCGGAGTAAAGTCAGCCGGACCGATAACATTTCTGGTAAGAATTGAGTTAATATTATGTTGAGCAGTCATATACTTAGCCTCCGCCCAGAAGTTATTTTCGCCACCCAAAATACCTTCGTAAGAGAAAAGGTGAGGATATGTGCGGCGCAATCCGGAAGGACGTGTACAGCCGTGGAAGTTTACGTTCATCTTATATTTTGCAGTTAGCTTAAGCAGCAACTCCATACGTTCCATAGTTTCGCGCGAGTCGTCTTCCCAGAAGTCGATTTTAACACCTTCAACACCCCATTGTTTCCAAGTACGAAGGGTTGATTCCATATTCTCGAAAGAAAAACTTGTACTTTCGGAAAGTCTTGCTGTCATCCACAAAATAACTTTAA
>JAQXVL010000052.1 GCA_029224905.1 Bacteroidales bacterium
ATTTGCAATAGATGGTTTTTTATGAATAATGAATATGAAAACTGAATACGAAAAGATGTTGGCGGGGGAGGTGTATCGCGCCGATGATGCTGATTTGATTGAGATGCTGAATGCTGTCAAGGATTTGTGTTGGGAGTATAATCGTATTCGCCCGACAGATTTGCAGGCGCGCTCGGCTATGCTGCAGCGAATTCTGGGTAAATGCGATGCCGATACGTTTGTCAATCAGCCTTTCTATTGCGACTATGGTAAGCATATCCGTGTCGGCAAGCGATTTTTTGCCAATTTCGGGTTGACTGTTCTCGACGAGGCGCTTGTGACGATTGGCGACGACTGTTTTATCGGTCCGAATGTGAGCATCTATACTGCGTGCCACAGCACCGCCCCTGACGAGCGCAATACGCGTATGGAGTGGGCGCGTCCGGTGACAATCGGCGACAGTTGCTGGCTCGGCGGCGGTGTGACGATACTGCCGGGCGTGACGATAGGCAACGGCGTGACCATCGGCGCAGGTAGCGTTGTGGTGTCGGACATTCCCGACCGGTCTGTTGCAGTGGGCAACCCCGCTCGCGTGATTAAGCGGTTGAAATAATGCAGGTTATGCCTTGATGCCGGCGATGTCGGTGCCTGCGGGCGACTGGAACGGACGCAGGTCGAAGAGACTTAGTGCGGCGATGGCGGTTTCGACCACTTCGGCTTTGAAGTGCTCGAAGTCGACCCATTCGGTCGCCGACGTGAAGAAGTAGATTTCTACGGGAAGTCCTGTCGGCGTGGCTTGGAGGGTTTTTATCATTATGTGCCGATGCGTGACGGGCTGCTTGGGCTCGGTACTGCGCAAGGGGGCGTACATCTGCTCGAGGTAGTAGCGGTAGAAGTGGAGGTTGGTGAGCCGGTCTTCGCCGCATACGGCATTCTGATTCCAGTTGGTGACAATCTGTTTGTAGCTTTCAAGTGCGCTGTCTTTGGCGGTTGCTACGCTGTTGATGTCGATGAAGATTTTTTCGCACACTCGGCGCGACTTCTCCATGCGCATTTGTCGGTAGTTTTGGAATGATTTTTCCAAGAATATCCGCGTCGGAACGGTCGCTATGGAGTTGTCCCAGTTGAGTATTTTGACGATGTTGAGGTTCGTTTCGAGCACTTCGCCGTTGATGTTCATCGCGTCCATTACCACCCAGTCGCCCGGCTGGAGTGTGTCGTAGGCGTTCATGATGACGCCGGCGACGAAGCCGAGTATGGTGTCTTGGAAGAGCAGGACGATGACGGCGGCGTAAGCTCCCATAGCGGCGAGGATGGTGCCGACATCTTCGTTGATGAGGATGCCTATGCTGATGATTATGCCGATGACTATGACCACGAATTTGAGCACCTGAAACACGCCGCGGAGTGTCTTGATGCGCTTTACGTTGGTGATGTCGGAGATGGCATAGAACGACGTTATGAAGGTGTTGACAACGCGAATTCCGGCGAAGAGGATGATGATTTGTCCCGCCTTGTTTATCAGGTTGATGCTACCCGGACTGCCGATGGCGATGAGCGGGGCAAGGCTGAAGCAGATGATGGCAACGGCAAGCGTGCTCAGCGCCTTTATCATCTGTGGAGTAAAGAGGTGGTCGTCCCATTTGGCCTTTGTTCGTTTCGCGAATCTTTTGAGGATTTCTCCTATGACTTTTGTGCAGAACAGGTAGACGATGATGCCGATGGCGGTGATAATCGCCGTCGTGGTGATGCGCTCAAGTGCCGTGGGTTCGGCGCTCAGCCATCCGCTTTGGATAGCTATGTCGATGATGTTGCTCATTTTTTACGCGGCTCTTCTGCAAATTTGTCGGGATATTTGATGTGCTCGCGCTCGATGCGGAGTGCTCTGACGATGAGGATGATGCCTACGATGACAAACGGCACGCTGAGCCATTGCCCCATGTCGAGTGTCATTCCCACCTCGAAACTTTCTTGCGGATTTTTGATGAATTCGATGAGGAATCGCGAGGCAAAGCATCCTACGAGGAATGTGCCGGTAAGCAGACCTTGGCGCTCACCGCTGTTGCGCTTCCAATACATATACATAAGGAGTCCGAACAGGGCGAAGTAGCAGAGCGACTCGTAGATTTGCGTGGGGTGGGAGGGTTGTGAGAATATCGGCTCGGCGCCTTTGAGCCAGGCGTCGACGTTTTCGACGAAGCGGAATCCCCAGGGCAGGTCGGTGGGATGCCCGTAGATTTCGTGGTTCATCAGGTTGCCCAGGCGGATGAGTCCGCCGACCATGGCAACGGGTACGACGAGGCGGTCGAGCGCCCACAGATAGGGCTTTTTGGTGACGCACCATTTATAGATTACCAGCCCGATGAGGATGCCGATGGCTCCGCCGTGACTTGCCAAACCGCCTTCCCAGGTCTTGATGATGTCTTCGGGGTGCTGCGAATAGTAGTCCCACGCATAGAAGAACACGTGGCCGAGGCGTGCGCCGATGATGGTGCAGATGGCTGTGTAGATGAATATTGCGTCGACCCAACTGCTCGGGGTGCCTTCGCGGCGAAACATTCTGCCTATTACTTTCACGCCGAGGACGAAGCCGATGACAAACATTATGCCGTACCAACGTATTGTGATGGGGTGCGATATTAAGTCGGGATTAAAAGTCCATGTGATAAAAGCCTGGTTCATATCAGTCAAATTTTCTGCAAAAATACGTCAAACGACTGAATAATTCAAGCGAAGGCGGCAAAAAGCGGCGGCAGTTGTATGCTGACGCCAAAAAAACAGGCAACGCGTATGTGCGATGCCTGTTTCTGAGTTCGTTGAGTATGGTTTGTTACTTCTTGAAGTAGCGGTTGTAGAGGCCTTGGAAGCCTTGACCGTGACGAGCTTCGTCTTTAGCCATTTCGTGAACAGTGTCGTGGATGGCGTCGAGGTTGAGTTCTTTAGCACGTTTTGCGATGCGCATTTTGTCGGCGCAAGCACCTGATTCCGCTGCCATACGTTTTTCGAGGTTGGTCTTGGTGTCCCAAACGCAGTCGCCGAGGAGTTCGGCAAATTTTGCAGCGTGTTCAGCCTCTTCAAAAGCGTAGCGTTTGTAGGCTTCGGCGATTTCGGGATAGCCTTCTCTGTCGGCTTGGCGCGACATTGCGAGGTACATACCAACTTCGGTGCATTCGCCGTTGAAGTGAGCGTTGAGGTCTTTAATCATCTCTTCGTCGCAACCTTTAGCTACGCCGATAACGTGCTCGGTAACGAATTCGAGACCTTCTTCTTCTTTAAGTTCTTTGAACTTGCTTGCGGGAACACCGCACAACGGGCATTTTTCGGGAGCGGCATCACCTTCGTGAACGTAACCGCAAACTGTACAGATGAATTTTTTCATAACTAAGAGATTTTTAATTTTGTTAATAGTTCTATTCTTTATGCAGGCAGTCTCCGCAGAGACCTCTGTAGTTTATTTCCGTTTCTTCGATAACAAATTGTATGCCGTTTTGTTCGCTCCGGCTGTTGTGATAACTTGCTCCGGGTTCGGCGGCAGTGTCGTCGGGCGGCATGTCGATGATTTTGCCGCATTGCCGACACATGAAGTGAGAGTGGGGCACGGTGTCGAAGTCGTAGTGGGCGTTGCGCTTGTCGATGGTCATCTCCGTCACGGCTCCGTGGTTGGCGAGGAGCTTGAGGGTGTTGTAGATTGTCGTTTTCGACAGTGTGGGCATCGACGGCGCCAGCTCGCTATAGATGATGTCGGCTGTGGGATGGTTGTGGTGGGTCAGCAGGTATTGCATTATCACAATCCTCTGCTCCGAAGGCTTGATGCTGAGCCTTTTCAACCGTTCTATAGCTCTTTCTCTCACAGTTTGTATTCGTTACAAATTTAAATCTGTTACAAAAGTAATCTTTTCGCCCGACAAATGCAAGTATGGGCGAGTTAAAAAGAGTTAACGATTTCGTGAGTGTTTTCGGTATGCCGAGTTGAGTTTGGTGTGGTAACCACGCGACCGGTACGACGGCCCGTTGTAGTAGTAGGCAAACTTGCTCCAGTTGCGGGTTTTGAGATATTGCACGAGGTTGGAGTTTTTGCAGAATTGCGCAAAGAGTTCGAGTTGTGCGGCTTCCGATTCCGACATGCGGTCGACGAACTCATTAATCGTTGCGCAGCCGCATTTTTTCCAGTTGAAGCCGCCGATTTGGAACATCCCCCAGAAGGCGGAGGCGTTTGCGATGTCGGCGTCGATGGTGCGGGCGTTTTCGAGTCGCGCCCACTGCGCCATGCCGTAGGAGCCGTGGCGGCGAACGTCGGGACTGCGGAATGCGGGATTCTGTGCGTGGCGGCTATAACTTTTGCCGGCTCGCGAGAGGTTGCGCCGAAACACTGTGGCGTCGAAGTTTATAAGCGGAATTCCCGGTGCTGCAAAACCTTTATGCGTCGTGCCGGCTTCGATTTCGACAACGGCTTTTATTGTCGCCGTTTCCACTCCGAGTTCTTCGGCAACGCGGCGGTAGTCGTCGTCGGTCAGACGGGTGTATTTGGCGAGCGAGTCCACTTCGGTCGTGTCGACTTGGGGTCGCTCGGCTTCGACGGATATGTGGTGGTTTTTGGCAAATGCCGCCGAGCAGATTGCCAATGCGAGTGCGAAGAGTGTCAGTATATTTTTCATAGGCTTATGTTTATTAAGGTATAAAAACAGAGAGAGGCGGACCTGACGGGCAGGTCGTGACTCTCTCTGCTGATATTTATGTGGTAACCCACTATTCGGCTACCATTTCAAGGATTTTTACAAGATGATTCCAGTATTTTTCCACAGCGGGAATGTGCATCGACTCTTTGGGAGTGTGAACGTCGCGGAGCGTCGGGCCGA
>JAQXVL010000053.1 GCA_029224905.1 Bacteroidales bacterium
GATGATTGTCAGGAAGAAGTTGACGTCAATGCCGCGCTCACGGCAAATCTCGTCGGTGGTTTTGTCGCCCACGCCAAGCGAGATGCCGAAGCGGTTGACAACGGGGATTACCGAAGGTTCTGCCACGATGACGTCGGCGAGTCGTGTTTGGGGTGTTACTAAAGCCATAGCGGTTAATATCGGATGATTTGTTTATCGGTTACAATAACGTCGACGGCAACGTCGAACGGGTCGGTTGGCACGCGGTCGACAATCTGACAATCGTAGACGAAGCCGATTTTTCGGCATCGTGAGCCGGCGAGCAGTCGGTCGTAGTAGCCGCGACCTCGTCCGAGTCGGTTGCCTGTGCGGTCGTATGCCATTGCGGGTACGATTACGGCGTCGATGCTTTCGATGCCGACAGTCTTTTCTCCGACAGGTTCCTGAATGCCATAAGCGCCGCAAGTCAATGAATTCGGATTGTAGGCAACGATTTCGAGGTCGTCGCCGTTGACGCGCGGCAGATACAACTCTTTGTTGCCGATTGTGGCGAGCAGTTGTGCCGTACTCAGTTCGTCGGGCAGGGCATGGTAAGCCAGCACAGTGCGTGCGCTAACAAACTCCGGCAAGTCCATTAGCCGCGCCGTGGCTTGTCGTTCTGCCAGAGCCTTCGCGTCGGAGCCCATTTCCGCTTTGCGGCGACGGACAATTTTGCGTAATTCGGTTTTGTCCATTCTTTGCTGTTTTGTCGGTTTTGTTTGAGCTTCCCACGGTGACGGGAGGCGTTGCCTTGCCTGCCTTGAGGGCTTTGACGGCTGCCTGTACGGTGTTGTCGTACTTGTTTTGTATGCGGTAGCCGGCTTCGGCGCCAATCACGTCGCGGGCAATCAGTGCTTTGAGTTGGCGAGCAATGAGTTTGCGCGACATGTTGATGTAGAACCAGCGCACGGGCACGCCGTTGTCTTTGGCATACATGATAAAGTCGTAGGTCAGTGCGTCGTCGCTTGGCAGAATGCGCATCAGCTTGTCGACGTCTTTTATCTTGCTAAAGCGGTCGCGATTGAGGTCGGTGTAGGCAAAAGCATAACGCTGCAGCAATCCCTTGTTGGCGCAAGCCACGTAGTAGGACGTCATGCCGGTAGTGTCGGTAGGCACGAATATGTCGGGGATGATGCCGCCACCGCCATAGACGGTGCGTCCGCCAACGGTAGTAAATATCTTGCTCTTGTCGATTTTGATGCTGTCGGCGTTGAAAATTTCGCCGTTGCTGTAGCGGTCGTAGAGTTCCATCGAGTAGGTGCTTTCGTCGCCTGCTTTGTAGTCTTTCTGCACGCAGCGTCCCGACGGGGTGTAGTAGCGCGCAATCGTCAGGCGAATTGCGCTACTGTCGGGTAGGTAGGTCTGCTTTTGCACCAGACCTTTGCCGAACGAGCGGCGACCTATAACGAGTCCGCGGTCGTTGTCTTGGATGGCTCCGGCAAAGATTTCGCTTGCCGACGCCGAATATTCGTCGATGAGCACTGCCAGTTGATCGTCGTGGAATGAGCCGTTGTCGTCGCTCCACACTTGTATGTTCTCGCGCGAGTCGCGTCCCTTCGTGTAGACTATCAGTTCGCCCTTCGACAAGAATTCGTTAGCCATCAGCGTTGCCATTTCCATAAATCCGCCGGCATTTCCGCGCAGGTCGATGACATATTTCGTTGCGCCCTCTTCGCTGAGGGAGACCAGAGCTGTCAGAAATTCGTCGTAGGTGTAGCGTCCGAACTTGTTAACCTTGATGTAGCCGATGCCTTTTTCGAGCATGTAGGCAGCGTCGACGGTGTTGATAGGGATGTCGCCGCGAGTGATTTCGAACGTCAGCGGCTTGCGACTGTTGTTGCGGCGGATGCCGATTTTCACTTTTGTGTCGCGCTCGCCGCGAATCATCGACATCACCTTCTCCGACGAAATCGTCGGACCGACAATCGACGAGTCGTTGACCGTAATGATTCGGTCGCCGGCAAGAATTCCCGCCTTTTCAGCCGGACCGCCGGGCACTATCTCCAGCACGTGCGCCGAGTCGTTTAGCATCGAAAAGGTAATGCCGATACCGCTAATCGAACCGTTCAGGTCGTCGTTGGTGGCGCGCACGTCTTTCGCCGGAATGTAGTAGGAGTGGGGGTCGAGATTTGAGATAATCTTCGGAATCGTCAGCTCGACGAGTTCCTTGATGTCGACCGTGTCGACATATTCGCTCTCGATAAGGTTCAGCACCGTGTTGATTTTGCGGTCTTTGTCGGTGATGAATTTTTTTGTCGAAATGTGATTTCCAACAATTATTCCCAGCACAATCGATGCGGCAATAACCAGCGGAAACCAAATTATCGGGTTATGTTTCAGTCTCATTCGATAAACTTTTTTCGTATCCTTGTTTAGTTGTCGTTATTTAGTCTTCTTTTTTAGAATCGTCGACAAATACACATTCAATTCCTGCTTTTTTGAGTAATTCCAAGCCGTCGGCAATGCGATAATATTCGCTGAAAACCACTCGACGGATGCCTGCTTGGATAATCAGTTTGGCACATTCGATACAGGGTGCCGCCGTGACGTAGAGCGTAGCGCCTTCGCTGCTGTTGTTGCTTCGTGCCACCTTTGTTATGGCGTTTGCTTCGGCATGAAGCACATACGGAAACGTGTGGTTGTCGGCGTCTTCGCACACATTGTCGAACCCCGACGGCGTGCCGTTGAATCCGTCGGATATAATCATCTTGTCCTTTACAATCAGCGCCCCTACTTGACGACGGCGACAGTACGAGTTTTCAGCCCATATCCGCGCCATTCGTATATAGCGTAGGTCTAACTTCGATTGTTTTGTTTCGTTGTCCATACTACTCTATTAACGCCAGCGACACACATTTTGTTCGCCGACGATTATTTTCGGGGTCAAAAGTAGTGCAAGGCGAGCGAAAAAGCAAGCGAAAAACGAAAAAAAAGAGGTAAGAGGTAAAAGAGTGTAGGGTATAGGGTATAGGGTATAGGGTATAGAAAACTTATGACCTTCTAACCGCGCCGCAGGCGCAGAATAACCGCGCGATAGCGCCGCATAACCGCATCAAAGATGCCGCATAACCGCATCGAAGATGCCGCATAACCGCGCCAACAGCGCCTACTTCTCGAACCGATAAAGATAAATCTTACCTTTAAAGCACGTAAATTCGTTAGGCGTTTCGAGCACTTTTTGCGTGTCGACTCCTGCCATTACGCTGTCGATTTTCGCCAGGTTGTGCTCCTTGAAGAAAATGTATCCCTTCGCGGGCAACTCCGCTGCCGTGCGGAACTCTTCGACGCGGTCGTCAAGGTAAAAATCGACCGTAAACACGTTCTCTTCCTCATCGTCGGCACAGAAATAATATGCCGGATTGCCTTCGAGCAACGTGCGCGTTTTCATCGCAAAATCGTAGTCGGGCACACTGTTTTTGATAGCCGGGTTCACGGCAGCGTCGATTGCTATTGTCGTGCAAATCCACGGCAACAATGCTCCGACAATGCTCGCAAGGCGGTGGCGACGCATCGAGATAACCACCGCGATGGCGGCAATCAGAAGTGCTATCGAGGCGATGTAGAGCACAGAATCGTCGACCGTCTGCAGGCTTGCCAACTGCGAAGCCATTCGGCGTGCTCCGCGCGACGTGCCAAGCATCTGCGGGTCGATAAAGCGAATAGCCGCCATAGCTACCGCCATCAGTCCGGCTATCGCTGTCATCGTGCCGGCGAAGGCGCTGACAACGCGTCGGTGACGGTCGTAAGCCCACATCATCGCATCGGCAACAAGCAGTGCAACAAACGGATACATCGGCAGCAAATAGACGCCGCGTTTGCTCTTCGGTATGCAGTAGAACACAAAAATCAGAGCCGCCGTAATCACTGCGTAGCGATGCCATGCATCAAGACTGCGGAAGCGCGCAATCCAATTCTTTATGCGCTCCATAAGCGTATTCTGTGAGCGATATTTCAGCACCGGCAGGCAGAATACAAGCAGAAGCGTAAACGGAAGAAGTCCGGAAAGCAGCATCGGAATGGTGTAGAACGGGCTATGCTCGTGACTTTCGTAAGTCATCTTGCCCAAAAATCTGCCGATATTTTCTTCCAAGACCAGGTCTAAGAACTGCTCGCCTCCCTGGCGATATGCCGCCAAATACCACAACGCCGGCAAAACCAGCGAAGGAATAGCCAATTTAAAGCCGCACACCACAGCCGCTTTAAGTCCGCGCCCGTCGGCGAGCAAGAACAATCCCAACGCAATCGCCGGCAGCAGTACACCCACCGGACCCTTCGTCAGAATGGCACCCGAAGCCAGCAGAGCCGCAAGCCACGGCATGCCTTTCAGTCCGCGTTCGTACCAGCGGAACAGAGCCAAAATTTCGCAGACCATGAACGCCATCAGCACCATATCGACGCGGCACGTCATGGCAGCACGGTGCACTTCGAAGCACGTCAACATAATCGTGGTGGCAATAAATGCACGTTTCGGGCAAGTGCGGCGTGCCGTAAAGCGGAAAAATACCAGCGCCATAACTATCAAAGCCAAAGCCGACGGCAGTCGCGCCGACGTTTCAGAGACGAAGCCCTGCGGTAGAGAACATACCACGACAAGCCAGTGGAGCATCGGCGGCTTGAACGCAAAATCGCCTTGGAAGAACGGCAAGATATAGTTGTCTTGTTGCATCATTGCCACGGCAACAAGTGCCTCACGCGGCTCACCGCGAGTGTAAAAATTGCCCAAGCCGAGCCACGGCAAGGTCAGTATCATAGCAAGAACCAGCACCATAGCGCCAAGCACCACAGTGCGGTCGAGCGTTTGAAAGTCAATCTTCTTCATATCCGAAATATGGCGTTTTCTCTAATTTTTTGGATTTATTGGACAAAATTAGTGCAAGGCGAGTGAAAAAGCAAATCAAAACGCAGTTTTGCATTTGATTCTTCCGAGCCGCAGCCTGATTTATCTAAAAATAGTGCAAGACGAGCGAAAAAAGTCCCGTCGTAATCGCTACGGCGGGACTTTTATGACTCTTTCGAGTCTCAGTAACCAAGAATTTTATGTATTATAAGCCCATTAAGTAAATTTTAGAATTCGAACGCTAATCTTGCTTGAATAGAATGCAAGTTTTTGTCTTCTCTAAATGTGCGATTGTATTCTTGATTGAGCTTTTGATACGAATAGTTCAATCTCGTAACAATGTTGTTTGTAATATAATAGTTGATACCAAGGGTGAAAGTGTCGACTTTACCACCGCTAACCGATTGGTTGCTGATGCCGAAAGCTTGGTGCAAAGAGCTCGAGTAGAAGCCGCCGTTGTAATACCAGCTGCCGGGCAAAATGTCGTTGAGGTCGGTATGATTGTAGCGAGCCACGATTTCGAGAGTTTTGCCTTTCGGACGGCGCATAAGTGCGTCTACACTGTTGTATTTATAGTCGCCACCAATAGCAATAACGCCTGCTTCGATGCTGTAGCCGCTGAATTTTGCAGCCTCGTCTTCGCCCATAAGTTTCTTGTAGGCATCAAGTGTTGGGAACATCGTCGACAATACGGAACCTAACGAATTTGTAAAGCTGTAATCCCAGTCGCGTTTGCGGTCGTAAGTTGCGCCGATGTATTCACCCTTGACGTATACTCTCTTATAGTTTGCCATCACTTCGCCACCGTAACGAAGAACACTCTTCACGTTGTTGAGCGTAGCGCCGATAAATTGGGTATTGTCAATCGAAGTCTCGAGCGGAGAGCCGATAGTGACAGAGCGATTGTAGTCGTCGTTACCATTGGTAAACCCGTTAGCATCGGGACGGCGATAGTTAACCGAACCACCGATATGTACATTCCAATCGTCGCGAGTGATGCGGCCTAACAGACGAGTCGAAACGCCGTAGCCCATATCGCCGGCTTTGTGCTCCTTATTGTATTTCTGAGAGTAAACACCTGCTTCACCCCAGAAATACGGATGATAGTAGCGATATGCCAAGCCGAGCGAACGTCCGGTGCCGAAAGTTTCAACGGTAGCCGATTTGTTGATAAACGGGTAGTCCATAGTGCTTTGGATGTTTTCCGCCGAAAAAGCTTCAGCAAAATTACCTACGCGGAGGAAGCCGTTTTTGTTGCTGTGCCAACGGAGATAAACGTCCTTCATAATGTTTTTGGTTGCAAAGTCCAAATCCATCTTGAAGTCGAGTTTGTCGCCCAATTTGCTATACATACGGATTCGAGCGGCAGTGAAATTTGCGCCACTTGAGCGGTCGGTATAGTCGTCAATATAGTGAGCGCCATCGATGTCGACGCGTGCACCTACACGGAAAGAAAACTTGCCGTCTTCGGTCTTAAACTTCACGAGGCCTTCGTCCATTATGGCCTGCAATTCCTGTTGAGCTTCTGTCGTTTCGGTTTCTTGAGCATAAGCGGCACCGAAGAAGCAAATGCTGAGCGCTAAGGCTGATATATATTTTTTCATAACTTTAGTTTTTGCGGGTTAATAATGAATTAGTAGCCAAGTTCGTCTAACACCTCTTGTGCTGTGCGCATAGTCTTATTCTTGTGAATATTGTCTTCAATGCCGAGTGCGGCGTTCGAACGGAAATAGTTCAAGCCTTTATCAGCATATGCTTGAAGAGATTCCTTATAGAATCGCAAAGCCAAATCGGTAAGGTTTGTAAACGAACCATCGAGATAGTTCTTGTCGGCGCCACCCTCTTTCTGCGGGTCACACCATGGACCTGTGTATTTGAAATATTGCTCTTGCGTGTTGAACGACCAAGCATGGATGTCGAGACCCGAACGACGAATCATATCGCCTTGCCAGGGTGTTAAACTCGTAGGATAGCCGGTAACATAGTCAATGTTAGGACCAAAGATAGTCGCTCCATTTTCGATTGCAAAGTTGATAAGTTCGGCGTAATTGACAGGAGAACCACTAAAATCATAGCAAAGGAACAAAGTAGGAATCAAACGCGGGAAAGCCGCCCTGAGATTTTGCAAGCCCGAGGGGCTGAACGTTTGAAGGATAATGCGAGCCGGAGTGTTGGCAATGTCAACTTCACCCTTCTTGCCGTCCTTGTAAGCAATCTTCTTCATGTCGTTGATATTATCGGCATACCAACCATTCTTCTCCAAGCAATCGTGCAAAGCTTTTTCCATACCCGCGAACAAATAAGGAGCTTTCGTTTCGATGTAAACACCGGGGCGGTTGCCATTGTCAGCCGGGTCGGGTTCGTAGACAGTGCTGACATATTTGCCCTCAGCGTCGCGGTTGACAACGCGTTTGCCGTTGGCGTCACGTTTGATGCGCTTACCTTCAGCAATAGCTAACACATCTTCGAGCGTAAGAATATCCAAGCCGACAAACGAAGCGCGAGCCTGGTCAGGATTAGCCTCATTAAACCAAGAGCCGATGTCGAGTTTTAGAAGTTCGTCGAACGTAAACGCACTTGTATAGTCATTTTTACGATTCGGATAAATCGTTTCGATGTCGGTAGTGCGGAGCAGACTTTCATCGTGGAGAGCAAGAATAACGCCATCCTTCGTCTTTTGGAGGTCGCATTCGATGTAGTCGGCGCCCATATTACGAGCCCAACGCATTGCGGCTTCACTCTCTTCCGGGGCCCAGAATTCAGTGCCGCGGTGAGCGATAATCACATTTTTCGGCAAATAAGCAATGACAGCCTTTTGCTCTTCCGACAGCGGAAGCAGTTCGGGAACGTCGTTTGTTGAGTAACCGTCAGTGCGAATGTCGTCTTGGCACGAGAAAGCCCCAACACAGAAGACAGTTGAAAGAATCGCTAATGTAATCTTTCTGATAACTTTTGATTCTGTTTTCATAATTTAAATTAGTTAATGATTAGATTATAAGAAACTTAATTTTCCAATATGATTCTATAAAAATAGATTTTACATAATGACATTTATATAACTTTTCGGGGTGTTATGTTATTTCTTGTCGGCGAGCATTTTTTTCTCGTCGGGGTAGGTAAACAACATAAACACAATCGAAAGTGCACATGCGGCGAGCAGTAGGATGAATGTCCAGTCCCAACCTGCTTCGGCAACGTAGCCGATAACGATATTTGCCAAAATAGCCGTTCCGAAGAAGTATCCGAAGAAACCGGTGAGCCCGGCAGCCGTTCCGGCAGCGTTCTTCGGGGCAAGGTCGAGGGCTTGTACACCGATGAGCATAACGGGACCGTAGATGAAGAATCCGATGCCGATAAGCGAGATGGTTACGATTGTCGGATTTGCCGAGAATTGCCAGTAGAGGGCGATGAATACGGCAACGACAGCCATAAATATTGTTGTTGTCATGGCGCGACCGCCTTTAAACACTTTGTCGCTTATCCAACCGCAAATGAGTGTGCCGGGAATGGCTGCAAATTCGTATGCGAAATAAGCCCAACCGGCTTCTTTAATGTTGTAGCCTTGGCTCTCCATAAGGAATTTCGGCGCCCAGTCGAGACATCCGTAGCGTACCATGTAGACGAATGCGTTGGCGATGGCGATGAACCACAACATTTTGTTGTTGAGCACGTATTTGAAGAATATGTCTTTTGTCGAGAGTACTTCTTCTTGTTTTTCGCTATAGTTTTTGGGATAGTCGTTGCGATACTTTTCAACCGACGGGAGTCCGCACGATTGTGGAGTGTCGCGGATAAGTACGTAGGCGAGAATAGCTATGAAAATGGCAACTGCTGCCGGGAATGCGTAGGTGCCGATTAGGAAGTAGTAGTCGGTTTGATTGCCGTAGAACCATGAGCCGAACCAAACGGCGCCGTAGGCTGCCATCGGGCCGACGAGTGCTCCGCCGACGTTGTGTGCGCAGTTCCAGATGGACATCATTGTGCCGCGTTCGGTTTGCGAGAACCAGTGTGTCATTACGCGTCCGCACGGAGGCCAGCCCATACCGTTAAACCATCCTACGAGGAAGTTGAGAACGGTCATCAGGACAATTGCTGCTGTTTTGTGTTCGGGACCGAATGCCACAACGGGCACAATCATAAACATCATCGATACCGCTGCAAGTACCAATCCGAGAGGAAGGAATACTCGTGCGTTGCTTCGGTCGGACACGCTGCCCATCAAGAATTTCGAGAGGGCGTAGGCGATGGCGTTCATCGAAAGCACGATGCCCAATTCACCTTTGTCGAAGCCGAATGGCTCGAGGAATGGCATTGCCATTGAGAAATTCTTACGCACGATGTAGAAACCTGCGTAGCCGATAAATATGCCTAAAAAGACCTGCCAGCGGTAACTCTTGTAGGTAGAGTCGATTTTTTCAGCAGGAAGTTCGGGCTTAAATGCCGGTGGTGCTAAAAATTTAAACATGATAGTGAATTTTTAATTATTATGGTTATTTATGTTAAGTTTCTTTGTCTCTTCAAAGTCGATTGCTTGGGCGAGTACCGAAATGGGGTGGACAACGGAGTAGGGCGTCGACATTTCGATTTGCCATTTGCAAGTTTCGCAGTCGGTAGCCACGAAGTCGGGGTTGGCGGCTTCGATTTTGCGGAAGAGCGATTCTCCGATGGCTTGCGACGTGGGGTAGTTTTCTTTCTTAAATCCGTAAGTGCCGCCGATGCCGCAGCATTGCGAGTCGAGCACGGTAAGCGTGACGCCGGGAATCATTCGTAGAAGGCTTGTCGAATAGTGTGCCCAACCGAGACGCTCCATGTGGCATGGCGTGTGGTAGGCAATTCGCATCTTGAAGTCGGGTCGGAAGCGGAGTTGAACGCTGCCGTTGTCGATGAGACGGAAGATGAATCGCGTGGCGAGTTCTATGCTGTCGCGCACGTCGGAATTGTCGACGCCGAGCAGGTGGGGATATTCGTCGCGCATAGTGAATATGCAGGTCGACGATGCTCCTACGACGGTGCGACCGAGTTCGTTGACGCTTCGACGGATGGCAGCCATGTTGCGCTCGGCATCTTTGCGAGCTTTGTCGATGAGTCCGTTCGACATGAGTGCCACGCCGCAGCAACGTTCGCCTTCGAGCAAGTTGACGCCGTAGCCGCAGGCATTGAGCACGGCGACCATATCGCGTCCGAGTTGCGGGAAGTTGTAGTTGATGTAGCATCCGTGGAAGAAGCTGATTTGCTGCGGATATTGCGCTTGCTGGCTTGCCGCGTTGCGCTTAAACCAGCTGACGAATGTCGTTGCGCTGTAGCGTGGGAATGTGCGATGGCGGTCGATGCCGAGCACGTTGTCCATAACGAGTTTTACGGGCTTGAGCGATAGCGATGCGTTGACTACCGGAGCAAGTCGTGTTGCCATCGAGCCGACCAAATCTGTGCTCGCGAGCATGCGGTCGCGCAGCGACGGGCTGTGCTTGCTGTATCGCATGCGTGCGAGTTGGATGATGTCGCCGATTTTGACGTCGGAAGGGCAAGCCACCTCGCACCGCTTGCAGTTGAGGCAGTATTTCAACGCTTCGTCGTAGAATCCTTCGCGACTCAGGCGCAGCCGTTCTCCGTCGGGACCGGCTTGTTTCGGTCCGGGATATTCGGGACGCACGGCAACTACCGGGCAGTAGGCTGTGCAGACCGTACATTTGAGGCATTGCTCGAAATTGTTTGCGCTTATGTTTTTATCTTGCATTTTCATCATTTGTTGTCGGTTAGTTTGTTAGCCACGTCGATTGCCGTGAGCATAGCCACTCCGGCACCGCATCCCAGTTCGATGGGGTTGAAGCCGCTGAGAATGGAGCCTATTGCGTAAAGGTTCGTGACGGGTTTGCCATCTTTGACGACATGGAACTCGTTGTCGGTTGCTACGCCGAATTCCATATATCGTTGAGGCGCAAACACGTCGGCGGAATACCAGTCACTGCGATTGGCAGCGGCAACGACGTCGGCGCCGACGACGGGCTCGCTGATGCCGTCGGGGGTCGATGTGAGTCCGCGGCTGAAGAAACTGCCTGAAGCGAGAACGAATGCGCTCGCTTCAAGCGGAATCTCCCCATGATTTACTGTATACACTTTATTCACTTTGTTTGCGTCAAAATCGGCACGAGTAACGGTGTCGCCGGGCATAAATACGCCGCCAAGCGACTCGAATCGGCGGCGCAGCATCATCTGAACGCGAATGCCGGGGACCGAGGGTGGCATTGTCTGCACTAAGCACACAGGAACGTTAATCTCTCTGCCCAAAGCCGTCACGACCTCAGGGGCATACAAGTCAAAAACGGCAGGCAATACCACACAATCGTATCCCTTAGACATTACTTTAAGCAAGTCTCTGAACTGGTTAAACGTCTCCTTGACGGCGAGAGCGCGGGCAATGTTGGTGGCACGCATTTCCGTAGGATTTTTGCGCAGACGGTCGATTGCCGGGATGTTGACCGATTCGATTCTGCACGACGCTCCGCGTTTTTCCATTTCAGCAGCGATAAAACTCGTGTTGAAGTCAAGGAATCCGGAAAAGTTAACAATCAGAATATTTTTACCTATTATACCTGTATGGTCGGGGAATGTTGTGAATTCGGCGAGTGTAAGCCATGTGCTTTTCAGTCCGCCCATCGGCGTGATGCGATAGGTGTTGGCACGGGCGTCGCCTTTTGTCGCGATACCGGCTTGTGCAAGTGTCTGTTTCGCTTCGTCGGCAAGCGACAGAAATCGGTCGGCGAGATTTTTGTACGGGTGATGGTCGGGTAGGGCTGCAACTCCGTCGGCGGGATTCGTGACTTTCTCTCCGCCGGGAAGAGCATTGAGCAAGTCGAACGACCCTGAAGAGAAATGGAGCGCGCTTTGTCCTGTCGTGACGATGCAGGTGCGTAGTCCGGCTTGTTGGCAACGTATGCCGCACGTCAAACCGGCAAGACCGCCTCCTATGATGACTGTATCGAATTTCATAATGCTCTATTTATCGTTAATGTTACAAATGCCTGAGTAGACCCATTGTGTGTATTCGGCTTCGCGAAGGGTGTCGCCCCAAGCAATGGGGTATGTGCCTTTCCAGCGTTCGGCAACGAAGTCGGCGAGGTCGGTGCGTGCTCGCTCGGCGCAGTTGTGAGCGCGCGCAAGCATTCCGGCTGCGCGGCAAGCGCAGAGTTCTCCTTGGCATGTGCCCATACCTAAGCGTGTGCGGCGACGCAAGTCCACCAAGTTGTTGACGTCTAACTCGTTGATTGCAAAATTCACTTCACCGACACTGACGTTCTCGCACTCGCAAACGAGACTGGAAAACGCCGGCGTGTCGTGGAAAATTCCTGCTATCATATCGCCGTGACGGTGTATTTGAGAATTCCGCCGCGAGTCGACTTGGATAGATTTGTAGTTTTTTCCGAACACTTTTTCCATATTGCTGCCGGGAAGCGGCTCGGTAGCGGTTGTGCAACTGCGGTCGACGCCGAGTTTGCGGCAAGCCAGGTCGGTAGCCCATTCCGCCATAAGTCGGTAGGTCATGAGTTTGCCGCCGGTGATTGTTGCAAACCCTTCGACGCCGTCGCGTGTGGCGTGGTCGAGCAGAACGATTCCGCGGCTGATGTTGCGCCCCGATGGGTCGTTGTCGGCGGCTACGAGCGGACGAACGCCTGCATAGGCGCGCAGTACGCGCGTTGTGGCTAATGCCGGTGCCAATTTGACTCCTTCACGCAGCAGCAGGTCGACTTCGTCGGGCGTAACGCGCATATCGTCGACTTCGTCGAAGCCGACGCGACTTGATGTCGTTCCGATGAGGCAGATTGTGTCGCCGGGCACGAGGATGTCGGCATTTGCCGGCTTACGACAGCGGTTGAGCACGATGTTGTTGACGCGGTGTCCGAAGATTAGCAACGAACCTTTCGCCGGGAACATGTCGACGCGTATGCCTGCTTTTGCGGCAATGCCGTGTCCCCAAATGCCTCCGGCGTTGATTGTCAACGGTGCGTAGAATCGTTTTTGTTGTTTCGTCTTGTGGTCGAAAACCGAGACGCCGACGATGCGTCCTTGTTCGGAGATTAGTTCGGTCACTTCGTGATAGACGAGCACGGTAGCGCCGTGGCGTTTTGCGTCGACAACGTTGGCAAGCGTGAGTCGGAAGGGGTCGACCGAGCCGTCGGGTACGCGAACTGCGCCGATGATTTCCGGATTGACCGACGGTTCAAGTAGTTTTGCTTGTCGCGGGTCGATGATTTCGGCGCTGATGCCGGCTGCCAGGCATTTCTCTACAAACGTAGCCTGATATTCGAGCCCGTCTTCGGGGAGCGAGATGAAAAGTCCGTCGTTTTCTTCAACGCAGTGGCTTGCTATGCGGCGCAGAATCATATTTTCCTTGATACATTCGCGAGCCGATTCTTCGTCGGTCACGGCGTAGCGAGCTCCGGAGTGAAGCAAGCCGTGATTTCGACCCGTAGCCCCTACTGCCAGGTCGTAACGCTCAACAAGTAATACGCGTAACCCGCGAAGGGCGCAGTCGCGTGCCGTGCCGGCTCCCGTGACGCCTCCTCCAATGACTATTACGTCGTATTCATTGTCTCTTTTATTTTCTACCATATCTAAAAACTGTTATTTTTCTACTTTCGCTTCGAAATGAAATAGTCGAGATTGTTGTCGTTAAAAACATTTGAAATTTCATTTCGCAACAAATGTAGAAACAAATTTTATAATTACGAAATATTATCAAGTTTTTTTTCAAAAAAAATTGCACATTATTTCAAAATGTGTTTCACAACATATTTTCGAACGAAACAAAATGCTTATAATCTTTGGCAAAACGAAAGCGCTAAAGCGCTATGTTTACTGTAATTTACCAAAGATTAACACAAATAACTTTCAAATCTTAAAAATTATGCCCACCTTTGAGAAGAAATACAATCAGTCTCTAAGAAAACATGACAAAAGAAGAGCGACATACATTTATATTAAATGCATTAATGCAGCACAGTTCTATCTTGGTAACCGACTTGGCGGAGCAACTTAATGTGTCGTCGGTTACGATACGAAAGGACTTGACAGAACTTGAAAGGGCGAAAAAACTTTACCGAAACCATGGTAAGGCAATTTTGATAGACCCCTACATAGATAACAGGAATGTAAGTGATAAGGAGAAGTTATGTGTCGACGAAAAACGCGCAATCGGAGCCAAGGCGGCTTCGCTGATAACGCCTAAAGATTCGATTCTCATCGCTTCGGGAACCACCATGCACGCTCTTGCGCGCAATATCGTGACTACCGACAAGTTGACCGTCATTACCGCATCGCTCGAGGTGGCTACCATCCTTTCGAAGGACCGCAATGTTGACATTATCCAGCTCGGCGGCATGTTGCGCCATAGCAGTCTGTCGGTTGTCGGGAAGTATGCCGAGTCGGCGCTCGCCGATTTCTCGTGCAGTAAGTTATATATAGGAGTCGACGGTATCGACCTCGACTTTGGCATTACGACCACCGATATGATGGAGGCTATGCTCAATCGTGTGATGATGCAGACAGCGCAGAAAACCATCGTGCTTGCCGATTCGTCGAAATTCGGGCGCCGCGGTTTCAGCAAAATCTCCGATATGGAAGAGGTTGACCACATCATTACCGACTCGAAGATTCCGGCGGCTACGGCACGTCGCATCGAGGAGATGGGCATCGAACTCACCATTGTCGACAGCCAACTGCACTTTTAACGGTCGCTACACCTTATTATATATGGGTAACGATTCACCGACCATTTTTCAGCGCCCGCTATGGGTCGTGGTGTTTGCCCTCACGGCGGCTATCGCTTGGGGGTGGGCTTATCCGCTCATTAAGTTGGGCTTCCGCGAATTTGCCATCACTGCCGACATGACCGGCAGCAAGATGGTGTTTGCCGGTGTGCGCTTTACGATTTCGGGATTGATAATCCTCGCACTTGCGCGTGCCGCACATCGACGTTTTGCCGTAACGGGAGGCAGCGGATGGCTCTACGTCGTTGCTTTTGCGGTGGTCAACACCACGCTCCACTATGCGTTTTTCTATTTCGGACTTTCGCACAGTCCCGGTGCACGAGCGGCGATTCTCAACTCGATGAGCGTATTCCTGCTCGTCATCCTGGCATGTGTGTTCTTCGAGAGCGACCGCCTTACCTCCAGCAAACTGCTGGGATGCTGCGTGGGCATTGCCGGAGTGGTTGCGCTCAATTTCTCCAACGCCGATATTGTCGACGGTTTTACGTTCAGCGGCGACGGTATGATTATCCTCAATGCACTTTGTTCGGCATTCGCCGGGCTGATGACCCGCGGACTGAGTCGCCGCGTCGATATTTTTGTCGGCACGGGCTATAGCCTGGCAATCGGAGGCGTGCTGCTCGTCGTCGGAGGATATGCGGCAGGTGGCACGTTCGGGCACGTTACTGCGACCGGTCTTATCATTCTCGCACTCTTGATAGCCATATCTACGGTCGGTTTTGCCCTCTACAACAAGTTGTTGAGTTGCAATCCTATTGGCAAAGTGGCGATATTCAATTCGCTCATACCCGTTGTCGGCGCAGTCACCTCATGCATTTGCCTCGGCGAGACGTTCTACGTGAAATACATCGTCGCCGCCACGCTGGCAACTGCCGGAATCTACATCATCAACCGCGCCAAGTCGTAAGAACGCACTCTAACTATTTTCGGCTGCAAAGGAAGAATTTTTTTTCGAAACAGTCCAAAAAAATTTTTTCCCCAACCGAAAAAATCGCAGAATTGTATTTAAACTTGTACAAACGATGGTACGAATTGAATGCCAAGTATGCCGGCAATTCTGAAAAAACTTGATAATTGAATATCCGCCTTTCCTCGTTCAACCCTTGCGATATAACTCTGCTCGCGACCCAGTTTTTCGGCTACTTCCTTTTGCGTCATTTTTAATTCTTTGCGACGTTCTTTTAGCATATTTCCGTAGAACCACGCTAAAGATTGTTCATCAAATTCGTTGCGTGACGCAGTCCCATGCTCACCATACTTTTCGTCAAGCATTTGGTTTGTCGTGGACAATTTGGCTAATTTATCTTCGTTAATCTTTATCATAATTCGAGGTCGTTTAAAATCTTTTCTGCACGAATATAACTAATTAGTTATATCTGTGCAAGTATTTGAGTAAAATCTTTGTGAAAATAATCGGTTTTTTCTTTATGGCGTCTTTTCTTTGATGTTCGTTTTGTTAAAAAACCAAAAAATTATCGTATGTGTTTAAATTAAAGAATTTTTTCCGTAATTTTGCAATACAAACACGGAACCATCAGAAGACGACTTTATTATGTTTCTATCATTTGCTATTGTAGTAGTATTTTTGCTCGGGTATATCTGTATAGCGCTCGAGAACGGGTTGAAAGTCAATAAGACAGCCATTGCGTTGTTGATGTGTACGGTATGTTGGACATTATACATGTTCGGATGTCCGGAATACGTCAGCGAATTTCATGCCGAAGAGTTTTCAAAATTTATGGAGGTGTTTCACCTCGACGACAAGGTAGCCGCCGCGCGCCAGTTCATCGGGCAGAAAGTGTTGCTCGAACATCTTGGCGATACCTGCGAAATTCTGTTCTTCTTGATGGGTGCCATGACGATAGTCGAAGTGGTCGACAGCCACGGCGGACTAAACTTTGTCCGAGCTAAACTTGCCACGCGAGGCAAGCGACTTCTGCTATGGCGATTTGTAGCCATCACGTTCTTTCTCTCTGCCGTACTCGACAACCTTACGACGAGTATTCTAATGGTAATGGTGCTGCGCAAGTTAGTGCCCGAAAAGGCAGACAGAATGATTTTTGCGGCACTTATTATCCTTGCTGCCAATGCCGGTGGTGCGTTCTCGCCAATCGGCGACGTGACGACCATTATGCTATGGATTAAGGGGAATATAACTTCCGTAGGCGTTGTCAAAGAAGTGCTGCTGCCGTCGATTGTGTCGATACTCGTTCCGACGTTCATACTGCAATTCAAGTTGAAAGGCGATTTGGAAAAAGAGCCGTCGAAGAAAGAACTCAACAAGATGATATTGACCAAGGAAGAGCGCATCGCCGTGTTTGTTGTCGGCGTTGGCGGACTGATGTTCGTGCCGTTCTTCCGCTCATTCACGGGTTTGCCACCGTTTATGGGCATACTCCTTGTGCTCGGTCTGCTTTGGACGATGACCGAAGTATTTCTGCGTCACGAGCACGAAGCCGAAGGCACGCTCGGGCAGCGCGTGTCGAAGACGTTGCACAAAATCGACATGTCGACCATCTTGTTTTTTCTTGGCATATTGATGACCGTGGCGTCGCTGAGCGAAATCGGCGTGTTGTCGCAGTTCGGAATGTGGCTTGAACGCACGACCAACGGCAATGCCTATCTTGTGACGGGCATAATCGGTACGGCATCGTCGATTGTCGACAACGTGCCGCTCGTGGCAGGTTGTATCGGTATGTACGAAGTGGCGTCGCCACTCACCACCGACCCGATGGCAATGATGTTTGTCCAAGACGGACTCTTCTGGCAACTCTTGGCATACTGTGCCGGCGTGGGCGGCAGTTTGCTCATTATCGGTAGCGCGGCGGGAGTCGTTGTTATGGGTGCGGAGAAGATGACTTTCGGTTGGTACGCTCGGCACATCTCGCTGATTGCCTTCCTCGGCTACCTCGCCGGAATGGCAACCTACTGGCTCGAGCGCACCTTCCTATTTTAATTTATACTGTTTACTATTTCCTGTTTTCTGTTTTCTGTTTACTGTTTACTGTGCTGCGCAATGCTGGCAAGCAACGCGTCCGGTTCCGCCGCAACTGCCGCATGTCGTTTTGGTAGTGCCGGAGAATAATCCCCATTCGGTTTTGTATCCCGAGCCGCCGCATTGCGGACAACGAACTGTTCCTTCGCCACCGCAGTAGTCACATCCGCCTTGTTGTTCGAAGTTCAGAGATGCGCGAACATCGCCGTCGCTGACAATGATTTCGCCTGAGCGGGCTTTGCCGTCGTTGGCTTCAAAAGTTACCTTGAAACCGTTGTCGTTCTTCTCGATGTGGCAGAAGTAGGGCGCATCGATGTTGAAATCGTTGCTGTCGGAGTCGATTCTGACGTCGGCAGCGCCACCGTTGCGGTCCACGTTGAGTTCGCCTTCCGAGAGACGGATGTAGGATGCTCGAGCTTTTTGGGTTACGGCGAGTTGGGCTGTGACGCGTCCCGACTTGACAACAATTATGCCTTGGCGGTCTTTGCCGGTGGTGTTGGCGGTGCAAGTTACGGTGAATGACGTCTCGTTCTTTACGGCATGCGCCCAAAATGGTGCGGTTTCGATATCCCACGAGCGCCCGTCATGCTCTACGTTGATCGACTTCGACGAGCCGGCTTTGCCGAACGTCAATTCGCTTTCGTTGAGCGTAATGTAGGTCGCTGCGTTTGCATACCAATTCCAAATAAACAAGCCGACGACGATTAGTACGATTGCACAAGCCGCCGCAATTATAATCGGTAGCATCTTTTTTGAATTGCCTTGTTTCTTTGGCTTTTCCGGCACTTGTGGCTTAATCGGTTTTGTTGTATTTTCCGGCTTTTTAGGTTCTTCAACCGCCGGCTTTACAGGCTCGGGAATAGCAACAGGTTTCGGCTCAGGTTTCGGTTCAGGCTCAGGTTCGGGCTCAGGCTCGGGCTCAGGCTCGGGTTCCGGCTCAGGTTCGGGAGCAGGCTCAGGCTCGGGTTCGGGAGCAGGTTCAGGTTCGGGCTCAGGTTCCGGCACGGGAGCAGTCTGAGGTCCTGGTTCCGGCTCGGGCTGAGGTTCTGGCACAGGTTCAGGTTCCGGCTCGGGTTCAGGTTCCGGTTCGGGCTGAGGCTCAGGTTCCGGCTCGGGCTGAGGTTCAGGTTCAGGTTCAGGTTCCGGTTCAGGTTCCGGTTCGGGCTCAGGCATAGGCTCGGGTTCAGGCTGAGGTTCGGGCACAGGTTCAGGTTCCGGCTCAGGTTCCGGCACGGGAGCAGGTTGCTCAATAGGCTTTTCCGGCTCGGCGGGTTTTTCTTCAACCGTCGGCGCTGCTTCGGTCGTTGTAGCAACTTCTTCTTCTGAAACTAATCGAGAGCCACAGACTTTACAAAATCGTACTGTGTCGGGAAATGTATTTCCGCAGGTCTTGCAAATTTTCATATGTGAGTTATATTTATGTTTCTAACTTCAGTTAAACCGACGTTGATGAGGGCGATGAGCACAGCCCAAACAGCAACGGTAAGGAGCGTCGGAATCAAGAGGATATCCTCGCCGATACCGATAGGCATGTCCCAAATAGAGTGAAGCACAACCGGAATGGCAAACAGTTTTAGGAATTTACCTGACGTCAGGATGTCGGTGTTCAGTCGGCGATTTCCTTTCGCCATAACGATAGCTGCGCCGGTGATGGCAGCCCATGCGACGTGTCCGCCCGGAGCAAGTATGCCGCGGAGCACGATTACGTCGAACATCGTGTAGAGTCCGCCCTCATCGTCGAGCAGGAAGTTGAAGGCGTAGCCTGCCGATTCGAATGCGGCAAATCCGGCGCCAACGGCAGAGCCGATGAGCAGTCCCGTGAGGATGTGGCAGGTGCGGAGTCGGCTGATGGTGTAGTAGACAATAATCAACTTGCCGATTTCTTCGACCACGCCGATGATTATTGCTCCGACGAAATCCATTCCGGGGGTAATAAACATATAAAGAATCATCGTGGCGAGCAGCGAGGCGCATCCGCCCACGAGGAAAGTTACAATAATCTTGTAGACGCTCACGTCGCGGTAGGCATTCAATTCGAGGAAAAGCATCATCGTGGTCAGCGGCATGGCAAACGACCCGACGACGATGACTCCCGGTATTGCGTTTGAGCTGTCGAACATCACCAAGCACAACATCAGCATCACGAATGCAATCGTCATGATGAGCAGCACGCGACTGTAGAGCCACGGACGCGGCCAACTGAAACGCACGGCGTAGAGGGGTGGGGTGGTGTAGCGCGTGCCGCAGATGAAGATGTCTTCGGCATCGCTCAGACTATGGCGCTTAAACACGTCGGCAAACAAGTCCTTGAGTCGGAAGTTTACTGTGCTGTTGCCAAAGTATTCGCTGAACGATTCGACAAACGATTTATGCGATTCGGGTGCACTGTAGATGTTGCGGCAAGCGAATGGCGGTGGCGGAGGTGGTGTTTGTGCCGCGTCGGTCGGAGTAGGAGGTATCGATGCTGACATTGGAGCCGGAGGCGGCGTCAGTCCGTCTTCGATTTTGGCGCCGCAAACGCTGCAATAACTATCTCCGGGCGACAATTTCGCCCCGCAATACATACAGTAGTTCATAGTTTTATGTTTATCTCACAAATATAGAAATTTTCGCTGATATTTGTCTATATATTTTCATAAAAAATACCCGAGATGCGAGCGGAATCTGCATTTTTTTTACACATTCCGCTGCGACTTCAACATTACTTCAACATTATATCGTCGGAAAATGACCGAAAAACACGCTTAAATAGTTTTAAGCGCCGCAACCAAATCGAAGCCGACAAGTTGCAAGTGGAAATCAGCCAACTCGGCATCGACGACTATCGCTACACCATCCAAACGGAAATTCTCAGTAAATACATAGACATTCTTTACGCAAAAGAGTCAATCGACATTGCCGAGAAGAGCCTGGAGGTCAGCGCTTACCAACTCGAACGAGCAAAGGCGTTGGTGGCTTCGGGCAAGATGTCGCGCGTTGACTGTGCGCAAACCGAAGACGCTATCGCCGAAATCAAGACCGTGCTCAATCGCAACCACAAAATCAAAGACTCCGACTCGGAAGACTACAACGTGCGCTCGCAACAAGAATTGAGCGAAATGATGAGTTCTACCAACGAAATGATGACCATCCTGCTCGCTTGTGTTGCCGGAATCTCTCTCCTGGTCGGTGGCATCGGCATTATGAACATTATGCTCGTCTCGGTCACCGAGCGCACTCGCGAAATCGGATTGCGTATGAGCATCGGTGCTCGAGGTATTGATATTCTAGCGCAATTCCTCATCGAATCGATAATTATCAGTGTTACAGGAGGTATCATCGGCGTTATTTTTGGTGCCGCTGCTTCATTTTGTGTGAAAATATTATTGAATTGGCCTGTGTCAATTCAAATATTTTCCGTAATTTTGTCGTTCGTAGTATGTAGTGTAACCGGTATATTCTTCGGTTGGTACCCTGCGAAAAAGGCGGCAAACCTTGACCCTATTGAAGCTTTGAGATATGAGTAAAGTTGTAAAAATCGATAGAAAAACAATACTTTCGCTGATTTCCCACATCCTGGTTATCAGTATAGTGTTTATTTTGCCCGAAGTGATTTTTACAAATTCATTTACCGACCCGGATCATCCCGCACCATTAGGCGTTTACATCCACGCGGTTGTTTATATTATCGTATTCTATTACAATTATTTCTTTCTCATTGACCGGTTGCTCTTCCGAAAACGTATGCTGCTCTACATCGTCAGTGTCTTGATTTTCGTCATCTTGTTGGTATCCGGCGCTGAATTCTTGAGCAGCTTAACCCGTCCTGAGTCGCCTGGGCATATGCACGGACCGGTTCCGGGCAACTTCGTAATGGCATTTCGCAACTTTGCAATCTCTTTGCTTTCTGTCGGATTGAGTCTCGCTCTGAAATTCAGTATGCGTTGGACGAAAATCGAACGTATGAACGAAAAAATAATGTCAGAGCAGAAGGATATGGAGCTTGCCAACCTCAAAAACCAGCTCAATCCTCACTTTTTATTCAATACGCTCAACAACATCTATGCACTCATCCAAATCGATTCGAAAAGAGCGCAAGATGCCGTCCATCAATTGAGCAAAATGCTACGCTATGCCCTCTACGAAGATTCGCAGGAGGTCGAACTCGCAAAAGACCTCGACTTCGTTCGCAACTTCATAGAACTGATGAAACTGCGACTCAGTGCCAATCATCAACTCTCGGTCGATATCCCTCGACAAGTGTCGTCCGACCTCAAGATTGCTCCGTTGCTATTCATCTCGCTCATAGAAAATGCCTTCAAATACGGTATGGCTTCGTCGAAGCCTTCCGTCATTAAGATATCCATATCAGTGACGGGAACAACCGTTTTATGCCACACCGAAAACAGTTATTTCTCCGAAAAATTCGCCGACAAAAGCAGTAGCGGAATCGGTATTTCCAATCTGAAACGTCGGCTTTCGCTGGTCTATAATAATAAGTATAACTTTACATACGGAATAAGCGGTAATATGTTTATCTCTGATTTATCTATCAATCTAAACCCTAAAAACGACTAATTATGGATCTTACAATCAAATGTTGTGTAGTCGACGACGAGCCCTTGGCGAGAGAACTCATCACCGGGTTTGTCAACAAAACTCCGTTCTTGGAACTCGAAAACGTCTATTCTTCGGCTTCCGAGGCTATTAAATCTATAATCTCCGGAAAAGTTGACCTCGTATTTCTCGACATCAAAATGCCTGAACTCAACGGAATGGAGTTTGCAAACATCCTTCCCAAAAACTGCCGTGCTATCTTCATTACGGCTTTCGAGCAATATGCCATCGAAGGCTTTCGTCATAATGCCATCGACTATCTGCTTAAGCCCGTCAGCTACGAAGAATTCTTATCTGCTGCAAACAAGGCATACCAATGGTTCGTGATGAACAAAAAGTCGCAAATCGCCGACGTAAACCAACTAAACAACCGTAACTACATCATCGTCAAAAGCGAATACAAACTTGTTCAAATCGACCTTTCGAAACTTATCTATATCGAAGGCCTTAAGGACTACATCAAATTCTATCTCGACGATACGCCCAACACCGTGATGTCGCTGATGAATATGAAGACCATTGAGCAAAACCTTCCGCCCGACAAGTTCATTCGAGTGCACTCTTCCTACATCGTAAACGTCACCAAAATCAAAACCATCGAGCGCAATCGAATTGTGTTCGGCAGCAAATACATCCCCATTTCCGAAACCTACAAAAAGAGTTTCGCGACCTATTTGCAAAACCACCTGGTATTCACCGACCGCTCCGGCAACAAAGAGATTACACTCTAAGAGCCGACGGTCTCAGATAGATTCCATAAAAAGAGAGCACCCGCGCATTGCAGATGCTCTCTTTTCGTTGTATAGTTTGTGGGTTGAGGCTTCTCTTACCTCTTACCCATTACCTCTTACCTAAGTATCTTGCCTGTTACGACGTTGCCTTGGCGGTCGAGGACGCGGACGATGTAGACGCCACGGCTCAGAAGCGATACGTTGAGCGTGTTTTCACCGCGGACGTCGGCTACCAACGCGCCGGAGGTCGAGTATACGCTGATGCGTGCTGCGTCGGCACCTGCCACGCTGACTTCGCGTCCGTTGTAGCCAATTCGCATTGCACCGGCGCTGATTGCCTCAACTGCCGATTGACCTTCGCCGTTGTAGGTGTAGTAGGCAACGCCTTGTTTGGCAGCCGATACCCAAATGTCAAGCACGTGACCGTCGTTGCGCGTTGCGTAGCAGAGCGACGTGAGGCGCTGATCGTTAGACGTGGCGCCGAGTCCGGCTTGCGGAT